>JALUXV010000267.1 GCA_027013165.1 Alteromonadaceae bacterium
GCGAAAAAGGGTATTGTGGCAGTAGCCGCTGACCTTATGAGCTTGGTAATGCTTAAGTCACCGGGCGAGCTAGGTGCTGACGTTGCTTTAGGTAGTGCACAACGTTTTGGCGTACCTATGGGGTACGGTGGTCCACACGCGGCATTCTTTGCTACGCGCGACAGCTACAAGCGTTCATTGCCTGGCCGTATTATTGGTGTAAGTAAAGACACCCGTGGCCGTCAAGCATTGCGCATGGCGCTGCAAACCCGCGAACAACACATTCGCCGTGAAAAAGCTAACTCAAACATTTGTACTGCTCAGGTGTTGTTGGCCAATATGGCATCATTCTATGCGGTGTACCACGGCCCAGAAGGGCTAAAAACTATCGCACAGCGCATTCACCGCTTTGCCGATATTCTTGCTGCTGGCTTAACTCAAAAAGGCTTATCGCCTAAGCACAGTACCTTCTTCGATACGCTTACCGTAAATGTAAGCAATAAAGACGAAGTGCTAGCTAAAGCTTACAGCCTTGGTATGAACTTACGTGCCGATTTAGAAGGCGCGGTAGGTATCTCACTAGACGAAACTACTACTCGCGACGACATCAATGCACTATTTAGCTTGCTTGTTGGCGACGACCACGGCCTAAGCATCGATGCGCTAGACAGTGATATTACCGCGAACGGCTCGGCATCTATTCCAGAAGCACTAGTACGTACTAGCGACATTCTGACTCACGAAGTATTTAATCAGTATCACTCTGAAACAGAAATGCTGCGTTACATCAAGTCACTTGAAAACAAAGACTTGGCATTGAACCACTCAATGATTTCATTGGGTTCTTGTACCATGAAGCTAAACGCTACTGCGGAAATGATCCCTGTTACCTGGCCTGAGTTTGGTCAGCTTCACCCGTTTGCTCCGGTAGACCAAGCCACAGGCTATCAAGAAATGATTGCCGAGCTAAGTGATTGGCTAATCAAGATTACCGGATACGATGCCCTTTCTATGCAGCCTAACTCAGGTGCACAAGGTGAGTACGCTGGTTTGTTGGCCATTCAGCGTTACCACGAGAGCCGTGGTGAAGGGCACCGTAACGTGTGCTTAATTCCAAGCTCTGCGCACGGTACTAACCCGGCTTCTGCACAAATGGTTAGCCTTAAAGTTGTTGTAGTGAAATGTGACGACAACGGTAACGTTGACCTAGACGATCTTCGCGCTAAAGCTGAAGACGTTGGCGATAACCTTTCTTGTGCCATGATTACATACCCGTCTACCCACGGTGTATACGAAGAAACCGCCCGTGAAATTTGTGACATTGTTCACCAGTACGGCGGCCAAGTATACATGGACGGTGCCAACATGAATGCGCAGGTGGGAATTACCTCTCCGGGCTTCATTGGTTCAGACGTATCTCACTTGAACTTGCACAAAACCTTCTGTATTCCTCACGGTGGTGGCGGCCCAGGTATGGGACCAATCGGTGTTAAGTCGCACCTTGCGCCTTTCCTACCAAACCACGCTGTAGTTAATGTAGACACCGCTGGTGACGACTGCGGCGCAGTTTCTGCTGCACCATGGGGTAGTGCGTCTATTCTGCCAATCAGCTACATGTACATTAAAATGATGGGTTCTGCTGGTTTGCGCTTAGCTACCGAAGTAGCAATTTTGAATGCCAACTACATTGCCAAAGCGCTAGATGGCCACTACGAAGTACTTTACAAAGGCAATAACGGCCGTGTTGCTCACGAATGTATTATCGACCTACGCCCGCTTAAAGAATCATCCGGCGTGACTGAAATGGACATTGCTAAGCGCCTTAACGACTATGGTTTCCACGCACCAACCATGAGCTTCCCAGTGGCGGGTACGCTAATGATTGAGCCAACCGAATCAGAAGCCAAATACGAACTAGACCGCTTCATTAATGCCATGATCAGCATTCGTGAAGAAATAGCCAAAGTAGAAAGCGGCGAGTGGGATGCAACCGACAATCCACTTCACAACGCACCACACACCTTGGCTGACATTTGCGACAACGACTGGAACCGCAGCTACACCCGCGAACTTGCGGCATACCCTGCACCAGAAGTTCACCGTAACAAGTTCTGGCCGAGTGTTAACCGTATCGACGATGTATTCGGTGACCGTAACTTGATCTGCTCTTGCCCTACGATTGAGAGTTATTTGGAGGAGTAGGGTGTTGTAGATCACGACAATTGAAGTTGGAAACTCCAAGGTAGTTGAGAAGGCGAGCTGAAAAACTCGCCTTTTTATATTTTCCCCAGAAATCTATTTATGTCCTTTCTAATTGAATAGCCAATACTTACAAGACTTGAAGCAAATAGGGATATTTCTCACTTTCGAGTGGGATCAAGTCGAATATCTGAAACAGTATGATGGGGAGTGAAAAAATGCGCTTGACGAAAATTTGAATAGTAATTAACCTAATTTTCACAACGATATGGATATTGTTATGGAAAACAAAAACACGTCAAAGTATTTTTGGTTTATCGAATTGGTTGCCTACTGGCAGGGGCAAGTAAATAGCCCTGAACTGTGTGAACATTTTGGCATCAGTTCAACCCAAGCCAAAAAATATATTAGCACTTATATAGATGACCACCCCACAAATCTTGTTTATTGTAAAAGTGCCAAAGCGCATCTCGCCCAAACTACATTCCAACTGCATTACATCACTGGCGATGTAAGTGAATATCTCGATTGGCTAAATGGCCTAAATGAAGATGCTGTATTTGCGTCGAATACCATAACCCATGCCGAACTGCGCTTACCCGCAAGGCCGATTTCACCAACCATAATGAGAGCGCTAGTTAGCGCCGTAAAGTTACAACGACGCGTCGACGTAGATTACGTATCGCTCAGTACAACCAGCGCAGAAGGGCGCGTAATTCAGCCTCACACTTTTGTAAAAACCGGCTTGCGATGGCATCTACGCGGTTACTGTGAGTACCGAGGTGAATTTAGAGATTTTGTGCTTAGCCGCTTTCGCGGCGAACCATTTTTAATGAGTGAAGCAACCCACCCGCGGAACAAAGACGACAACTGGAATCGCGATGTGGTGCTCAAATTCAAACCCGACAATCGATTTACTCCTCAACAAGCATCGGTAATTGAACAAGACTATCAAATGCACAATGGCGAACTGCAAATCATCGTTAAAGCAGCGCTTGTTCAATATCTAATACAAGAAATGCAAGTGAACACCGGCGAACTCGCCGCAACCCCTCAGCAACAACAATTGGTGTTAGTGAATAAAGAGGAAGTTAGCCAGTGGTTATTTACCCATTAGTGCAGGGTAAAACGTACAACCGGTCAAGTTTGTTTACTGGTTTTATGACCTGTATTGCTACGGCAACACCGTTATGGAAAATGGAATGTAACTGATTAATTAATAGGCGGTGTTATGGATAAGGATGTACCTGGGTATATAGCTCACCCCGCGAAGGGGAGCGAAAACCATCAGACTGTTTTAACTCATTTATTGGCTGTTGGTGATTTAGCTGAACGGTTAGCAGCGAAAATTGGCTTTGCTGAGCAGGGGCGACTCATCGGTTTAATGCATGACTTCGGCAAATATAGCTCTGCATTTCAAGAATATATGCACCTGATAATAGAAGAGCAAACTAATGCAAATCCCGATAATGATGAGGGTAGTCTTGAGATCGTCAACAGCAAAAACCTAAAAGGGAAAATCGATCATTCAAGTGCGGGCGCCCAGTGGATTTGTAATAGGCTTATTCCATTCGTTGGTAAGTTGCAACAACAAGATGAAGCGCTTACTAAATATGCGTTAACAATAACGCAGTCGCTAAGCATTTGTATCGCCTCTCACCATAGTGGCCTAATCGATAGCTTGTCTACGAGTGAAAATGTGTTCGTAAACCGTTTAAATAAAGACGATACGTACACCCATCTTCAAGAGTGTTGTAAAAATGCTGATCCTCAATTAATTCAAAACGTTGAAGCCCTTTCGAGTTTTGATTTTATTGCAAATAGCGCTGAACAGTTGAAGCGCATGTTTGATAAGTGTCATCTTTCAGAGGTTGAGCATGATTACTATCTTGGCATGTTTACGAAAATGCTCTTCAGTTGCTTAATCGATGCCGACAGAATTGATAGCGCTGACTTCGAGCAACCTAGCAATAAAGTAGAGCGTTTTAAGCTAACGAATTGGGCACAAGCTTGTGACAATATTGAAAGCTTTATTGCGCAATTCAAGCCTGTGAACCCTATCGATCATATCCGTGCCGAAATCTCGGACAACTGTTTTAACCGCGCTCAAGAACCCACCGGAACATACAGCCTAACGGTGCCGACCGGCGGTGGCAAAACTTACGCAAGTTTACGTTTCGCACTCCATCATGCTAACAAGCATAACCTAGATAGGATCATTTATGTTATTCCGTTTACTTCGATTATTGAGCAGAACGCGAGTGCTATTCGTGAAGTATTAGATGGATTGGACGCGGATGATTGGGTGTTAGAGCATCACTCAAGTCTAGAGCCAGAACAACAAACTTGGCGCTCAAAACTTGCTTGTGATAACTGGGACAAGCCCATCGTGTTGACTACTATGGTCCAATTCCTAGAAAGTGTTTTCTCAAGTGGTACCCGTGGGGCAAGGCGTTTGCACCAGCTTAGTAACGCAGTGCTGGTTTTTGATGAGATTCAAACGCTTCCTATTCGCTGTGTTCATTTGTTTAACAATACGATTAATTACCTAACACGTTTTTGTAATACCACTGCGCTGATGTGCACCGCCACTCAACCTTTGCTAAATCAGTTGCCGGAGCGGATAAAAGCGTTGGGAGAGTTAAATCTAAAAGTTGAAAATGAACTAACTCCAAATATAGAACGCCTGTATCACCAGTTAGAGCGAGTACGGATTAAAAACCTGTCAAAAAAAGAGGGGTGGAGTGAAGCTGAAATTGTTCAGTTGATACTATCCCAACTAAACGAAGTACGAAGTTGTTTGGTTATAACAAATACTAAAGCGTGGGCAAAAAATTTGTACCTAGCTTTAGAGAACCAAGTATCTCAAGAAACGAAAGTATTTCATTTGAGCACGGGCATGTGCTCGGCGCATCGAAAAGAAATTTTAAATGAAGTGAGAGCGCGTTTATCCAACGGATTGCCAACGTTATGTATCAGTACACAGCTTATTGAAGCGGGTGTTGATGTTGATTTTGACTGCGTGGTTCGTTTTGTTGCGGGTTTAGATTCAATTGCTCAAGCCGCCGGGCGCTGTAACCGAAATGGCAAACTAGCGCTAGGAAGTGTTCTTTTGCTTAATCCAGCCGAAGAAAATGTTGGCATGCTACAAGATATTAAAGCCGGTATTGAGGCCACTAACCGCATATTTACCGAGTTTGGCGAAGAAGAATTACTTAAACCAGCAGCCATGACTCGCTATTTTCAATACTACTTTTATGATCGTCACAAAGAAATGACGTACCCGGTTAAACATGGCCAATCAATACTTAGCTTGCTAAGCAATAATATAAGCATTGGTCCATATCGAGATAGCAATCCATTTGTATTAAATCAGTCTTTTATGACTGCGGCCAAACAGTTTCAAGCGATTGATGCGCCAGTGAATTCTGTGATTGTTCCTTTTAATGACGAGGCGATAAGCATCATCGCTAAGTTGTGCGGTTTAGATAAGCGCTTTGATGCAGGTAGCTATCGCAGCCTACTTAAATCTGCACAAAAATACAGCGTTAATGTGTTTCCTAACGTCTGGCAAGAGTTAGTCGACAAACGAGCAGTTTACCCAATATCCCAAGATGAAGCCGTGTTTTATTTAAGTCAAGAATTCTACAGCAATGAGTTTGGCTTGAGCGCAGAAGTAACAAATGCTCAGCAAGATTTGATTGTTTAACAGTGAACATGCTTTTAGCAAGGAGAGCCGTGTGAAAAATAGTATCAGTTTTAGGCTTTGGGGAAGGTATGCGTTATTTACCGATCCCATAACAAAAGTAGGTGGTGAAAAATGTACTTATCACTTGCCTACCTATGAAGCGATAAAGGGCGTTTTAAAATCAATCTATTGGAAGCCAACACTCATTTGGCATGTTGATAGAGTTCGTGTGATTAAACCGTTGCGAACACAAACTAAGGGTACAAAACCGTTGAACTGGGGCGGTGGTAACACTTTGGCTTATTACACTTTTTTGCATGATGTTGAATACCAAGTAGAAGCGCATTTTGAGTGGAACGAACATCGCCCTGAGTTAACTAGGGATAGGATCGATGGTAAGCATTATGCCATAGCAAAGCGGATGCTTGATAAGGGGGGGCGACAAGATATCTTCTTAGGTACACGCGACTGCCAAGGTTATGTTGAACCCTGCGTATTTGGTGAGGGTGATGGGGCGTATGATGACATTGACGAACTTGGTTTTGGCTTAATGTTTCACAGTTTTGGCTACCCAGATGAAACGGGTAACAATGAGCTAAGCAGTCGATTTTGGCATGGCAAAATGAAAAATGGCGTTATCGAATACCCCCACGTTTCGGATTGCCCAGTTTCACGACACGTAAGAGAAATGACTGCCAAGCACTTTGAGCTTGAGCAGAATTTGCAGGGTGTTGAACAGACGGAGACTTGCTCATGACGTGGCTGTCGACGTTACACAAAACCTATGATGCGCTAGAAAGGCGCAATGATACGCTGCCATTTGATGAACAGGTAATGCCAATTTGCCACACATTACAGAATGCGCATATACATATCGCGATAAACAACGAAGGAGACTTCCTCAACGCCGAAGTGCTTGAAAAAGTACAGGTTGTTTTACCGGCAACAGAACAATCTGCGGGACGAAGCAGTGGCCTGTGTCCGCACGCATTAGCAGATAAAATTCAATATGTTGCCAAAGACTATGTTGATTTTGGTGGTTTTAAAAAATCGGGCTTCGAGCTGTATAGAGCGCAACTCAAGGCTTGGTGCGATTCTGCGAATAGTCACCCAGCTGTGGAGGCGGTATTTCGATACATTGAAAAAGGAACGGTTGTTGCAGACTTGATCGCAGAACAAGTGTTGCATGCGCAAGATGGGCAATTGCTTACCGGTTGGCAGGCTGATAGCGAAATTCCGCTTTTACTGAAAATATTGCCCAAGGAAAAAGGCATATTTGATCAAGGCTCAGCGCTTGTGTGTTGGAGTGTTCAGACACCTGGTGATGAACAATCAAAAACTTGGCTTGACCCAAGTGTTCAGCAAAGCTGGATCGCCTTTGATAGTGAAAACGGAGAAAGTACGGCCATATGTTATGCCACAGGTGAAAACAAACTTGTGGCGAGCAATCATCCGGCAAAAATTCGTCATAGCGGTGATAAAGCAAAACTAATTTCAGCTAACGATAAAAGCGGTTATACCTTTCGAGGACGATTTTTGTCGAATGAAGAAGCTTGCAACATTAGTTTTGAAGTAACGCAAAAAGCACACAATGCCCTACGATGCTTGTTAACCAAACAAAGCGTGTTTAGAAATGGCGATCAGGTTTATTTAGCTTGGGCGGTTTCGGGTAAAAGTGTTCCTAAACCAACTGAACTGGATATGAGTAACTTAGCAAGTCTCTTAAATGTAGCTGCCACGGTTAATCACACTCAAGATTTAGGTCGCGCTTATGCCGAGCAGCTTAAGCTTTTGTTCAATGGCATAAAGTCGAAAAACCAGCTCGACGACAATGAACAGATCGCTCTACTTGGGTTAGATTCTGCAACACCAGGGCGCATGGGCATTTTGTATTATCGCGAAACTATCGCCAAAGACTTCTTAGCGCGACTTGAGCAGTGGCAATACGATTTAGGCTGGCATCAACGCGTCAAACATAATGAGCGCTGGCAATGGGTTTGTAGCGCGCCCAGTTTGTTTAGAGTATTGGATGGCGTCTACGGTGATGTACTCAAGTCGGCAGATACGTTAAAGAAAAACCTCATTACGCGTTTATACCCCTGTATTGTCGAGGGGAAGCCTATTCCGCAAGACATAATGCAAAACGCATTTTACCGCGCTACAAATCGCGTGGCTTATAAGTCAGATCAAACATGGCTTTGGCTGCAAAACTTAGGCATTGCCTGTTCATTAATCAAAGGGTTTTACGCTCGAAATACCAATTCAACTATTCAAAAGGATTATCCAATGGCATTACAACAAGGCAACGTCAGTCGTGACTATTTGTTCGGTCGTTTATTGGCGGTGGCAAACAAGATTGAAAAAGTTGCGCTATCAAGCAGTGAATCTAATCGTTTAACAACTGCAGAGCGCTTTATGACGCAATTTGTCAACAAACCAGCGTCTACTTGGCTAAATATCAGTAATGCGTTGGTGCCTTATCAACAGCGTATGTTCAACAATTATCAAGGGTATGACAGCGCAACAAAGGCACTTATTAGTCAAATAACCGATATGTTTTCTTCAACTGATTTTACCTCAAACCAAAAACTTAGCCCTGAATTTTTACTTGGTTTTCATAACCAAATGATGTGGTTAGAAACCCACAAAGTTGAAAAGGGTCAATGGGTTAAAAAAGTTGCAGAAGAACAAGCTACAGATTTAGTTGAAGAAACCGTTTAAGAAAAGGAACCTCATAATGTCTTTACAAAATAAAATCGATTTCGCACTTATTTTTAACGTATTGAATGCTAATCCCAATGGTGATCCACTCAATGGCAATCGCCCTCGTACCGATTATGATGGCTTTGGTGAAATTACCGATGTTTGTTTGAAGCGAAAAATTCGCGATCGTTTACAAGAAGCAGGCGAATGCATTTTTGTTCAATCCGACGAAAAAAAAATGGATGGTATGACAAGCCTCCGTAATCGAGCTGAATCTGATGAATTTGGTTTAGGAAAGGATACCTTCAACAGTAAAAAAACGGCACCAGATGAGGCCGCTAAAAAGTGCTGTGAAAAATGGCTCGACGTACGTGCATTTGGGCAAGTGTTTGCCTTTTCTAAAACCAAAGGTTCGGACGGTGTTTCTATTCCAATTCGCGGTCCAGTTACCATTCAAAGCGCGTTTAGTATTGAGCCTGTGAGTATCACTAGTACCCAGATTACCAAAAGTGTAAGTGGTGAGGGCGATGGCACTAAAAAGTCGTCAGATACCATGGGTATGAAACACCGAGTTGATAATGCTACCTATGTTACTTTTGGTGCAATAACGCCGCAATTGGCTGAAAAAACCGGTTTTACTAACGATGACGCTGAAAAAATCAAAGAGGCTTTAGTAAAGCTTTTTGAAGGTGACGCGTCATCTGCTCGCCCCGAGGGATCGATGGGGATCTCGCACCTTGTTTGGTGGCAACATGATTCCAAATCGGGACAATACTCATCGGCCAAAGTGCACAAAACGTTGCGAGAACATATTAAGAATGGTTTACCACTTGAAACTGATGCTCTGAAAGACTCGCTCGGTACCGCATTACAAGGTTTAGAGCCTGAAGTTGTAGAAGGTTTCTAGTGCGTGATGTTCGCCTAGTTAGTATTTCTGCTATTCAACACTTTGCTTTTTGTCAGCGCCAATGTGCGCTGATCCACCTTGAGCAAGCCTGGCAAGAAAACTACTTAACGGCGCACGGGCGGCAATTGCACGAGCGCGTTGATAGTGGCGAACCCGAAACTCGTAAAGGTGTGAGGTTTGAACGAGGCGTAGTTGTAACTGCACCGCATTTGGGTTTAACGGGAAAGCTCGATTTATTAGAGCATCACAGAGCTACCAAACAATTTATACCCGTTGAATATAAACGTGGTAAGCCGAAAGTGAACGACATAGACAAAGTTCAGCTTTGTGCGCAAGCAATGTGCATTGAGGAAATGCTAGCTGTAAAGATAGAAAACGGTGCGCTTTGGTATTGGCAAACTCGAAAACGCATTAATGTGGAGCTCAATACACACTTACGAAATCAAACGGTAACTTTAATCGGGCAAATCCAACAACTATTTGAGCAAATTCGAACACCTCCGCCAACGTTGGGCAAGCATTGTAAAGTCTGCTCTCTTATAGACATTTGTCAGCCTCAGTTAACGAGTGATGATGGTTCCAAGCGCTATATTTCTGCGTTGTTTGAGTTGGAGGAGGAATGAAAAAATTACAAAATTCGCTTTATATCACTAAGGATGGCGTTTACTTACACAAACAACGAGAAACGTTGTTGATAGAGCAAAGAGTAGAAGGGGAAAAGCAAAAACTCATGCAAATTCCTATTCACTCTATTGGTAGCATCTTTTGTTTTGGCAACATTATGGTGTCGCCGCAGTTGCTCGGTTTTTGTGGTGAAAATGGTACCCACTTGGCGTTTTTTGACATGCATGGCCGCTTTCTGGCAAATATTGTCGGTAAACAGACAGGGAACGTGTTACTAAGAAGGCAGCAATTTAGTGTTGATGAACAGGCCTCAGTTGAAATTGCAAGGCATATAGTTGCAGCAAAAATACGTTCGTCACGTATGCTACTGATGCGATTTAGACGCAATCACAACACTACGCCGCAAATAGAAAAAGCTATACAGCGATTAAAACAAATTATTGACCAACTAAAGTGGGTACCTGTTTACGATACGGTACTTGGCCTCGAAGGTGAGGCAGCGGCGCATTATTTTACTGCGTATGCCGATATGTTTAAGGGAAATAGTAATAAGCAGCTATTTTGCAGGCGTTCTCGCCGACCTCCTAAAGACCCTGTTAATGCAGTGATTTCTTTACTTTATTCAGTTTTGGGGCAAGAAATTAGTGGCGCGTTACAAGGTGTAGGGCTAGATCCTCAAGTCGGTTTTCTTCATAAAGAGCGTCCTGGTAGAAATAGCTTAGCGCTTGATATTTTGGAAGAGTTTAGAGCCTATATCGTCGATAGTATCGCATTAAAGCTATTTAATAACAAAACACTAACCGTAAACGATTTTGTCACTGACTCTTTAGGCGGAGTTACTATGAAGGACGACGCACGAAAACAGGTTTTTCAAACATATCAGACAAAGAAGCAGGAAGAAGTGATGCATCCTTTTCTACAAGAGAGAGTGCAGATAGGACTGTTGCCACATATACAAGCGATGTTATTAGCCCGACATCTTAGGGGCGACCTAACCTATTACCCACCTTTTGCGATCAAAAAATAATGGAGTTAAATGATGATGGTATTGGTTACATACGATGTATCATTTGCAAATGAAGACGGAAAAAAACGCCTCCGGCATTTAGCGAACGTATGCTTGGACTATGGAATTCGAGTGCAATATTCGGTATTTGAGTGTGAAATTAACTCTGCTCAATGGCTAGTTTTCAAAGAAAAGCTTTTATCTATTTATGACTCAGATGTCGACAGCTTGCGTTTTTACAAACTAGGTAAAAATTGGAAAAACAAAGTCGAACACCATGGAGCAAAAGTCGCACTAGATATATTCAGAGACAATCTCATTTTATAACCGCTAGCTCATCGTTCTCATCGAAAAGCAGCTGTTCTAGCGGTGTTATAAGTTCTTTAAAAATATAGAAAAACTATGAACTACATTTGTGCTCAGAGCTTTTTTTACTCCAGTGCATTTAGTTAGCGGAAAACAAACTTTCGTGCTAGTTTAAATGTGCCTGCTAACACAGGCAGTCGCGCCTCCCGCAGGCGCGTGGATTGAAACTGCCACCACACTTCTGAGACTTGACCATCGAAAGTCGCGCCTCCCGCAGGCGCGTGGATTGAAACTGGATTACCATCTAGTGTGTTTGCATATAAAAACGTCGCGCCTCCCGCAGGCGCGTGGATTGAAACTACTACTCTAGGTCGGTCACCATTTCCATAAATTGTCGCGCCTCCCGCAGGCGCGTGGATTGAAACAAGGAAATGGATGGCGCAGACGAAGTTGCGAATGGTCGCGCCTCCCGCAGGCGCGTGGATTGAAACAGTTCAGAAGTACACCACCGGTTAGCACTGCTAGGTCGCGCCTCCCGCAGGCGCGTGGATTGAAACCATTCAGTATAAAACGGGCGTTTACGTCGTCTGGTCGCGCCTCCCGCAGGCGCGTGGATTGAAACATTTAAGAACGTCGCATTAGAGCTCTCATCTGGAGTCGCGCCTCCCGCAGGCGCGTGGATTGAAACGGCATTGAAATGGCGAAAGTCAAAGCCAGAAGCGTCGCGCCTCCCGCAGGCGCGTGGATTGAAACTTTTGCAAATCCTCGGCAGTCGTGGAAGCCTTTCGTCGCGCCTCCCGCAGGCGCGTGGATTGAAACCGCTTTGTTCGCACTAAATCGAAGTCTGAGGTATGTCGCGCCTCCCGCAGGCGCGTGGATTGAAACATCAAACTATGAGCGTGGTGGGACTGTGCGCTTTGTCGCGCCTCCCGCAGGCGCGTGGATTGAAACTAAAAGCTTTGATCGTGTAGCAGATAAAAAGCCGGTCGCGCCTCCCGCAGGCGCGTGGATTGAAACGTTTGTTTTATTGTGACCA
>JALUXV010000268.1 GCA_027013165.1 Alteromonadaceae bacterium
CAAACTCGTATTGCTGTGGGGACTTGGGGGTTAGCATGGTGAACACTCCGAATTTCACTATGCCTATTAGATCAAAGCCCCAGACTTCCGTCTAGGGCTTTTTCAACAGTCTGACGCGACATCAAGTCGCGTTTTTTAACCAGATATTAGGTAACAGACTATTTGCGATATTCCACTTCAACGTCGTAATCGTCTTCGTCCCAATCATCGTCGTCTAGGTCGTCATCAAGATCATCATGGGCTTCGATAGTATTTCTGTGATACGTATCCCACTTGAACTCAACTTCATCTTCTTCGTCTTCCGCTTCTGCCTCGACGGGCAGCGTTTCGATGAAATTCATAATCTCATGACAAAGAGGGTCAAGTCCTAGCCTTTGGAAGGCAGAAATTTGATAAACCGGCCCTTCCCACTCAAGCTCCTCAACTATTTGCTTGCACAACTCTTCGGTTTCTTCTTCTAATAGCAGATCTACTTTGTTGAAGACTAACCAACGAGGTTTACTTGCCAATTTAGGGCTATATTTTTTAAGCTCTTGTACAATCGCTTTGGCGTTTTCGGCAGGGTCGCTTTGATCCGCAGGTAGTAAATCTACAATGTGGAGTAAAATTCGGCAACGCTCTAAGTGCTTAAGGAATCGAATTCCCAACCCTGCACCGTCTGCGGCACCTTCAATAAGCCCAGGAATATCGGCAACCACAAAGCTACGTTGTGAGTCTTGGCGAACTACACCTAAATTTGGCACCAAGGTAGTAAACGGGTAGTCAGCAACTTTAGGTTTTGCCGCCGATACAGAACGAATAAAGGTAGACTTACCCGCATTTGGCATACCCAATAAACCTACGTCGGCCAATAGCATTAGCTCTAGCTTAAGGTTGCGAATTTCACCCGGTGTACCATTGGTTTTTTGACGAGGGGCGCGGTTTGTACTGCTTTTAAAACGCGCATTACCTAGACCGTGAAAACCACCCTGTGCTACCTTGAGCTTTTGGCCGTGACGAGTCAAATCACCAAGCACTTCACCAGTGTCGTCGTCGGTAGCACGGGTACCCACTGGCACACTTAACGTAAGATCAGCACCACCACGTCCAGTACAGTTACTGCCCTGACCATTTTGACCACGTTCAGCACGGTGGAATCGTTCGAAGCGATAATCAATTAATGTATTGAGGTTTTCATCAGCCATTAAGAATACGCTGCCGCCGTCTCCGCCGTCACCGCCATCAGGCCCACCTCGTGGGACGTATTTTTCACGTCTAAAGCCAATTACGCCATTGCCGCCGTCACCAGCTTCAACACGAATCTCAGCTTCATCTACAAATTTCATTTATCACTCCGGGCGAATCGCCTTGGTATTAGTGCGTTGTGTAACCTTTAAGTTTATACCAATTCCAGTGGTATCGCCTGCAACGCAGACAACAATGATGTGCTATTGCGCTGGAATTTTAAAACTGTCTCACTTTACAAACAAAAAACCCCGCAAGCGCGGGGTTTTCTTAAGCCTGTTCGGCGTAAGCAATAATGCGCTTACTCAGCAACAATGCTCACGAACTTACGGTTTTTCGGACCTTTAACTTCGAACTGTACTTTGCCGTCTTTCAATGCGAACAATGTGTGGTCTTTGCCGATACCCATGTTGTCACCAGCGTGGAAACGCGTACCACGTTGACGAACAATGATGTTACCCGCTAATACAGATTCACCACCGAAGCGCTTAACACCTAGGCGTTTACTTTCTGAATCACGACCGTTTTTGGTACTACCACCAGCCTTTTTATGTGCCATTAGTTCGTGCTCCTATTATGCGTTAATACCAGTGATTTTCACTTCCGTGAACCACTGACGGTGACCCGCTTGCTTACGAGAGTGCTTACGACGACGGAACTTAACGATTTTTACTTTATCGCCACGACCGTGTGTAACAACCTCAGCTGTCACTTTACCACCAGCAACTACTGGTGTACCGATTTTTACATCGTCACCGTTGCTTACCATTAAAACTTTGTCAAATTCAACCGTTTCGCCTGGGGCTACTTCGATTTTTTCAAGACGAACGGTTTGGCCTTCGGCCACACGGTGTTGTTTACCGCCACTTTGGAAAACCGCGTACATAGTTAACTCCGCTCTGCGTCACTGACGCTTCAATTCAAAAAACAGGGCGCGAATTGTACGTGA
>JALUXV010000269.1 GCA_027013165.1 Alteromonadaceae bacterium
GTATGAAGCTGATAAGCGATTGGAAGAAATTAAGCAGCAGCAGATTGATCGTGCGCGTCATGCTGAAGAAGAAAAACAGCGTGAACAGAGCCGTTCAAATGATAACAAGTCAGATATTGAAGCGCGTAAGCAGCAATATCTGAAAGACGCGGCCAAAGAGCGTGAAGAAAAGTCCAAAACTCAAACCCAGAAGCAAGACAGGGAAGAAACGTCTGCCGAAAACTTTCCTAAAAACGATAAATCACTGTCGGTGCAAGAGCGTAAACAGGCTTATCTTGATCGGATGCAGGAACAGCGTGAAAAAGAAGCTGCTCAGAAGGCACAAGAGCAGCAAGAAGAAAAGCCGTCTTATGAAAGTCTGCCGGAGAATGATACGTCATTGTCTAAAGAAGAGAGAAAAGAGGCCTATATTGAACGGGCACAACAAGAGCGTGAGCAAAGCCCCGATGATGGGAATGATCGGGGCAGGGAGTAGTGTGGAAGGCTGAAGCTTTTAAAAGTGCTAACAGAAGCGTTTTAAAATCCAGCCTGTTGAAGGACCGTTCAATCTTAGTTAATCTTTGTAACGCTACCGTTTTTCTTATAATGCTTATTTATAGTTAGAGGTTATTTTACAGAGCTCAGCTTCAATCTCTTTATACAAGGACTGTACTTTCTCGTCACCGAGCTCCCCACTAATTTTATTCAAATCATCAGATACCATTATGAGGGCGAACTGACATTTTTTTATAACGCTAGCAATAAATTTGAATCTATCACTAACCTCTGTAAGGTTTTGACAGTCTTCATCAAGCACAATGCCTATGGCCTCAAGAACCTCGTTTTGATATGTTTCTTTACTGGTCATTATATTATCGAGTGTAAGGTGTTTTACTTTATTTTATTCAGAAAGTTGTCGACGCGAACTTGTAAATCCTCAGCCTGAGCTGCCAAATCTTTTGCAACTTCCAACATGGTTGCCGAAGACTGACCTGTTTCACTAGCGGAACTTTGAACCGCTATAATATTTGAGGACACTTCTTTTGTTGCAGCGGATTGCTCTTCGACAGAACCTGAAATAGCAGTGCTAATTTCATTAACCTGATTTACGATATTTACTATTTCGTTGATCGCATTTGCAGTTGTTTGGCTGACATTTTGAATATCACTGGTTTGTTTATCTATTTGTTCTGTAGCTTTTGCTGTTTCGGCAGCTAATGACTTAACTTCCGATGCTACCACAGCAAATCCTTTGCCCGCTTCACCTGCTCTTGCTGCTTCTATCGTTGCATTGAGTGCAAGTAGATTTGTTTGGTCAGCGATGTCCGAAATAAGTTGGGTTACATCACCAATTTTTGCAGCGGATTGAAGCAATGTGTTTACAAGTTCTTCTGTATTACGCGCTTGCTCGACAGCTTTTTGCACTATACCTAAAGAATTGCTGACCTGTCCGGAAATTTCGTTTACGGATGCCGAGAGTTCTTCTGTGGCTGAAGCGACTGTGCCGGAGCGAGTGCTCGTTTCGTCTGAAGCGACTGTCAGGCTCTGAGCAGTACTTTCCAATTCGGTTGCTGAAGATGCAACAACTTGCACGACTTCTTTAACATCACTAGCAAAATTTTCGGATGTTATTCTCTTGTTTTGTTCATTTGTGATGTCGGTTGCAAATTTTATAACCTTAAATACGTTCCCGTTAGCATCATAAATAGGATTATATGTGGCTTCGATCCAGATTTCCTTTCCGCCTTTTCCGAGACGTTTATATTGGCCACCAAAGAACTGTCCGTCGTTGAGTTTTCCCCAAAATTCTTTGTATTCTTGGCTTGCTGCAAAATCCGGTTGAGCGAACATACTATGATGCTTTCCCCTGACTTCTTCAAGCGAGTATCCCATGACGTTGAGGAAATTGTTGTTAGCGGTGATGATTGTACCGTCTAACTCAAATTCAATAACGGCTTGTGCTTTATCTATCGCATTTTGAATTCCTTTTAATTCAGAAGTTTCTAATGCTTTTTTTGTGATGTCGGTTGCAAATTTTATAACTTTACATGGTTTTCCGTTTTTAGCCAGGATGGGATTATATGTGGCTTCGATCCAGATTTCCTTTCCACCTTTTCCAAGACGTTTATATTGGCCACCAAAGAACTGTCCGTCGTTGAGTTTTTCCCAAAATTCT
>JALUXV010000270.1 GCA_027013165.1 Alteromonadaceae bacterium
TAAGGGGAGTGACGTCGATAAGGTGCTAGAACAAATCAACAGCACAGGGTTTGGGTTAACCATGGGTATTCACTCGCGCATTGAAGCAAGAGCGAGTGAACTGGCCGCGAAAAGCCGTGCAGGTAACGTTTACATTAACCGCAATATGATAGGCGCTATTGTGGGCGTGCAACCATTTGGTGGGCGTGGGCTATCAGGTACTGGCCCTAAAGCGGGTGGTCCAAATTATTTGCCTCGCCTTATGCTTGAGGTCGCCACACCCGAAGAAGATTGCAGCACCGATATTGCAGCAATGAGTGAAGTGCTTCGCAGCGATGAACTTCATTGCAAACAGGCAAAAACAATTATGGCCAACGCAGCTAACGTGGAATCACAATGGCGCCATACGCCATTAATTGAACGCGTGTCTATGGTACGCCAACTTCTTGCGAAAATTGCTCATGTAGATATTGTTGAGGACTTGGCCGACGACTTAAATCGCACCCTTGAAACGGCAAGACAACAATTGATGAACGTAGAGCGTCAATTGTCTAAGCCTGTTGAATTACCGGGGCCGACAGGCGAGTCTAATCAGCTTTACTACGAACCACGAGGCACGCTCATGTGTTACGGCGATAAGCATGTAACCTTCGAGTATTGGGTACTGTCATTGGTTACTGCGCTTTCTGCGGGTAACACAGTGGTTACTGTTGTGTCTGATTTATTCTACGAAGAGGCATTGGCATTCCAATCTAAGTTTGCGGCGACAGGGGCTCCAGACGGTGTTCTACAAGTGGCTAAGCTGGCACATACAGAAGCCTTGCTAGCATCACCTGTGCTAGCCGGTGTGGTGGTAGACTCTAATGCTAAACGTCGCGCATTTATGTCAAATGCCCTTGCTCAGCGAGATGGCGCAATATTGCCAGTGATTACTGCTGAATATAATGACAATCTGCTCAAACGTGTGATAACGGAAAAAACTATCAGTATCGATACCACCGCTTCTGGTGGTAACACCTCGTTGATGACTTTGATAGAAGACGACGAATAAGTACTAGCGGCACTGCGTTGGTGTTTAACCAACGCAGTTAAGCTAGCTACATCCATTCGCTATTGCGACGTCGTTTCTTAGGAATAAAAGTCAGTAGAACACCCAATAACACACTCGCACCGGCCAACATGCCTCCACGGGTAAACCAGCGAATAAGTTCGTCTTGATCCGCCTTATCTAACGACGCGGTTAGCGATGCCACTTGGGCAGTTTGTTGCTGTAGTTGTTCGTTGATACTGCTGAGTTGTTGCTCTGCTTGGTTTATACGTTGACGTAATTCAGTGTTTTCTGCGGCAAGTGTAGCAGCGTCGTTTTGACTGGTTTCCAGTGCACTTTCAAGGGCGGGAATGCGAAGTGTACTTGGGGCAGTGTTACTTACAAACCGCGATTCAATCCATCCTTCTCGCCCTTGGTCATCAGTCACTTGAGTAAACTCACTATCGCTGTTTTGCGACATGACAGAAATTTCTGTGCCAGCGTCAATTGAGCCAATTATGCGATAATTCCGGCCAGGGCCAGTATGAAGATATATAAAAAGGTCTTCTCGAACGTATTGGCGCTGTAGTTCAGAAGGTGAGTCTTGAAGGCCGTAAGTATAAAATGACGACAACAAAAGAACGAAAAACATACACTGGCGAATCATGGTAAATCTCAAAAAATTACGGCGTATAGAAATGGTATTGGTTGCTCAGTACAAAGGCAAGCTTTGCGGACGGCACAAATTTTAAAAAGGGCACGTTCACAAGATTGCTTCTCGTATTATACAAAGGTATGGTGGCAACATTCTTCACTGCGTTATTGCATTGTTCATGTCTGAAATTGAATTAAAGTTTGTGACTCGCACCGAGGCGCACACTACATTCGTTGCAAAAGTGCTTCCCCTTTTCGAAGCTAAAAATGTTTTAAGCCTATCTCATAGAGAAATGCGGCTAGAAAATGATTATTACGACACGCCCTCTCAAGACTTCCAGAAACATAAAATGGGTTTCAGGGTGCGTGGAAATAATGGGCAATACGAACAAACCTTAAAAACCAATGGCAAGGTCATCGGTGGCTTACATGAGAGAGCCGAATACAATATTCCTCTGACCCATTCACTGCCAGACTTGAGTTTGTTCGACGACAGTGTTTGGCCCGAAAACTTCCCAGTAGAAGCAAGGCAGTGTCGCCTTGAGAAACAGTTCTCTACCCACTTCACACGCAACGAATACTTAGTCGAGTATTTAGGTACTAAGGTTGAAGTTGTGATTGACTGCGGTGAGGCTGCCACTGAAAAAGCATCGTCGTATATCAACGAAATAGAACTAGAGTTGGTCTCCGGAGAGGTGATTCACTTAATTAGTTTGGCGACTCTTATTAATCAAGTGATGGACGTGCGCTTGAGTGATGTATCGAAAGCCGCTCAAGGATACGAACTGCTCCATGGCTTTAACGGGAAAGAAGTCGCTTTGCCAGACTTTTTACCGCTAGACGAAAGAACATCCACAGAAGAAGCATTTATATTGGCAGTAAGTGCGGCGCTGAAACACTGGCAATATCACGAGCATGCGTTTATCTCTGGGCAAAAGATTAAAGCCCTTGGCCAAATAGCGAAAAGTATTCGGTTACTTTTGCAAAGCGTGTCTTTGTATTTGCCTGTTTTGCAATGTCCCGCGTTATTGAATTTGCATAAGAAACTTATCGTATTAGCGCAGCGTTGGGCCTGGCAGGACGACCTACAAAGTTTGCGTTACCTCTTGTCTAAAAAAAGTTTATTTTTTAAAACGCTGAGTAAACACCCTGCGGTGTCTAGCTATTTGCAAGGACGACAAGCTGGACTCTTGCACGCCCATGTGCCGTCAGAAATGTTCTTTGATCAATACATGACAGAAATCAAGTTGCAGGCTATAGACTTGATGCAAACTAAACCCTGGAGGCAGCCAAACACTGGCTTTGACCTTCCCGTGATAGATCACGCAAAAGGTTGGCTTTCACAAGGGTGGCAAACGGTGCAACAAAGTATGCCGCTTAGTAAACCCATGGGGGCCACTAATTATTCCGCTGTTGAAGTATTGTTACGACAAACCCTGTGGAGTGGTTTTTTACTAGGCGACCTGTTTGTTGAAGCTAGGGGAAATTTTCGAGCCCCATGGCTTGATTTGTTAACCGGTATTGACGAATTAAATGCATTGTTAATGCTACAACAGGCGTTAAAAGATGCTGAGCTAGAGTCGCAAGAAGAATTAAGTCAGTGGACCAATGAAAAGCTGTCTATTCTTATAGGTGTCATGGAACGAACGCGCAATGTCGCGATGCAAAGAGAAATTTATTGGTAATGTCGGCCACAGTGATAATTGGCTACATAGCAAAGTAGGACGAATGGATGCTAAGCACTGACTTTCTTTTTAATTACACCTTGTATGGCATTATTTGTTTGTACGTCATAGTAGTTGCAAGAGTGTTTTATTTTGCCAATGACCTACCATCTAAAGGGTGGGTTGGCCTAGCCGTGTTGTGTTGGCCACTCTTCATGTTCGACGAATGGGTTAGGTTATGGGATCTTCAATCCGTCATTGTATTGTTCGGCCTGTCGGATGTTTTTGGGGTGTTATTGCTCACTTGTTGTTATCGCGCCATAAAATCCTTGCTCGTACTCTCGCCCTCTCGACGCCTTCGTTTGTGGTGGCCATTTTGTGTTACTGCGGTAATTCAAGGGTTTGTCATTTTTATTCCCGCCAGCGAAAAGCTCGCTTGGTTGCAGGCGTCGCCAAGCGGTACCCCCTTGCTGCTGTGGCCAGTGTATTTGTCATCCTTGTCTGCGGGGTTTAGCATTTTACTCTTGGGTATTTTTATCACCGAGCATTTGCATGTGTATCACCGACACTTACCCGAGCAGGTGGTTGATGTGCGTGAATTCAGGATCTCTAGATTGGCCGGTATTATGGCGTTTACTGTGAGCGTTGCGTTTTCGAGTATATTATTGGTAACTGCGGCAATGTTCGGCTTTTTTGATCTGCCAGTGTGGGAAACTCTGCACCACGTCATTCTTGGCGTTCCTTTATTGCTTTGCTTGTTGTTGTTGTCATTTAAACGCACAACATCGCCGTCACCATTGAACTATGAACGGCTTGAACATTTGGATATTAAGCCTGCGCAAATGCGAGAAGTTATTTCGTTAGCAGAACAGGCAATGATAGAACAGAAAGCATATAAAGAAATTGGATTAACCCTAGCGACTTTTTGTCAAAGGGCCAATATTGATGCTACAACACTGGCGATGGCACTACAGTGGCAAGTGAAGAAAAATTTTAGAAGTTTTGTCTATCACTACCGGCTAGAGTACGCCAAAAAAGTCCTACTTAGAACCGATACCAAAATTGCCAAAGTGGCTAAGCGTTTAGGGCTGAATTCAGAAAAGTTTCTCAGCGATGTATTAATAAAGCACCTAAGGAACAACCCTTCATTGTAATAGATTAAGGGTTTAATGTTGTTGGCTGTGTATTTCCCAATTCCAGTGTAGCCTTAAGATAAACGCCCTCTAACAGTGCATAGCGGCATATTTGTCGGCAAGTTCAGAGAGGGATTCAGCATGGGCGGGGTCTTTCTCGATACATGCTACCGGACACGTCGCCACACAACTTGGTTCATCATAATGGCCGATACATTCAGTGCATCGGGTTGGGTCGATAACAAATGTCTCACTGGTTCGTGAAATTGCTTGGTTGGGGCATTCATCTTCACACAGTTCGCAATTGATACATTCTTCGGTAATTAATAGTGCCATTGCTAGCTCCTCATCAAAGGGACATCTAGACTATAGCTAACCCTTGATGCCCCGAGCTTGAGGTAGGTCAAGCAAAGGCGCGTTGCAGAATCTGCGCGGTAAAAGACTTTCTCAAATAAAATCCCCTTGGACGGGTTTTTATTTTTTCACCCTCGTGACCAAATGCATCCGTTAATACACTGCCATTGGCTGCTTTAGGCCGAATGTGAAGGGCTTCGCCTTGACGAGCGGTAATAGTATCTATGTTACCGGTGACGATGGCGTCGGTAAGCTCTTGCCAGTCGGTTTTAAGTACTGCGTTCTCCTCGTGATTGGGGCGCCACAAAAACCCGCTGGCAACACGGCGATCAGCTAACGGAATACTGCGGTCTCCTTCTATTGGCAGCCATAATACTTGTTGAAGTTTATTTCTGACATTACTCGTTTCCCACGTCATACCCGGTGGCATCAAAAGCTGAGCAAAACACACATAGGTAGTTTCAAGAGGCAGGCCATGGGTATCTATGGGCAAAGTTTTCAGCTCAACGCCTAACTCGGGAAAATCTTGTTGCGGTTTTGAGCCAGCACTAGCGCCTAGCCATAATTCTACCAACATTCCTGGCCAGCCTTTGTGGCGCTGTAAATTGGCTGGAATTACCACGTTAGCCATATGTGCCAACTCACCCAAACTCAGGCCCGCAATGGCTTGGCAGCGAGCTAAAAGTTCATTGATAGATGCTGGGGGCGAAGTAGGTGGTTGCATGGCCTGAATCACTTATTATCCATTGTCTTGCATAGGATAACGATTAATGCTTTGAAAGGTGTATATATTATGGAAGAATGCAAGAATATAAAAGTATAGAGTGCCCGGGAGTCTATGTGATAGATGCCGATGGATTCCGTGCGAATGTGGGCATAGTGATTTGCAACAAAATGGGTCAAGTATTTTGGGCAAGGCGTTATGGTCAACATTCATGGCAGTTCCCTCAAGGCGGAATTGATGAAGGGGAATCTGCTGAACAAGCGATGTTTCGCGAGCTTCACGAGGAAGTGGGGCTAACACAAAAAGATGTGTCTATCTTAAGTGTTACCCGTAATTGGTTGCGATACAAACTACCCAAGCGGCTTATTCGTCAGGGCAGCAATCCTGTGTGTATAGGTCAAAAACAAAAATGGTTTTTGTTGCAATTGGAATGCAACGAGAGCGATGTGGACGTGTTAAAAACCGGCCATCCCGAATTTGATGACTGGCGTTGGGTAAGTTACTGGTACCCGATTCGCAATGTGGTATCGTTCAAACGAGACGTTTACCGGCGCGTAATGAAAGAGTTTGCTCCCGTTGTGCTGAACGCACAACAACGAGGTCAGCAGCGTCATCAGGGAAATGGCGCAAGGCGTGGTAAGAAGCGCCGACGGGGATAACTAAAACTATGGATAAGTGAGGGAATAAGGCGTTATGTTAACTACGCTCAAACGTATAGTGCAGGAGATTAATCAGATCCCTGCGTTAGATACCGCGTTATTTCGCCTTGCTAGCCGGGTTAAGCAAACCCTTAGTGTGGACTCATGCTCAATCTACCTTGCTGATTATGAACGCCAAGAGTTTATTCTAAAGGCAACTGACGGCCTTGATCCCAGTGCGGTTGAACACGTAAAGATTGGATTTTCTGAAGGCTTGATTGGCTTGGTTGGGCAGCGTGAGGAACCACTCAATATTGTCAATGCCCACACCCACCCGCGCTTTAAGCATTATCCCGAAGTAAAAGAAGAAGCCTACAATGGCTTTTTAGGTACGCCAATTATTCATCAGCGAAAAGTGTTAGGGGTTATAACACTTCAACAAGGTGAAATGCGTCGATTTAGCGAAGATGAAGAGGCTTTTTTAGTTACCTTAGCTGCGCAACTGGCGTTGGAAATTACCAATGCAGATATGCGCGGCGCGCTTAATAATACCACCTCCCATGATTCCATCCCCACGCAAAAAAATGTTAGTGGTATACCTGGCTCACCTGGTCTGGCAATTGGCCGCGGTGCCTCTTCTGAAAAATCAATCAAGCTGAAAAACTGGGTAGTCAAGCGAACCACAGCACCTGCTGAAGAAATTAAAGCATATCGTCGTGGTGTAGAACTTACACGGGCTCATGTGGATACCTTGTCTCAGCGTTTAGACGATGGCATTCCCGATGACGTTAAATCAATTTTTCAGTTGTACCACCATTTGCTAGACGCTAATAGCTTGGGACGAGAAGTTGAAGAGAAGATCCGAGACGGCTGGGATGCGGCGTCATCGCTTAAAATGGTAGTGGAAAATTACGCCGCTCGGTTTGAGGCAATGGATGACCCTTACATGCAAGAGCGGGCTATCGACATTGTGGATCTTTCAGATCGCATTCTCATGTATATCGTTACAGAAGCCAAAGGCCATAGCGTTGTTAATACCCCAGTGTATGATGAGAGCATTCTTATTGCCGAAGAAGTGTCGGCCAATATGCTGGCTGAGTTTCCCCGAGAAAAACTCAAGGGCATCATTTCTATTCGAGGGTCAAATAACTCCCATGCGGCAATTTTAGCACGAGCTATGGGTGTGCCGGCCGTCATGGGGTGTCAAAACGTATCTCCCTCTTTGTTGGAAGGTAAAGAAATTCTGATTGATGGTTATGCGGGCGAAATTATTGTATCGCCAGAGCGTCATATCAAACTTGAATTTGCTCAGCTTATCGAAGAAGAAGCGGCGGTAGCACAGCGTATTGAAGCTGAAGTCGACGAACCTTGTGAAAGTGAAGACGGTTGTCGAATGGCGTTGTACATCAATGCGGGTCTGTCAGCAGAAGTTGAAATAAATGCGGGTCACATTGGTGCGGGTATTGGCTTGTATCGCACAGAAATTCCTTTCATGCTTAGAGAGCGCTTTCCATCAGAGTTAGAGCAAGTGGAGTTGTATCGACAAGTACTCTCGTCAGCGCCGTCACTTCCCATTACCATGCGTACGTTAGACGTAGGCGGGGATAAGCCATTACCGTATTTTCCCATTAACGAGGAAAACCCTTTCTTAGGGTGGCGCGGAGTGCGTTTAACCCTTGATCACCCAGAGATTTTCCTCGTGCAGGTACGCGCCATGCTCAAAGCTAGTGTGGGACTAGACAACTTACAAATCATGCTACCTATGATTTCTTCTGTGTCTGAGGTGAAAGAAGCAAAGCGCTTGGTCAATCAGGCCTTTTTTGAAATCAGTGACGAACTTAAAGCTAAGCATGTTACCCTTCACCGTCCCAAACTCGGTATCATGCTAGAAGTACCGTCAGTACTCTATCAACTTCCTCAACTTGCAAAGCACGTTGACTTTTTCTCTGTGGGAAGTAATGACCTAACCCAATACTTGTTAGCCGTAGACAGAAATAATACTCGGGTGGCGAGCCTGTACAATTGTTATCACCCAGCGGTACTTGGTGCTTTGTTTGATATTGTAAAACAAGCCAATCAGAACAATGTTCCTGTGACTATTTGTGGCGAAATGGCTGGTGAACCAGGTGGAGCGATTTTGCTCATGGGGATGGGATATCGACGCTTGAGTATGAGTGCGTTTAACATTCGCAAAATCAATTGGCTAATACGAAATGTGAGTTTGCACGAAAGTAAGCAGTTACTATCGCTTGCACTTACGTCGGGTTGCCACAGTGAAGTGTATGAACATGTTAATCAATACCTAGAAAGTAAAGGACTAGGAGGCTTGGTACGCGCCGGTGCGTAACCAAATATAAAGTTCATTTTTTAATGGCTTTATGTTGTAAAAATTGTGTTAGTCTACGCGCTTAATTCTAGGGATATGGTATGGATCCGGTAGTCATAATTTTTCTCAGTTGCCTAGGAATTGGCGCTGTTGTTGGTTTATTGGCAGGTATGTTGGGTATTGGTGGTGGATTAATCATTGTGCCTATGCTGTCGTATTTGCTCATCAATGTACTGGGAATGAGTACGCAGTATGTCATGCAAGTGGCAGTAGCCACATCCTTGTCGACTATTATATTTACCGGTTTGTCTTCGGCATTAACCCATCATAAGCTGGGTAATTTTCACAAACCAACCGTGGCATATACCAGTATAGGTATAGGTTTTGGTGCGATCGCTGGTGCTTTCACGGCTAGTGCTATCCCCGGTGAAACACTCACTAGTGTGTTTGCGGTGTTAGTAATGCTTATTGCGCTGCAAATGGTATTTGGGAAAAAGCGGGCCTCTGCAAACCATGCAACCCCTGTGATTTTAGGAACCATTGGCTCTGCAACTGGTGCGGTAAGCGCATTTATGGGAATTGGCGGCGGCGCTTTATTAGTACCTGCGTTGGTGTGGTTTAAGGTGAATATTCGACAAGCCATAGGCTGCGCAGCGTTTTGTGGCTTGGTTATCGCTATTTTCGGTACAGTGAGCTTTGTTATCTCGGGCTGGTCTAACCCCAGTTTACCATCGGGAAGTGTTGGTTACGTCTATTTACCCGCAAGTGCAGGTATTGTCGCCACATCAATGCTAACGGCCAACATTGGGGCAAAATTAGGCCAAAAGGTCAACGTTAGGGTACTCAAGTTAATGTTGGCAGTACTCTTGATAGTAGTTAGTGTAAAAATGTTAGTAGGAATAGAATAGGTTATGTCTGACAGTAGTTATCTGGTATTTCCCAGTATCGACCCTGTTATATTTAGTGTTGGTCCGTTGAGTGTCCGTTGGTACGGAATGATGTACCTAGTGGCGTTTGTCGCAGCATATTTACTTGCACAAAAGCGCTTATCAAATACGTCTTGGACAAAAGAGCAGGTGAGCGACATGCTCTTTTGGGGGTTTATTGGCGTTATCGTGGGTGGCCGATTGGGCTATGTTTTCTTTTATCAGTTCGGCATGTTCCTCGACGACCCTTTGTATCTGTTTAAAATATGGACTGGCGGAATGTCATTTCATGGCGGGCTTATTGGTGTGCTTGTGGCATTGTATTTACAGGCAAAGCGAATGGGTACCACCTTTCTGGCCCTTGGCGACTTTGTCGCGCCACTGGTTCCCATAGGTTTAGGCGCGGGGCGTATCGGTAATTTTTTAAACGCAGAGTTATGGGGAAGAACCACAGACGTTCCATGGGCGGTAATTTTTCCCAACGCTGGAAATGGTCCAAGGCACCCATCCCAGTTGTACGAATTTGCCCTAGAAGGCGTGTTACTTTTTGTTATCTTGTGGATGTATTCCGCAAAGCCAAGGCCTGTTGGCGCCGTAGGCGGTGTTTTCTTATTGGGTTATGGTACTTTCCGCTTTATTGTTGAGTTCTTCAGAGAGCCCGATGCGCATATTGGACTTTATCAGCTTGGTCTAAGCCAAGGGCAACTATTGTGCCTTCCTATGATACTATTGGGTTTAATACTGTTGCTACGCGCTTACAAGCGCAGCAATGCTTATGTGAAATAACAAAAACTAAGAATAACAATGAAAGAATATCTTACTTTAATGCGCCACGTGCGTGATAACGGTGTAAAAAAGGAAGACAGAACTGGCACGGGAACCTTGAGTGTGTTTGGCTACCAAATGCGCTTTAACCTACAGGAAGGCTTTCCTTTAGTGACGACTAAAAAGTGCCACCTAAAGTCGATTATTCACGAGTTGTTGTGGTTTTTGAAAGGCGAAACCAATATTGCCTATCTAAAAGAAAACGGTGTTAGCATTTGGGACGAGTGGGCCACTCAAGAAGGTGAGCTCGGTCCTGTATACGGTTATCAGTGGCGCAGCTGGGAGCGCGGCGATGGCACCACAGTGGATCAGATAAAAGAATTGGTGGAGCAAATCAAAACCAATCCAGATTCTCGTCGTTTGATTGTTAGCGCATGGAACCCTGCGGTACTACCCGATACCAGTTACTCGCCAAAAGAAAACGCGGCCATGGGAAAACAAGCACTTCCCCCTTGCCATACTCTATTTCAGTTTTATGTATTAGATGGCAAGCTTAGCTGCCAGTTATATCAACGCAGTGGTGATATTTTCTTGGGTGTGCCCTTTAACATTGCAAGTTACGCACTGCTTACCATGATGGTGGCGCAGGTATGTGATTTAGAGCCAGGGGATTTTGTTCATACCCTTGGCGATGCCCATTTATATAGCAATCACTTAGAGCAGGTAGAGTTGCAACTCAGTCGAACGCCATTCAAGCGCCCCACTATGGTTATCAACCCTGAAGTAAAAGACTTGTTCGCATTCACTTTTGATGACTTCGAGCTTCAGGATTACGAATGCCATCCTCATATAAAAGCCCCTGTAGCGATTTAGTGAGGCAAACGTGACTATTCCAGTACTTATTTGTGACGACTCTGGTTTTGCGCGCCGTCAAATGGCACGTAGTATCCCTGATGGCTGGGATGTGGATATTTCATTTGCAGAGAATGGAGCGGAAGCCATATCTATGATCAAAGCAGGAAAGGGCGACGTGCTTTTCCTCGATCTAAACATGCCAGTGATGGACGGCTACGAAACAATGGAGGTTATCCGCAAACAAGATCTCCCTTGTTTGGTGATAGTGGTTTCGGGTGATGTTCAACCCGAAGCAAGGGCCCGTATGAAGAATATGGGGGCGTTAGAATTTATCCGTAAGCCTATCGACAATGCTAAGCTCACGAATATTCTTGCCGCTTATGGTATTTACAACGGTGACAGCGAGGCCAGCCACCGTGTTGAAGAGGCAAACAAGCTCAAAAGCCATACCTTGGAAGATCAATTAGACGCCTACCGAGAAATGGTAAATGTAGCCATGGGTCAGGCGGGTGAAAGTCTGGCACAACTACTTGGCACTTTTATTGATTTGCCAATCCCAAATGTGAACTTGCTGGCGAGCAACGAATTGTCGATGGCAATTGCAGAAATTAATCACAATGAATGTGTGTCGGCGGTTTCTAAAGGCTTTGTGGGGGCTGGGATACGCGGCGAAGCGTTGGTCATTTTCAATGACACTAACACTCAAAGTATGGTTGAGCTCCTCGGTTATGATGCACATGATTCCATAGGTAGCTTAGATCTAGAAGCCTTAATGGACGTGTCGAATATACTTATTGGCGCGTGTCTTAATGGACTTGCCGAGCAGTTAAACGTAAGTTTTAATCAAACCCACCCCGTATTACTTGGGCGTCATCAGGGGCTAGATACACTGTTGAGTGATAACGTGAAAAAGTGGGGACAAATTATGGCGGTAGAGATTGGCTATGCCATCAAAGCCAAAGGTATTGCTTTTGATTTGCTTTTACTCTTCCCTGACGACGCGATGAAACAAATATATTCCCGACTAATGCAAGAGAGTAGAGAGATAGCTTAATGAGTGGCTCCATGGATACAAGCAATTGGACAGAGGTACTTGTCAACTCTATTGAAGTGGGTGTGGTTATTCTGGATCGAGATTTTATCGTCGAGGCGTGGAATCCGTTTATGGCAAATCATTCGTCGGTAACGCCAAAAACTATCATCGGCACCTCATTGTTTTCTCATTTTCCCGAGATAGACCAACATTGGCTCAAGCTTAAATCGGTGCC
>JALUXV010000271.1 GCA_027013165.1 Alteromonadaceae bacterium
CAGGTCAGGAGAAAGCCCCGCGCTACACCTTCAATGCCGTATTAACTGAGCCTCAAAATGGTTGGGACGTTCTTCGTTATGTTTTAGGTAGTGCTTTCGCTAGGCCTATTGAAGAAGACTCGGGCGAAATAAAGTTTATCGCGGATTTGCCGGATCTTCCTGTTGCGTGGGTTACTCCTGAAATGTGCGTGGCCGAGACCGATGGCTCCCCGTTTTCTTATAATTTCTCTGCCTTATCTGAGCGTCACAATGCGGTGACTTCCAGTTATATCGACGCATCTTTGGACTACCAACAACAGTACGTTGCTGAGATACGTGATGAAGACTCCATTCTAAAATACGGGCTAAACACACATGAGTTTGATGCTAAAGGCGCGACTGATGTGTGGGAAGTGAAACGACGAATGACGTTTTACATATCATCCGTAACGACTGAAGTTAGAACGGTTTCGTTCTCTGCCCCTCAACTGGGGATGGAGTTTGAACCGATGGATATTATTAACATCGTAGATCCTGAAACAGGCCATGCCTATTCTGGTAGGGCTGTGAAGTTAGAGAGCAAGGCTGTCACACTTCGAGACCCTGTGTATTTTGATGAAGGCGGCACCTATAACGTAAAAGTTATGGGTAAGTACGAGAATTTTGACTTCACTATCGATGTGCTGTCTTCGGATGTTGGCCGACCTATTTACCGGCTAAAACTAAAACAGCCAATGCCAGAGCTTACACTTTTTAATAAGTATGCACCGGTTGTTGTTTCGGCATCTAAGAATGGTCAGCTTATAGGTCTACCTAAGCCTTGGCGCATCATAAGTGTTACTGAAAACGACAGCGTACCCGAGCTCTACGATTTCTTTTGTCAGGAAGTAAACCTAAACAAGCATGGTGACGCTGACAACCTAATTATTTCTGAAGCTCCTAAATACTCGTTTCTTCTGAGACCACAAGTTCGCAAGGTTAAGAACCTTCGCGTTTTGGATGAAGAGCATATTCAGGTTCGTGGAGTAGAGCAGATAAACCTTTGGATTGGTTGGGAGCTAGAGGCCCCTTTACCGCCAGGGGGTTATTTTGAAGTTCGTATTACAGAACAATCGGTTAATGGCAGAGAGTACACCACGAAAACCAACAACCTTTATTTCGAGATTCAGAACGTAAAATTAGGCGATATCCAAATTGAGGTACGTAGTGCCCAAGGGGACAACGCTAGTCCATGGACCGTTCTGCAATGGTCTACAACTATGGTATCCGCTGAAGATTTGAGAGACGCGGGTATCACCCCAGAAATCACTATTCGCTATGAGAACTATGCCCTAACTATTGACAGTAAGGTCATGTTTGATTTCGGTTCGACAGAAGTAAACCGCGTTAACTTACTTGAAACCAATGGTGTGTTGGGTATCCAGTTCAAGATTTACGATGATGTAGACCCAGATAACCGCGTGCACCTTTTGACCAAGACAGCAAAGTCCTCGCTTGTTATCCCTAAAAGTGAGTTTGAAGTTGCGGCCTCGGAAAACGACACGGAACTACCTTCTGATTTATATATCACAGCACGCGTCGTTGATCTGGTCGGAGGCTTTTACCCAGACTTATTCCAAAGCCCTCTAGCATTCCAAGTTAGTAACCCAGCGCAAGAGATAACGAACTTAAGTTATCAATACGTTTTCTCTGATGAAGACCCCCATTTAGTAACGTGGGACGATAATAACTATGGGTATGAAATTACGCTTTATAAGCCGGATGGTCAGAGTGCTATTTCTAGTTACAAGATATACGACAGTAGCCAAGTATTCGGGTTCTTGCGAGCGGCAGTGGGGTATGTCGTTAAAGTTAAGGGTTTTACTAACACACTTAACTACGGCAAGCCTAAGACGATAACGTTCACGGTTACCGCACCACCAACACCACCAGAAGAACCTACTATCACTAACGAGGGCGGCATTATCACGCTCACGCCTCCAAAAGTGGATAAGACTTCTAGTTACTATGAGTTTAAATACCATAGTGAAAATGTGATCACTGAAGCTACTGACTATTCAAACGGTAGCACGATTACGCTTTACTCTTCTGCAGAAGGCCAAGTCTTCCACATTTGGTACCGCTTAGCTTCTAGAGAAGGTTTCGGTTCATGGGTACATGAAGTTATTA
>JALUXV010000272.1 GCA_027013165.1 Alteromonadaceae bacterium
TCGGCTCTTTCGGTCGGTGTGTAGCGCAGCCTGGTAGCGCACTGTCATGGGGTGTCAGGGGTCGGAGGTTCAAATCCTCTCACACCGACCAACTATTTTCCTGATATCCATAGAAATTTACATTTTCGGGCTCTACCCCATAAACGGGGGATCAGCACTCACCTTACACGATTGATAACCCCATCCCATCCACAATGGGTCATCACTCTTATTTTTGCTATTTGGGTTCAGCAAAAGATGCGACATTCATTTATAGTGACCAATGAAACATTGACGCTTGTTTTTGCAGTATTTTTGCCCGAAATGTTTCGTCGCTCGGGTTTCCAGCCAAGCCATAGCATACGTGTAACGGTAACAAGTGCTCCTCCCTAGGATGGCAATATCTTGCGCCAGGCGCAGATATCCATTGAGCAAGTCTTTCCTCTCTAATACTTTCGGGCAATGTAGGGTCGCTGACTGTATCATTCAACCAGTCATCGAACGCGAGGTTGTTTTTGCGCGCTTCTTTCGAATCAGGCGCAAAAAATGCACGCATGTTATGAAATGAAAAGCCAGACCCGATAACCAGCAAATTGTCCCATTGCACTTGTTGTAAAGCGTTTCCTATATCAATGTGCAACGCTGGGGCAAGCGTGTTGACCAGTGACAGCTGTACGCAAGGGATGTTCGCTTCGGGATACATGATTTTAAGCGGCACAAACAGTCCATGATCAAACCCTCTAACATTGTCTTTTGCCGCTTCTATACCACTTAGTTTAAGTGAGTTTACTACGCTGGTTGCTAATGCAGGCTCACCCGGTGCCGGATACTCAATCTCATAAGCTTGTTTTGGGAACCCACTATAATCATAGATCAAACCTGGGCTAATTCCTGAGGTGACAGTTGGCACATTGGTTTCCCAGTGTGCGCTTATCACTAGAATTGCACTGGGTTTTGGAATCTTTTTCGCTATAGCTCTGAGAGTCTTAACCATTTCATCATGATGTGGTTCGCCCAACAACGGCATGGGGCCTCCACCGTGTGAAAGGTAGACTATGTTTCGACTGGAATTCATGTTATCTCCAAACGCGCACAAATGCTCGGGCCAGCTGGCACGATCCCTGATGGATTAAGGGATTTAATGGAGTAATAACCGGCCTTTATATGCTCAATATTGACCGTGTCTTTAATCCCATCTATAGCCATAATACGCCGCATGTATTGATATACTTTGGGCATTTCTTTGAGCATATTGCGATTGCATTTAAACAGCCCGTGGTAAGCCACATCAAAGCGGATCAAGGTAACAAACAGACGAATATCAGATTCCGTAAAGATGTCGCCGAATAGAAATTTACGTCCATCTTCCAGCCTTTCTTCCAGTGAATCGAGTGCTGAGAAAACTTTGTCGTAAGCTTCTTGATAGGCCGGTTGTGAAGAGGCAAATCCTGCCTGATAAACACCGTTGTTTAAATCGGAATAGATATATTCATTAAGTTCGTTGATTTGTGATGCGAGTGTATTCGGCACTAAATCAGGGCCCACGTCAATGATATCTGCAAATGCGTAATTAAACATGCGCACAATATCAGCAGATTCATTATTGACGATGGTTTGCGCTTTTTTGTCCCACAATACTGGTACCGTCGCTCGCCCGGTAAAATTAGGTGCAACTTTGGTGTAAAGCTCATGCACGTAACGAGCACCGTTTAGATCATCACGATTACTCCCATTAAAGTTACCAAATTGCCAACCTTGATCGGTTAGTTTCGGTTCTACTACAGACACGGAGATTATATCTTCCAGACCTTTGAGCGCTCTCGCCATCAGCGTGCGACTGGCCCAAGGGCATATATAAGCCACATACAGGTGATACCGATTTGCCTCAGCTTTAAATCCACCCTCTCCCGTGACGCCAGGAGCGCCATCTGGCGTGATCCAATTCCGAAATGACGATTCTTGTCGAATAAACCGACCATCTTTATCTTTGTTTTGAACTGGTTGCCAATTCTCTTTCCATTCGCCGTTAACTAACATTGCAATAAACCTCGATGATGCTCGCACGTACGTTAATAAGGCATGCGCAGCTGTTTTTGTTCAAATAAATTGCGCTTACTCGTCAGCGCTTTAACCCTGCATTTGTTCAGTCAGTACACGGTCAATCCCATAGCTTCCTGCGCCCTGAATGGTTAACGCAGCGGATGCAGCAAATAGTGTGAGTGCGAATTCATAGCCATTGTTGGACATGAACAAACCATGCTCAAAATGCACGCTGAAGACCGCCACTAACATAGTAAAAGCACTTAAAGCGGCAGCAGGACGTGTTAACAAGCCTAGTATTAGCGCCAGCCCGCCAAAAAATTCAGCACTGCCAGCCATAAGGGCCATCAAATAACCTGGCTCCAATCCTATACTAGCCATCCACTGACCAGTACCATTCAAACCGTAACCACCAAACCAGCCAAATAACTTTTGTGCACCATGTGCAGACAGGATGATGCCTACCGGTACTCTCAACACAAGCGCGGCAATACCTGCATCGGATTTCAATATTTTTAGTAAAGTTCTGTTGTTCATCGTTAATTTCCTCTGTAAGTCGATAGTGAAGGCATATGGTATTTGGTACCTCATTCAGGTTGATATTTATCCTAATGCTTATCAAAATGTGGATAAACGTGAAAAATGTTGAATTACTATCAACGCTGATTTTGAAATTAGGTGTGTTAATGGATCTATTCGAGACGATGAGGGCGTTTGTAACTGTGGCTGAGCACGGCAGTTTTACTAAAGCTGCTGAGAAGATGAATAAATCAAACCAGCTTATCAGCAAATATGTATCTCATTTTGAAGAGAGGCTAGGTGTAAGACTATTTAATCGCACAACACGGCGTGTGCACCTAACCCACGAAGGGGAGCAGTGTTTGCAGCATGCGATAGAAATATTAGAGGGTATTCATGCAATGGAAAGTCATTTTGGTGAATTGCAGAATCAACCTAAAGGGCTTTTACAAGTGAGTGCCCCAGTTTCTTTTTCAACGCTACATCTGGCGCCGTTTATAAGAGATTTCAAGAAACATTATCCAGAGGTGGGTGTGAATCTTGAGTTGAGTGACCGAAGGGTAGATGTCATCGAAGAAGGATTTGATGTTGCCCTGAGAATCGGAAAGTTAAAAAACTCATCCCTAATTGCAAAACGAATTACGCCAATCAGGTTAGTGCTGTGCGCATCGCCCGAATATATAGAAAAGAACGGCGCTCCCAATCATCCAGAGGAACTGAATAACTCTCATTTTTTAAAGTATAGCTACATGGATTATACCGGCTCTGATGACCCACTGATGAGAGTATTGCGAGCAAATTCACAGGATAATTATACGGGGCTAGTTGTAAATAATGGCGAAGTGCTTACCGAAGCTGCAATTGCTGGCGAGGGTTACGTGCTCCAGCCAACGTTTATCGTAGGAGATGCCCTGCGTAAAGGTCTGCTTAAAGTCATGTTAAAAGACTTCGAGCCAGATCCGATCTATCTTTACGCCGTGTACCCACATAGAAAGCTACTTGCTCCCAAACTCAGGGCGTTTCTTGACTTTCTAGGAAGCTATTTTGGTAATCCTCCGTATTGGGATAACTTTGAATAGCACTCATTGCTGTACAGCCCCCTTTTTTCTAAAAAAGTAACGTAATTTATAGCTATAAAGTGTGATCAGGTAAACTTCAAATCCTCTCACACCGACCAATCTCTCTTATTGATATCCTACTCAACTCAACTCAACTCAACTCAACTCAACTCAACAGCCTCAATTCTATTTCCGTTACTGTGCCTGACGTCTCTTATGTGGGTTTTATGCCATTTGAGAGTGGGGTAATTTCCACACAAATGCACAACGGTTCCGGTGGCAACAATAGTTGGGTGACGATTGAGATGTTAGATGAATCACTTATCTATGCATTAGATTTTAGGCTAGGTGCCGGATGGGATTTTTCACCCAATCAGTTGAACCTGCTATGGGAAGCATTCGACGGTACGGTCAGTGTGGGCTTGGGAGACGTGTTAGTTGATAGGGGCACCACGGCTGGTTTCACCTCACAGACAGGCTTCACATCTTTGCGTGTAGCTGCGTCGGTCATATCTGACATGGTGGTGTTTGGTAACTATCAGGCCATTGCGCTGGATGATTTGCGTGTCAATACACAAGCCTCACTTGTAAATACACCGGCAACGGTAGCTTTATTGGGTATGTTTATGATGATGATGTTGCGTCGTAAATAAATTCAGTTGAATTAGCGCTAACTATTCATCGAGAAATAGCGGTTATAAAGCTCAACCCGTGAACACGATATCCGTTCGCAACAGGTATTTGCAACCCGAATCTAGCGTTGTTCCTTTGTGCCACAGCTGGTGTTCAAATAGCAGTGCTTTACCGGTTTCTGCATGGATTTCGATATTCTTGTGTCGAAATTGAGTGGTTCCGCCTTTATAGCCATCATTTAGATAGACCAGTAGTGTCATCAGCGTTGTTTTACCAGATACATTTTGCTTCCCATCTTTATGCATATTAAATTTTTGTCCAGGTAAATACCTGTAAAAGCGAAAACGAGGAGACAAACCGATAGGTTTTTTCCCCGCCATTTTGGGTAGCAATTCATGAGGAAGTCGTAGCCACCAATGATCTGCGAGCTCTTGAGATACAAAATCAACCCGTTCATTATTTCTGATTTCCAGTATATGTGAGCGACCACTACCAGTATCAACATCCGCTGGCTTAAACCCCTGTTTTTCGGCAGACGCTATAAAACTCTCACATTCGGAAGCCGTCAAAAATGAATCAATAGTCAGTATGTTCTCTGTGAGAAAATTCACCGTCATAATGTTCTTTGCACTAACTGATGTATCACCTCAATCTTTCCCACAATGTTTTCATTAAGTTCGTCGAGGTCTTCGGCAGGTATCCACCATTCGGTATGGCCTTTTGCACCGACTGTTTTAATGGGATAGCGAGCCATAAACGCCTTATTGACCTCAAATCGAGTCACATAGCCTTTTCCAAAATCGGTAACATTCCATTGAGTAAGCTCAAACGCGTACTGTTCGTTTGTTACCGGATAAAAAATAGGTTGCTCTGGTAGGCGAGGCGGCCATTTTTTAAAACCGGACGCTTCAACCAGGTCCAACTCTTTTTGACCTGTGGGTCGGTAACATGTAATGGTTTCCATGACTATTTATCCCTCAGTTGCTGTCTAACTTCCATCAACGCATAACCTAGTAAGTTTAAACCTTGCCACTTAGAAGGTGTCTCGACATGAGTATGATCGGCAGCAAGGCCAATTCCCCAGATTTTGTCCACAGGGCTGGCTTCAACTAACACTCTTTCGCCCGTAGATAAGAGAAAATCTTTTAGGTTTTTGTTTTGCGAGAACTTCAGCAAGTTACCTCGAACAACAATTTCAAAGCGTGCCTCTTGCCACGTTTTTTGATTAAAACCTTGTACCTCGCGGCCCAGCTTTTTGGCTTCACCCGGCGTATTGGTGGCAAGAATTTGCTCAGCAATCTTCTGGTTTCCAAACAGCCGTGCTTTTTCAAACATCATAAAGTGTTCTGCCGTTTTAAAAGTATCGCCCTTTTCTTTAAAAGGTGATTCGTACCACTGACTCAAACAACTCTTAGTAATCGAGGGGCTTGATTTTCGATGCCCCCAAAAGCACAAATACTTAACTCGCGCTTTGCGCTGTAAATGGGCTAATAAATCTTCATTAGATCGGATATCCATTTTATCCACTCCCGAATTACTTCCGTGTTGCTTTAGCAATCACGCGCCTAGATTTCGCTCAAAATGCACAACATCTACGTCTGGTTTGAGCGAATATAATTGGGCGAGACGCCCGCCTGATTGCACTTTTTGATCAACTTCTTTAAACATGCCCGACGCTTCAATACGCCGCATTAAGCTTTTTCTTTGCAGTGGCTTGTTGATTATGACTTCAATAACAGACTTCAGTTGGCCAACTGTGAATTTTTCTGCACAGCAGTAAACCGGAACCATTGAATACAGCGCTTTTTGTTGCAGCCGTTGAAATGCTGCCTCTATGATTTCTCTGTGATCAAATGCCAAAGGCAGGTTTCTTAACTCGTTTATCTCTGTCCACGTTGCTTCTTCAACGGTATTGATATGAGGCTCGGTATCCTCATATGCCACTAAAGCAAAGTAGGTCAGCGTAACACTAAAACCCCTTGGATCACGGTTAAGGCCTGAGAACACTTTGAGTTGTTCGAGATATTTGGGGGTAATTCCGGTTTTCTCATACAACTTTCTTTGTGCTGTCATATCGGTGTTATCGTCTTGTTCAACATCAACAAATCCACCGGGCAGCGCCCACCTGCCATTAAAGGGCTCAATGGCTCTTTTTACCAAAAGTACTTTCAATTGGTTACCCACCACCGTAAATAGCACGCTGTCTACGGTAAACAGTGGGTTGATAAACTCTTTTTTACTGTCTTTCATAATTAAGTGTCTCAGTGACATTATTTTTATTTAAGCACTAGACCCTCTGCATTTCAATCATTTTAATAATTTAATTTATTTGTTTGACTTTAATGTGTCCCTGTGACATTAATTAAATGTGTCGCAGGGACACTAATTGGAGAAAAACATGTTCGGATTAAAATTTTTTAAAGCAGACTCTTCGTCATTTGTGATTAAGTCGATTAATGGAGAGGCACGTAGAGTGGGAAAGGGCATCAGTTTTTGGTACTACAAACCCACAACGACGGTGGCGGTACTACCTGTCAATTCTCAAGAAGCGCCATTTATCTTTAATCTGCAAACTTCTGACTTTCAGAGTTTACGTGTACAGGGGCAGGTGTCGTTTCTTATACAATCACCAGAGGTAACCGCAGGCGCATTGAATTACTCGTTGGCTGAAGACGGCAAGTCTTATGTGTCTGAGGATCCAATGAAGCTTAATGATCGTGTACTTCGAGTCGTTCAAACTATCATCCAGAATCACATTCAACAGACGAAACTTCGTGAGTCATTGTTAACATCACAACCGCTTCTTGAGCTACTGCAGCGAGAGCTCGGTCTCAACGAATCGCTTCAGGCATTAGGCGTGGAGGTGATGGATGTTTCAATTGCAGCAATCACGCCATCTCCCGAAACTGCGAAGGCGTTAGAAGCAGAGGCACGGGAGAGCATATTGAAAGAGGCTGATGATGCTATTTATGCCAGACGCAAATTTTCAGTAGAGCAAGAACGCACCATCCGAGAAGCTGAGCTTGATACTGACCTTTCTGTGCAGCAAAAAGAGCAGGAGCTCGAAGAAGCGCGTATGGAAAACCAAAAGCAACTGCTGCGCGAACAGGCTGCCATTGAGCAAGAGCGTCTTCAATCAGAAGTCGACGCTGAAACAAAGCGTCAAGAGTTGGTGGCGCTCAGTGCACAAAATCAGCGTATTCAAGCTGAAGCAGACGCATACACTATCTCTGAGAAGATGAAAGCCTATCGCGAACTTCCCGTAGAGAGTCTTAGGGCAATGGCGCTCGCACAGATGACACCAGAGCAATTGATGGCAACCGCGTTTGAATCTTTTGCAGTAAACGCTAATAAAATCGGTGAGCTTAACATTAGCCCAGACTTAATCAGCCAATTTGCTAAACAGGTTGCGCGATAATGAGCATCGATAATGAAAACAGGTTCATTCTGGTATATCGAAAAACTCGCTTACAGGAATTAATTGAGCGCTTCAACACTTGGCCTCAGGCAAAGTTTTATCTAGAGCACAATGGTGTTGATGCCCACGATTATTTAACGGAACACGACAATTACAAAGTGTGCCTTGCAAAGGCGGAAGGTAACTTAAGAGCGCAGGGGCGTTTTCAGCTGTTGGAGCGAAGTTTACTCCCCAGCTACTCGTTCAATAACAACGACGTGGTAGTGGTTGTCGGTCAAGACGGTCTTGTCGCCAATACACTCAAATATTTAGACGGGCAGCCAGTGATTGCAATAAACCCCGAGCCAAAGCGATGGGATGGGAAGCTACTACCGTTTGAGATTGAACAATTGCACGATGTTGTCGTTGACTCAATGAACAACAAGCGTGAGCAAAAATCAATTACCTTTGCCGAAGCTGCCACGAACGATGGCCAAGTACTGTTGGCGGTTAACGATATATTCATAGGGCCCAAAAGCCATACATCTGCTAGGTACAAACTTGATTGGCATGGCTCGACAGAAGTGCAATCGTCTTCCGGAATTATTGTTTCAACAGGTTTTGGGTCAACGGGTTGGTTCCAGTCTGTTCTAGCAGGCGCCATGGGGGTTATGGGTTCGACCCAACACCCGGATGGTAACGGATTTGGTTGGAGTGAAAAGCGACTTCAGTTTGCTGTAAGGGAGCCTTTTCCCAGCAATGTTACTGGCACTGATATTGTTTACGGTGAAATTACCAACGGCTCTCAACTCATACTTGAGTCACATATGCCAGAAAATGGCGTCATCTTCTCTGATGGTATTGAAGATGACTTCATTCACTTCAATTCTGGCGTCAAGGTAACTATTTCAGTGTCTGAAAAGTCGGGATTGTTGGTGGTATAGGAAATATTTTAAAAATGGATATTATAGTATCCAAATTTCCGTTTTATGCGCTATATTATCTATTATTGTATCTTTTTAAGTGTTCGAATGAATCATTTTCTCACCGATTCCGATATTCAAACTGCTTTCGCGACCCACCTCCGAAAACTGAGAGAGGGCGAAAAGTTATCTCGCGATGCACTGGCTGAACGTAGTACCGTTCCCGCTGCTACTATCAAGAAGTTTGAACTTACGGGGCAGATCTCTCTTCGTCAATTGTTACTGCTATGGCAGTCGTTGGATGATTTGAATCGCCTCTATAAACTTACTGTCGAATTAAATGATTTAACTCGTGCGCCTAAATCAATCGATGAGGTGTTAAATAGTGGCCTTTAGCCCGGTACAAAAGCTACAAGTAAATCGCCACACTTCTGACGGGAGGTCTGTGGAGGTTGGCGTACTAGCGCAAAATCGTCAGGGTGTCTTTTTTCAGTACAACGAAGACTATGTCGAACAGTACGGAAACCTATCTCCATTTACTATAAAGGCCGACTCAACAGTTCAGATCGCTCCTAAAGCTCCTCATTCGGGGTTACATGGCGTTTTTGCCGATTCCCTTCCTGATGGGTGGGGGCTACTACTGCAAGATCGCGTATTCAGACAGCATGATATTTTAGCCAATCAACTAACACCGATGGACAGACTCGCCTTTGTGGCAAATTCAGCGCTAGGTGCGTTAAATTATTCTCCGGTGTCTGAATACAGTTCATCTACCAATACCGTTGGTATTGAACGGCTAGGGATTAATGCCCAACAGATATTCGATGGTCAAACTGATGAAGTGTTGTCAGCATTGGTTGCGGCTGGCAGTTCTGGTGGTGCACGCCCAAAAGCGCAAATTTACACCAATAGCGATAACTTTGCAGATTGCAGAACGATTGAAAGAGCAGGGGATGACGCATGGATCGTTAAATTCACTTCTAAGAATTTAGCGCTTGGTCATGAAGAGGGGCTATGCGAGGCCGTATATTTAACACTCGCTTCAGAACTCGGCCTAGAACCACCAGAGTGGACTTTGCTGGACGCGCCAAAGCACTCAGGGGCTGAAAAATGGCTGGCAGTAAAGCGTTTTGATTTCTTAAAGACCCCCGAAGGATCTTCGGGAAGGCTTCATATGCACAGTGCATGTGGGTTGCTGGACGCAGACTTTAGGTCACCTAGCCTTGATTATGACGATTTTATCAAAGCATCACGTGTTTTGTGTAAATCTCCTGCCGTTGGTCAACTTCAGTTTAAAAGAGCCATGTTTAATCTCATCTTTTTAAATCAAGATGATCACAGTAAAAACTGGGCTTTCTTACAGAGTGACGATGGGAAATGGAAACCAGCGCCATTTTATGACGTCACTTTCAGCCCTCATCCATTTGGCGAACAAGCTACATCATTTGCTGGCTTTGGTAAGAAACCGCCCGTAAAAGCGCTACAAACATTAGCCCAGTCAGCAAGCTTCTCAAACTGGACTATAGCGAAAGGTGTTGTAGAGCAAATAGCAGATAAAGTGTCTGATTTTGAACAAACTGCCTGTGACATAGGCGTATCTTCATCAACCATTTCCTTGCTAAAAAGCCAATTGGAGCAATCTCGACAAGATGTTCTAAAAGCCATTTAGCCCATGGCTGCGTTTAACTAATTCACTCCGCCCCCATATACAAGCCAACAAACGCCAGTGAATCAATCACGCCGTGCACAAGGATAACGGGCCACAAGTTCTTTTTAAGTAAAAGGTAGCTTGCGCCAAAGGCTACTCCTATTAATCCCGTCATAACAAAGCCTCTGATACCTTGGTAGTGGTAGTGTCCGAAGCCAAAGATGATGGCAGGAATAATTACCGCCGCAATAGTGGCGAGTGTTGAACTTGGCAGTGCTTCTTGTAGTCTAGTGACTAGGTAGCCACGAAAGAACATTTCTTCACCAAACGCAGCCGACACCCACACAATTGCCAACCACATAAGTAGTTTGGGCAAATTGTCTCGTACCTCACCAAATCGCGCTTCTACGCCGTCCGACACTTCAAGTAGCGCCGTAATTTGAAATGTTTCGGCCAGTGTCATTACCGAGCCTACTGCAATGGCAAATGCGATAAACACGAGAATGGCTTGGGGTATCACCAGTAGTTTTGCTTTTAGCCCAAGCAAGGGTTTTAACCCGTATTGCGACCACGATTTACCTTGTGATCGTAGGTACAGCGTTAGTAGAAGTAGCGTGGAAATCAGGGTAATAGGTCCTGCGTATTTCATTGTCCAATGCAAAACCAGTGATTTGCTTGCTAGGGCAAACACCACAAAGAACAGAATTTCGAGCACAGCAAAAGTACGACTTGATGAAGTCATAGTAATACCTCTTAAATAGTAAGTTGTCATAGCCGGCGACCGATTGTCGCCAGCGGTATATAGGGTGTGTAGAGTTACCGTTGTATGAGCAGATAACTCGCGATGCTGGTTTGAAGCGAAACGAGTAGCCTTGATATGTGCATCGACAATGTCATGCCAATGGCTCCAACGATGGTGGTAATCGGGAACCAAAACCATGGAATATCTACTGCCAGGTGTGGCGAAAATCCGTGAATAATAGGGTCCACAATTGGGGTAAGGATGAGTGCTATCGAGCTCATAAACAGTAAGCACGACGCAGCAAAATACGTGGCGCTTATCGGAAGATGAAGCATTGTGTATAAGGTTGCACGCCAGCCTTGAGGTGATTTCAACACACTCGATATCGCCTGCCACCAAGTGGATGGTGCCCCCGTTCTGGTTATTCGGCTTGGCCGTCTTGGCATACGAACACCTAGCAAGCTGTTTATAAGCTGACCTTCAATAAGAGCAAGATAGGTCTGGCTTTTCAAAAATAACGCAAGAAAGGGGAGTCCAACGCCTACGATAGACAATACCAATGCAGGTACACCAAACAGTGCTAACCAGCCAAAATAAGCAATACTGAGCGGCAGAGAAATAAAAAAGTAACTTAGCGATTTGTAGCTTTTGAAGCTCGACAATGGCGCAAAAAATCCGTTGAATAGTGGTGGTTTAGACGCTATACCATGCACAAAACGTTGGGTGTCTTGTTCAAATTTGATGTACTGAGAAGCCACCTCTTTTGGGCTGCCATTAGCTCGGTTCGAGGGAGATTTTAGTCTTGGGTAATGGTGTTTAGGTGTTCTACTAGATAATCGGCAAATGCTTTTGCCGCAGGGGATTGGGTGCGTCGTGATGGAGTAAGTAAACTCAATTGGGCTTTGCCAGAAATCCATGTGGGTAACACCCGTTGTAGTGAGCTATTGCTCAGCTCTTTTTTACAGGTATAAGCCGGTAAACTGACAATCCCCATACCCTCAACTGCCGCCTTTATGAGAGTGCTCATGTCGTCGCTACACAGTTGTGGCGTGAAAGGAATAGTGGTTTTTACACCGTCGTGATTTTGTAGCGTCCAATGCCCGCTGGTGGGTTGCCACCCAAGTTTTAGACTTTGTCTTTTAAATAAATCGTAGGGTGTGGTTGGGGTTCCTTCTTTGGCTAAGTAGGCAGGGCTAGCAAACAAATACCAAGAGAAGGTCGATAAACTTCTTTGAATAATACTAGAGTCGGGGAGGCTGTCGGTGTGCCCTCTGATCGCCATGTCTACGCCGGTTGAAACCATGTCTACGTTTTGATTAGTCACCTGTTGCACAAGCTCAACATCGGGGTGTTCCTGCATAAATTTGA
>JALUXV010000273.1 GCA_027013165.1 Alteromonadaceae bacterium
ATTCACCCAAACTTAGAAGCACAACCTATGATCGCAGAGTTTATGTACAATGCGCTTACGCCTCTGGTGCTTGACCAGGTAACCTTGAGTCAGTAGCCAAAACACACCGCATACACTACACTGAAGTGATACGGTATTAACTAATTTGAGGACATATGATGGACGTATCATCGACAACATCATCGCCAGTTTCAACGGTATTACAGTCGCCACAACAATCGCCTCGCAATACCCAAACACAAGCTAGCGAGGCGCCTCCACCGCCGCCACCTGAACCTGTAGAGCGTCTAGAATCATCAAATGGACGTGTAGGCTCACAAATTGACGTAGTGGTTTAACGGACAGTATTAACCGTTAAACCCGTAGCTACGCTTTATTTCAACCACCTCAACTTTGTATGAGGAGTACCACCGCTTTTTGCCATTTTCTTGAGCAAGGGCGTGGTCTGGGTCTTTCTTCCAGTTGAGAATACTTTGCTCATTTGGCCAATAAGAAATCGCTACTTCCTCGTCACCTTCGGTTACAGCAATAAAGTCGATACAACCATATTTATCGAAAGCTAAGGCTCTCATCTTATTAACCGTGTCTGAATAGAGCGAATCTTGCACCCCTGTCTTTGCTCGAAAAATGACTGCAAACATGACCCTTCTCCTATCAGCGATTAAGTACTGAGGGCTATGCCTTCTTAACAAATTTAGCAGTAACCATCATTTCACCCACACCGTCGACTTTGCAGTCGAGTTCGTGATCTTTCTTATCTAACACGCGACGTACTAAGGCCTTAGTACCTATCTTAATAACCTGAGAGCTGCCTTTGATTTTAAGATCTTTTATCACAGTGACTTTGTCACCATCGCTAAGCAATGCACCGTTCGCGTCTTTAACTTGTACCACATCATCATCGGCCTCAGTAGGATCCCACTCATGGGCACACTCAGGGCATATTAATAGGCTTTGGTCTTGATAAACATATTCAGATTGACACGCAGGACAAGGAGGTAAAGACATAACTTTTTACTCAATAAATCAATTTGGTGCATAGAGTAATCCCAAACAAGATATTTAGCGAGCTATGCGTCATTCAAACTAATAACGGGCATTTTACAACTGCATTTTTAAACGCACTTTTAACTAAATTTCAAAAATCAAACTAAATATCGAGAAAAACCAACTCAATATGAAACAAGATGTTAAAAATTTATAAATAACAACAATCTACACTATCGTAGTTACGCAAAAAATAACGATAAATGTCTCGAATACGGTGCATTTATTGCTTATTTATTACATTGCCTAACTATTAATAGAAGCTTCTCATGGATTCTATTTTTCTCATTTTTTGTGCCGCGCTGGTTTTTTTAATGCAAGCTGGCTTTCTTTGCCTTGAAACGGGCAAAGTCCGTAGTAAAAACAGCATTAATGTAGCCGCAAAGAACCTCTCAGACTTCATCCTGTCGTCAATTATTTTTTGGGTGTTTGGTTTCGGCGTTATGTTTGGCATATCTAATTGGGGCTATTTTGGTTCAAGCGAGTTCTTATTTGGTGCAGAACAATCTGCATCGCAGGTAAGTTTCTTCCTATTTCAAATGATGTTTTGCGGAACTACGGCAACCTTGGTATCGGGTGCAGTCGCAGAAAGAATGTCCTACCGCGGATACTTGTTAACAACTTTAGTACTTTGTGCCCTAATCTACCCAATTGTAGGGCATTGGAGCTGGGCGTCTTTGTACAACAACGACAATACTGGCTGGCTCGAATCTCTAGGGTTTTACGACTTTGCCGGTTCAACCGTTGTGCACTCCGTGGGTGGCTGGGTAAGCTTGGCAGCCATTATAATTATTGGTGCACGACAAGGCCGCTTCAATAATGACGTTCCCTTTCCCGCAGGGAGCAACCTTCCCTTGTCGGCGCTGGGCACACTATTGATATGGTTAGGTTGGTTTGGTTTTAACGGTGGAAGCACTCTCGCCTTTAATGACCAAGTACCCCTAATACTCCTTAACACCTGCATTGCCGCAATCTTTGGCGGCCTGAGCGCCAGCGCAATTTTTTATTACCGCAACAAATACATTGATGTGGGGTTTATTCTCAATGGCATTATCGCGGGTTTAGTGGCCGTAACTGCTTGCGCGAATGTTGTTCTACC
>JALUXV010000274.1 GCA_027013165.1 Alteromonadaceae bacterium
GATATCTTCCACAATGTGAGTAGACAGTAATACAAGTGTTTGCTTGCTGATTTTTACCAGTAAACTATGTAAACGCTGACGTTCAAGCGGGTCGAGACCTGCCGTTGGCTCGTCCAGAATAATTAATTTCGGGTTACCTAACAGTGCCTGTGCAATACCGAAGCGTTGACGCATGCCGCCTGAGAATTGAGTTACCGCTTTATTCGCGACTGCGGTTAAATTTGTTAATGATAGTAGTGAAGATATTTGCGCATCTACTTTATTTTTATCCACCTTTTTTAGCGAGGCTATGTGTTTTAAAAGTTGTCGGCAACTAAGGTGTGGGTATACACCAAAGGATTGAGGTAAGTAGCCTAATTGGGATCTTAGGGCATTGGGGTGGGCAACAATATCGATGCCATCGAATAACACTGTGCCTGAGTCGGGTGGCTGTAAGCAGGCTAGGGTTCGCATAAGTGTGGATTTTCCTGCACCATTTGGACCAAGCAGCCCTACCATACCTGTAGGGAATGTGAGGGTAATGTTCTTTAGTGCATGTGTGCCGTCTGCATAGGTTTTATTGAGATTTTTTACAGTAAGCATGTGAGCCTTCATCAGTAAAGGTGAATGATATGTTTGCACTATAAATACAAAATAGCGTTGTGAAACTACAGCGTGACTAAAGGGGATGATGGCGTGACGAGAGGCCAAATAAGGGGTAATGCCGATCAGTTAAGAAATAATTTAACGATCGGTTGACCGATCTTTTTAACGGTTCAAAATCCGATATCAGGTTCTGATATCGGATTTTTTTATGCGTTTTGAAAGCGAATTAGCGAATGTTTTTAAGTCTTCAGACAATTTTCACACCTTTGAAAAATATGCGGAGCTTCTTTCTCCAGAGCTTATTAAGCAAGGCTTCGAACAAGCAGGTGTCGCTACTATTCGTAAACGAAGGCTGCCTTTAGAAACAGTACTCTGGTCAATTGTTGGCATGGCACTGTATCGGCAAGAATCTGTCTGGAATATCGCGACGCAGATGGACATCATGCTGCCAGATAAAAAGGCTTTAGTTGCACCAAGCGCAATGGTTCAAGCTAGGCAACGATTAGGAGAAGATGCAGTGCGAGAAGTGTTTCGTTTGATGGCAAAAAATAGCTATGAGTCTACGCGGTTTGAGCGTTGGGCGGGACTCAATTTACTTGCTGTGGATGGTGTCGTTTGGCGAACCGCCGATACACCAGAAAATCATAAGGTGTTTGAAACGCAAAGTAATCAGCATAGTGAAAATATTTACCCCCAAATCCGTATGGTCTGTCATATGGAGATTACTAGCCATCAGCTTATAAATAGCGCTTTTGCAGGCTATCGTACCAATGAAATGAAGTTGGCAGAGGAGCTAGTAGAGACAACCCCTGACCATTCTTTAACACTATTCGATAAAGGGTACTACTCGCTTGGCTTACTAAACCGTTGGCACCAAGCTGGTGAGCAAAGGCATTGGATGATACCTGCTAGAAAAGACCTTCGATACGAAGTGATAAGCAGCTTTAGTAAGCAAGACAAGCATATACGCCTAGCGTGCACGCCTCAGGCAAGAAAGAAGTTCGAAGATTTACCTGAATTTATAGAAGCTAGATTAGTAACCAAAACTATTAAAGGAAAAACGTATAGGATGTTGTCATCAATGGTGGACCCATTGCGTTTTCCTAGCGACGAGATGGTAGAGTTGTATCGATATCGCTGGGAGATTGAACTGGGTTATCGCGAGATGAAGCAGTCACTACTGAACAATGAGTATACGCTGAGAAGTAAACGCCCAGACATGATAAGGCAAGAGTTATGGGGCGTTCTATTATGTTACAACTTAATCAGACAAGGTATGACTGCGGCGGCGAATAAACTAGGCGGTGTATTACCGAATCAACTCAGCTTTACAAGTTGCGCTATGGCCATTACGCACTTCTTCGTTACTGTATCTCTGAGTAGCCCGGGGAACATACCAAAAATATACAATGCTTTACTTACTCAGATGGGATACTGCTTACTTCCGCTGAGGCGCGAGGACAGGTGTTATCCAAGATGGGTTAAGCCAAAACCCAAGAAATATCCTCTCAAAAAGAAAAAATGCCAGTCAGCTTAACTGACTGGCATTACTCCTAAT
>JALUXV010000275.1 GCA_027013165.1 Alteromonadaceae bacterium
GCACTGAAGAAGCTAAGAAAGGAGGGCGGGTTTATCTGGGTATTCTGCTCAGCACATCCATTGCATTTCTGTTGTTCGCTATTCTTGGAACCTGGGTGAGTGCCGGCACGCTGGACTTTACCCAAGGTGGTATTTTCTCAGATGGTCAATCCAGTGGGCTCATCGCTTTATTGTTGGTGTTGTTCTGTTACGGAATCGGAAAAGCAGCATTAATGCCATTCCATCGTTGGTTGCCAGAAGCCATGGTGGCGCCCACCCCGGTCAGCGCATTACTTCATGCGGTTGCGGTGGTTAAGGCGGGTGTTTTCAGCATACTTAAAGTGATTATCTATATTTTTGGTATAGATAACTTGAGCCAAATAGCGACAACCGACGTGATGCTGTATATCGGTGCAGCTACCGTTCTGCTGTCGTCCTGTGTTGCCCTGACTAAGGATAATTTAAAGGCGCGACTGGCATACTCAACAGTGAGCCAATTGAGCTATATCGTCGTTGGTGCGCTGCTGGCATCATCAATTGCAGCCGCTGGTGCAACCTTGCATATAGTCACTCATGCCGTAGGAAAAATCACATTATTCTTTTGCGCCGGCGCTATTATGGTTGCAGCGCATAAGAAGAATATCAGTGATATGGCAGGACTTGGCCGCAAGATGCCGCTGACGATGATCGCTTTCGCCATTGGTTCATTGAGTATTATTGGTTTGCCTCCAATGGCTGGAACCTGGAGTAAATGGTATTTGGTGGTTGGTGCTATAGAGGCGGATAAGCTAATTATTGTGGCAGTACTTACCATAAGCACACTGTTAAATGTCGCCTACCTGCTTCCCATAGCTGTAAGGGCGTTTTTCAATCCAAAACATCAGAATCAACAACTCTGGTCGTGGTCAGAAGTTCAAGAAGCGCCTCTGCCAATCTTAATTGCAATTACGGTGACTTCGGTGTTGTGTCTGGTTTTGTTCTTCTATCCCCAGCCCGTTGTTGATCTGATCAATCTGATACCCGGGGTATCTGCTGATATCAAGGGAGGTTTTTAGTGAGCAGTAACCAAAATTCGCCAGACTTCTTCGATAAGCCTGAAAATATCAACAAGATACTTAAGGTGTTCTACGCAATATGTGTGCTCCTGGTCGTTACAGATTTCATAGTGCACAGACATATCTATCACGACTGGGAAAAGGTTCCTGCATTTTATGCGGTTTACGGCTTTGCGGGTTGCGTGATTTTGGTGCTTATCGCAAAAGCGATGAGAAAAGTGTTGATGAGAGAGGAAGACTACTATGATCAGTAGCCTGCCACTATTGCCTCCTTTCCTACCGCTTCTGGTTGGCTCTCTTGCGGCACTATTTCTTCGTGGTCATATTCGTAACGGAATTATGTTGTTGGCGCCGGTTTGGGGAGCATTACAGCTGGCAGGATTGGAGCCGGGCATTCATTGGACGATGGATTTTATAGGCTACCAACTAGAGCCCGTGCGGGTCGATAAACTCAGCATAATGTTTGGCTATCTGTTTCATTTAGCCGCGTTTATATGCGTTGTTTACGCACTGCATATTAAAGATACGATTCAGCATGTAGCAGGGCTAACTTATGCTGCTAGCGCCGTGGGCGCCGTATTTTCCGGTGATCTGCTTACATTGTTTGTGTTTTGGGAATTGCTGGCTCTAACCTCGGTCTTTTTGATCTGGGCAAGGCGCACTGAGCGTGCCTATAGCGCAGGAATACGCTATATCCTGATGAAGGTGCTATCGGGTGTGTTGCTTTTAGTGGGATCGATTATATTTATTAGCCAAACCGGCAGCGCACGATTTGGGGAAATTGGTTTAGAGCAAGATGGAATTCTAAATATTGGGGCCTGGTTAATATTCCTCGCTTTTGGCATTAAGTGCGCGTTTCCTTTTGTGCATAACTGGTTAACCGATGCTTACCCAGAAGCAACGCCAACGGGTACTATTTTTCTCGCTTCATTCACCACTAAGGTAGCCGTTTATGCGTTGGCGAGAGGCTTTCCGGGTACCGAATTGCTGGTTTGGATTGGCGTGACCATGGCCTGTTTCCCCATCTTTTATGCCGTGATCGAAAACGACCTACGTCGGGTGTTGGCTTACAGTATGATCAACCAGATAGGTTTTATGGTTG
>JALUXV010000276.1 GCA_027013165.1 Alteromonadaceae bacterium
AACGTGGGCTATCTACATCACCATACCTTTGCTCAAACTCTGCTTTACCCAAACCTTCAGGTAATCCAGCAATACTAGGCACAATATCACTGTCGGTGCGTATACGAGCTATGGCATTTTGCACTTCTTGTGCTTTATTGAGGTCGGTGGCCACAAGAGCAAACTCGTTACCGGACATATCCGCCGCTAAATCAACAAAACTATACCCTGAACCACCTTCACCACGGTCTACTAATTCTTTAAATTCGCCAATGGCCCAAGAAACATCTTCTACCGACAGCAATTGAATGGCAGCTGACAAAATAAAGTGGCGAGCCAAATCACTACGATCATGAACCGTTGCAGCAGAACGAGCTTTCAATGCTTTATCGCTATTGGGTTGCACATCACCAATAAAAGCCCCTAATCTGTGATGGCCGACAAACACGCCCAAAGCTAAAATAACAGCCTTGTTATGGAGCACAGCTTCTTCTGGGGTTGAGCTTTGCTCACGGGCTCTTGCCATTCCCTCTCGCAAATACTCGATAAGTGGTACTGGCGTGGGAGACAGCGCAATTTCGCGACCTGAGATATAACGTAAGTAGTAGGCCGTAAGTTCTTCTAACTGAGTGTCACCATCGTCGAAAGGGCTGGATACTTGGTTTAGCTCAGCCAACAAATCATCCAATGGGGCAACATCTACATAAACGTTATGGTTAGTCATTTTAATGCCCTCGATACGACTAATTGCTACCGACGCGACATTAGAAGAGGTTAGGTGGTTCACTAATTTTTCTAACACGTAAATTACCACGCCACCGGGTAATGAAATATCGCCTATGGTAATGTGATCAACGTACAAAGATTCATCAGGAAGAATAAGTGCAGAAGCATTAACGTAAAGATCGACACTTTGTGGGGAATAGGTGACCGCCACTGAACCACCCACCGGTGTAACATTTATCTCGCCCTTAATATTGGGAACAGCGCGCTGCATCATACCCACTAAACTGGTGAGCTGCGCTTCTGATAAAGTAACTTGATGTCCTTCTTCTCGCTGTGCAAAAGCATGATTTAGTTGCGCCAACAGCGCTTTTACACTTTCCGCATCGTTTAGCTGATTAGGCGCATTAGACGTTACCAAAGGCGTTTTATCTACGGCGGCGATCATTAATCCACCTAATATTAATACAAGAATAAATACAAGTATTAGGGTGAACGAGATAAGTTTTCCAAAAAATCTGAACATAGCTGCGCTGTTATTACCGCCGTACAAAAATGAGCGAATTTTAGTTTACCCTGAATCTGGGTAAATGCTAAAGCGCAATTGCTATAGCCACGAGTTTATTCAACATATTTTAAAGGTAAGTGCTAGATCCCGTTAACCTGAGGGCTTTCAACACTAAGCCAATGTTGCAGTGAATTGTATATCACTGTGGCTTTTGAAAAATCATGGCCGGCAGAGTGCTCGGTAGGAATAGCGACACACTTCACACCAGCAGCTACAGCGGCTTGCATACCATGATGGGTATCTTCAATAGCAATACACTCTTGCGATGTTTTACCCAACAAGGTCATGGCCTTTAAATAACATTCTGGTGCCGGCTTGCTTTGTTTAACATCTTCTACCGCCACAACGGCTGAAATAAACTCAGAAAAACCATAGGTTTCAATGGTTTTTTGTACCGATGATTTACTTCCCCCAGTCACAATGGCAAGGGTAAAGCCTTGGTTATGTAGGTATTCCACAGTTTCTTTGGCAAAAGGCATCAATGGAAATGCCCCTTTGTTTAGCAGCGCTTTAACCAGCACCAGCTTTTCTGCTTCTAGCGCTTGTGGGGTAACATCTAAATCAAAATGCTCAATAACATCTATAGCGTTTTGCGATGTGGGTACACCAGCCATTACGTCAGTGTAATAGGCTTCACTCAGCTCAACGTCGTAGCGCGCTAGTACCTCAACCCACATCTCATAATGGGCCTTTTCTGAGTTAATCAAAGTGCCGTCGTGGTCAAATAATAAGGTATTAACCTCTGGTGTTAATGCTGGCATAACCCGTCCTTGTGTGTTGATGAATGACTACAGCCCAACTTCCGCCATGTTACCTTTGCTCTCTAGCCAAATTTTGCGATCGCCAGAGCGTTTTTTGGCCAGCA
>JALUXV010000277.1 GCA_027013165.1 Alteromonadaceae bacterium
TGCCACTAATGCCTCTCGCACCATGTTGTTTAATATAAACCAGCAATGCTGGGACGATAAACTGCTTGCGGCTTTTAATATTCCCAAAGCTATGTTGCCGGACGTTATGGACTGTGCCGCCGATTTCGGTACGGTAGATGAAACCTTACTCGGTAAAGCGATACCAATACAGGGCGTGGCTGGCGATCAGCAATCGGCTTTAGTCGGGCAGGCATGTTTTGGAAAAGGCATGGCAAAAAGCACCTACGGCACAGGTTGCTTTATGATCTTAAACACCGGTGATAAACCGCTGCAGTCGAAAAATCGCTTGCTTACCACCGTCGGCTATCGACTCAATGGGAAAACCACCTACGCTCTAGAGGGCAGCATCTTTATGGCCGGTGCCACAGTGCAATGGCTAAGAGATGGACTCAAACTGATTGACGATGCCGCAGAATCAGAAGCACTGGCTCAACGTGCCAGGCAAGATAATGGGGTGTTTTTAGTGCCTGCGTTCACAGGCCTTGGTGCCCCTTATTGGGATCCTGACGCCCGTGGTGCCATTTTAGGGTTAACCCGCGACACAGGCATTAGTGAAATTGTTGCCGCTGGCCTTCAGTCTGTTTGTTATCAAACAAAAGATCTCCAAAAAGCCATGGAAAGCGATGGCGCAAGGCCCACCACAATTCGGGTAGATGGTGGTATGTCACGTAACGATTGGGTGATGGGCTTTTTATCTGACATTCTAGGGGCCGAAGTCGAACGCCCGGAGATTACCGAAACCACCGCGTTAGGTGCCGCCTTCTTAGCTGGCCTGCAAGCCGGTATCTTTAATTCGGTGGACGATCTTACCCGATGTTGGCGTAGTGATAGCGTTTTCACCCCTCGCCTCTCCAAAGCGCAAAGAGATGTTGCCTACGACGGTTGGAAAGCCGCTGTAGCGCGGATTCGTTGCAGTTAACCGCTAAATTAAGCATATTTGTTAATAAAGCGTAGTTATCGACTACGCTTTTTTTATAAGAAAATATTTTTTATAACATTGTCATTACAATGTAATTTTATGTTAGTATCAAAATTAAGGTAAACGTTTCACCTTTTACCTTAAAACGTAAATTGCTTAATTTTCATATAGATACGAATAATAAATTAAAAAATTCTGCAATAAATGTGTAAAAGTAATGTTAATAAGGCTTGATCCGCACATACTTAGAACGTAATTTTGACGCAAAGTACGTTAAAACGTAGCCTACTCACGTAGAAAACACAGTGACACATAAAATTAACACATCACAGTTAGGCCCCATCGCGAGACGCTCACTTTTAGGAGTGGCTATCGCCTCTGCTCTACACGCACCTGTGGCATTTGCTCAAGAAGCAAATACTGCCGATGACCAAGTTGAAGTCATCGAAGTAAAAGGTTTTACCAGCTCACTTAAAGCTTCGATGCTAGATAAAAAAGCATCCGATGTGGTTTATGATGGTATTACTGCTGAAGACTTAGGTAAGTTCCCTGATCAAAACGTTGCAGAGTCACTTCAACGTATTACAGGTGTTGCCATTGACCGTTCAGGTGGTGAGGGTCAATATATCACTGTCCGTGGATTCGGCCCCGATTTTAACACGGTACTCGTTAACGGTCGCCAAATTGCGACTGAAAACCAAGGTCGCGCATTTAGCTTCGACACATTACCCGCAGAATTAATTAGCGGCGCGAAAGTATATAAAAGCCCATTGGCTTCTATGCAAGAAGGCGGTATCGGCTCTACGGTTGAAGTGACTACCGCTCGCCCATTTGCCTTTGACGGCTTTAAAGCTGTAGCTAGCGTTAAAGGTATGTACGAAGATATTTCTGAAGAAACCACCCCGCAACTATCAGGGTTGGTAACGAATACCTTCTTAGACGGCAAGTTAGGTGTGCTAGCCGCTGCGTCGTTCCAGCAACGTAAGCTACAAACGAACATGCTAGAAACTCGTTACTGGCGTCCTGAAGTGAGCATTACTGATCGTTCTCAGTTAGATAACCCAGATTACGCGGACAATGCCCAGTACAACGGCGTGTATGTTCCGCAAAACTTCGACCAAATTGTTGACCTTGTGGACCGTGAAAGAACGTCGGGTAACTTGGTTGTTCAATATGCGCCGAATGACGACATGA
>JALUXV010000278.1 GCA_027013165.1 Alteromonadaceae bacterium
AAATTCTTCCTCTAAGAACATAACAATTTAATGTACGGAAAAAGTCCTTTATGCAAGACGGAATAATTCCATATATACGTTTTCTTGTTGTTTCAACTCTCGCACGAAAATACCCCAATATCAATTCACTAGACTTTGGGCTAGAAAATCCTGAGCAATAGTACGGAATCATTCCTGAATAGTTTACAGGCCTGAATAAATTGTAGAAGCTGTGTTTACATACAGTTTAATTATAGGCGAATAAATGAGGTCCATGTTCTTGCAAATGGTTGTTGAGCATATGCGTAATCGGCGCTATGCCAAACGTACAATTGAGTTGTATAGCAGTTGGATCGTAAGTTTTATTCGCTTTAACGATAATGCCCATCCCGCGGATTTGGGTGACGAAGAAGTAGAAGCTTTTCTGTCGTATCTTGTGGCAACTAAAGATGTTGCGCCAGCAACGCAGGCCAGTGCGTTAAATGCCTTGGCGTTTTTGTATCGCGATGTGCTCGAACGTCCTTTATCCCTTACTTTAGATTTTGTTAATAGCCAGCGCAAAGCTAAACTTCCTGTAGTGCTTACCGAAGATGAAGTTGTACTCTTATTTACAAAAATCCCTGCTGTACATAAATTGCCTATTTCACTGTTGTATGGCAGCGGATTGCGTCTGATGGAGTCAGTGAGGTTAAGGGTAAAAGATATAGATTTTGACTACAATGCTATTCGAATTTGGGATGGTAAAGGTGGGAAGAACCGAGTAGTTACTCTGGCTACCGAGTTAAAGCCCGCGCTAATTCGGCAAGTGGGCTTAGTTGAAAACTATTTAATGGCGGATCTAGATAACCCTGAGTTTTCCGGGGTGTATTTGCCGTATCGGCTTAGAGTGAAGTACAAGAATGCGTCTAAATCTTTGGAGTGGCAGTACTTATTTCCTTCTTCACGGTTATCGGTTGATCCTGAAAACCAGCGCCTACGTCGCCATCATGTAGATGAAACGAGTATTCAAAAGGCGATCAGAAAAGCAGCGAAAGACTGCGATATTAAAAAGAAGGTAACGCCACATACGTTGCGACATTCTTTTGCTACCCACCTACTGCAAGCCGGTGCTGATATTCGAACGGTTCAAACTCAGCTAGGGCATTCTGACGTGAAAACAACCCAAATTTATACCCATGTGTTACAGCAGGGGGCACAGGGGGTAGTAAGTCCACTATCTAGAATTTTGAAATAGAAGCCAGCCCCAGCAATGGTTCTAGCAAGCACAAAAAAGGGCCCGTAGGCCCTTTTCAAAGTGCGACGATATCAGCGTTTAAACACGTTCGAATACTGTAGCAATACCTTGGCCTAAACCAATACACATAGTCGCTAAGCCTAAGCTTACGTCTTGTGATTCCATTAGGTTGATGAGCGTGCCCGAGATACGTGAACCAGAACAACCCAGCGGGTGGCCTAGTGCAATTGCACCACCGTTAAGGTTGATCTTGGTATCTAGGTTGTCCATCCAGCCTAGTTGCTTAATGCACGATAGTGCCTGTGCCGCGAACGCTTCGTTAAACTCTGCAAGTTCAATATCGTCCATGGTCAGGCCAGCGCGCTTAAGGGCTTTTTGTGTTGCCGGTACTGGGCCGTAACCCATGATAGCTGCATCACAACCAGCGACTGCCATTGAGCGAATTTTCGCACGAGGCGTTAGGCCAAGGGCTTTTGCACGCTCAGCCGACATAAGCAACATTGCTGATGCACCATCAGACAGTGCTGACGAGGTACCTGCTGTTACTGTGCCGTTGACTGGATCAAACACAGGGCGTAGTGCTGCCATGCTCTCCGCAGTACTTTCAGGGCGAACCACTTCATCGTGATCAATCAGCTTTAACACACCGTTGGCATCATGGCCTTCAACAGGCACAATTTCGTTAGCCCAGCGGCCTTCTAGTTGCGCTTTGTGTGCCAACTGATGCGAGCGCGCGCCAAAGGCGTCTTGCTGTTCACGAGTAATGCCATTCTGACGACCAAGTAGTTCAGCGGTCATGCCCATCATGCCAGACGCTTTTGCCGTATACTTGGCAAGGCCTGGATGAAAATCGATGTTGTAGTTCATAGGCACGTGACCCATGTGCTCTACACCACCAATCATGTAAACGTCACCACGGCCGCTCATAATACCGCTGGCGGCATCGTGAAGGGCTTGCATTGATGAACCACATAAGCGGTTTACCGTTACTGCACCTGTTGTGCGTGGAATTTGAGTAAGTAGTTGTGCGTTACGCGCTACGTTAAAGCCCTGTTCTTTAGTTTGCTGAACACAGCCCCAAATAATGTCTTCAATTTCCGCAGGATCAACACCTGGGTTGCGCGCTAGTAATGCGGTCATAAGTGCAGCAGATAGGTCTTCTGCACGCACGTTTCTAAATACACCATTTTTTGAACGACCCATTGGGGTACGTACGCAATCAATTACGACGACTTCTTTCATTAGATTATCCTCCGGGTCTTAAGCGAAATATGATTTACCAGCAGCGGCCATTTCACGTACGCCGTCTGAAATCTGATAAATAGGGCCAAGTTCAGCGTACTTGTCAGCCATTGCAACAAAGTTTGCCAAGCCAATGGTTTCAATCCAGCGGAAAATACCACCGCGGAATGGAGGGAACCCTAAGCCGTAAAGCAGTGCCATATCGGCTTCTGCTGCACTGTCTACAATGCCTTCTTCTAGGCAGCGAATAGCTTCGTTGGCCATAGGTATCATCAGGCGTGCAATAATGTCGTCAGCGTCAAAGTCTTTGGTCTCAGCAACGTGAGGAGCCATTAGTGCGTAGGCTTCTTCGGCTGGAGTTTTCTTCGGCTTACCGCGCTTATCAACACCGTAGTTATAGAAGCCTTTGCCGTTCTTCTGGCCTAAACGCTTGTCGTTGTAGAACAAGGTCACTGGGTCGTTTTCTAGGCGTGCCATACGCTCTGGAATACCGTCAGCCATTACGTCAGCCGCGTGGTCGCCCGTATCAATACCCACAACATCCATTAGGTAGGCAGGTCCCATTGGCCAGCCGAATACTTTTTCCATTACTTTATCAACAGCAACAAAATCAGCACCGTCAATCAATAGCTGGCTGAAGCCTGCAAAGTAAGGGAACAATACGCGATTAACTAAGAACCCTGGGCAGTCGTTTACAACAATAGGGGTTTTGCCCATTTTCAGCGTTGCAGCAACCACGGCATTAATAGTTTCTTCTGAGGTGTTTTCGCCGCGAATAATCTCAACCAATGGCATGCGATGTACTGGGTTGAAGAAGTGCATACCACAGAAGCGCTCTGGCTTGTCTAAGCTCTTAGCTAGTTGGTTGATAGAAATGGTAGACGTGTTTGAACAGATGATGGCGTCGTCTGCTACATTTTCTTCGGTTTCTTTAAGTACAATGCCTTTCACTTTAGGGTTTTCTACTACCGCTTCAATAACAAGGTCAGCGTCTTTTAGGGTGCTGTACTCAAGAGTTGGCGTAATGGCGTTAAGGGTTTGCGCCATTTTGGCTGCATCAACCTTGCCGCGTTTCATGCCTTTACCAAGGATCTTCGCTGCTTCTGACAGCCCAAGGTCTAATGCACCTTGGTTGATGTCTTTCATGATGACCGGCGTGCCTTTAACTGCGCTTTGATACGCAATACCGCCACCCATAATACCTGCACCTAACACAGCGTTAAGTGAAGACTGTTTGGTCGCCGCTTTTGCTTGTTTCTTACCTTTGCCTTTTACAAGCTGGTCGGCTAAGAAAATACCAATCTGCGCTTTTGCTGCGTCGGTTTTTGCTAGTGCAACAAAGCCTTCGTTTTCTAGTTTAAGTGCACCTTCGCGATCAAGGCCCGCTGCTTTTTGTACGGTTTCAACCATTTTATGCGGCGCAGGGTAGTGTTTGCCTGCTTGGGCAAATACCATGGCTTGAGCAGTGCTGAAACTCATCATTGCTTCGTTTTTGTTTAACTGAAGCGGCGCTTTTTTCACAGCGCGGCGAGCTTGCCAGTCAAATTTGCCAGCTGCGGCATCTTTCAGCATGGAAAGTGCGCCTTCAACTAGGGCTTCTGGAGCCACTACTGCGTCAACTGCGCCTTCTGCTAGGGCTTTGGCACCTTTGCGGTCGCGGCCAGTGGTCATCCACTCTAGGGCATTGTCTGAACCAATCAGGCGAGGAAGGCGAACCGTACCACCAAAACCAGGCATTAGGCCTAGTTTAACTTCGGGTAAACCGATAGCAGCAGTGGTGTCTGCAATACGCAGGTCACAGGCGAGTGTCATTTCACAACCGCCACCTAATGCAAAGCCGTTGATGGCTGCAATCGTAGGGAAAGGAAGATCTTCGAAACGGTCGAATACTTGCGATGTTTTGGCAACCCATGAAAGCACTTCTGCTTCTTCCATGGCGAATAGGCCAGTAAATTCTGTAATGTCAGCACCTACAATGAATGTAGATTTTGCGCTGCGTACGAGTACACCTTTAATGTCACTTGCCGCAAGTAGGGCTTGAGTGGCTTCATCAAGCTCGGTAACCGTTTGACGGTCGAACTTATTGACTGAACCTTCGGCGTCGAATACCAGCTCAGCAAAGCCGTCTTCTAAAAGACTGACGGACAGACTCTTGCCTGTGTATATCATTATCATCTCCTTTGGCATTGGCCAGGATGTTAGTTGTTAGCTGCTTTAAGTGAAGCAAATTCCACAACTAACGCGTTAGGGTGGCTAGATTCTTTACAAAGCCACACAAAATTTCAATGAAAAATTCAAACAGATGTTTAATTTTTTACAATACTGGTGGTGCAACCAGTGAAATTCAAGGTCGAATTCACATATTGTGTTTGTATAATGGTCATGTTTACCGTAAACCGCCAATTCACAGTGAAAATAATCTACTATCATTGCGTTAATGGCGCTGAACAGGTCGATATGCCCTTGTTGATATCTTTGCTAACTCATCGGTTTTGATAAACGTCAATTAGATTGTTTGTCAGCCGCGCCTTCTCAACTTTTAGCGGAGCAGTAACACAATGGACAGTGCAACCCACCATTGTTTGATGCAAAACGTGCTTTCTAGCCTAGTGTTACGCCCTTTTCGGTTAACACTTCAGGTGCTGATGTGTTTTGGTTTACTAGCGTTGGGGCTAAGCGGCTTTGCTATTGCTAATACTAACACCACTGAACATAACGAGTTCGACTGGTATGCCACGCTTGAACAAAATATCCGCACCGCCTCTTGGCGTCAGTTATCATCACTAGAAGAGCAAATTGAACAGCATCAAGAACACCCGCTGCATGCCTATTTACTGCGAGCCAAAATTAATCGTAATTTCACTTACGCGAATCGTCGTGAAGTAGAGCAGTTTCTTAATGACTACGACGGCATGCCAGTGGTGTCTGGTATGCGTAAACGGTGGTTAAAGTATTTGGCGGGTAAAAATCACTTTCATTCTCTGGCGCGTAACTATCGCGATGGCATGGGAGCAGAGCTCACTTGCCACTATCTTCGGCATCAAATTAAGCAAGTTGACGATCCCGAGCCTTATATTCAACAGGTCACTGGCCTGTGGCTACATGGTAAGTCTCAACCCGATAACTGTGATCCACTCTTTTGGTTGTGGCGCAAGGCTGGGTATTTAACCCCCGAGCTCGCGTTTACGCGCATTTCTATGGCGGCAAAGCAAGGTGAGCGCAAGTTAGTGACTTACTTAAAACGCTTTTTGCCCACTGAACAACAATATTTGGCCAACGCGTGGTTGGCGGTTATGGGTAATAAAAATCAGGCAAATGTCAGCCGACTGTTTCCCTTAAAACACCCAGACCAAGAAGCCGAGATATTGGTCTGGGCCATTGAAAAGTTAGCCTGGCAATCGCCACTAAAAGCCGTAGATGCGTACAATAAATGGAATGAAAAGTCGGTCTTTTCCGTGCCTCAGCAACACGTGCTACGCCGTGCTATTTCTTTAAGCATGACTATCGACGACCTTCCGGAAGCACTAACCTGGCTGAATAAAGCCAATGTGGCGGGGGTGAATGATGATGTGGTGCAATGGCACATAGCCTACTTACTTCGCAGTGAATCATGGCAAGAAATATTAACCGTTATCAATCAAGCCCCAGATGCGTTGCAGCAAGAAGACTTTTTTCGTTACTGGCAAGCTCGGGCCTATGAGGGGCTAGGGCAATCAGAGCAAGCAATTACTGTGTATCAAGCACTCGCCCAAGAGCGCCATTACTATGGCTTTGTGGCCAGTGCGCGGCTTAATCAAGCCCCTACATTTGGTCATGAACCGGCACAGCGCAATGCCGAGGTTATTAACGCCGTTGCCTTGCACCCCGCGGCGGTGCGTGCAAAAGCCTTTTGGACACTACAAAACTACACCCAAGCGCGGCGAGAATGGCGCTATTTGTTATCACAGCTAAGCACAGAGGAAGTGACTCAAGCAGGTATCTTAGCCCACGAGTGGGGCTGGCACAGTCGCGCCATTGTGAGCTTTGCCCAAAGCGGGTATTGGGATGATGTGGAGCGCCGTTTCCCATTGGCACATGCGTCTCAATTTGAAATTGCGGCTCATGAACATGGTATTTCACAACCCCTTGCCATGGCTATTGCACGTCGTGAAAGTTCTTTTATGTCTGACGCCGTGTCCACTGCTGGAGCAACTGGCTTAATGCAAGTACTCCCCAGTACCGCTCGCTACTTAAGTAAGCACCGAGTGAGCCGTAATACCTTGTTTCAACCCCAAGCGAACGTGGGCTATGGTGCACAATATCTGCGATACCTTACGGATAAGTTGGGCAATAATGATGTGTTAATCTCGGCATCCTATAATGCAGGGTGGCGCAAGGTGCTGGCATGGCTACCCGAAGACAGCACAGTGCCTATGGATATATGGATAGAAAATATTCCTTATCGAGAGACTCGCGATTACGTAAAAGCCGTGATGGCGTATCGAGAAATTTACGCGATGCAGTTAAATACTCCGTCCCCGTTTTTTGCGAGCTTACTGGGCGCTTCAGCACCCACTTATAACCAAATAGAAGCTTACATGTCAGGTGGGGAAGGCGAGACGTGTGCGGCAACCTGTTAAATTTCACTAAGGCAACGTGTTACACTCACGTCTAACTACAATGATAAAACGCATAGCCTGTGGGCATGCTAACGAACGGCAGAGGTGTTATGTCTAGCCAATTGACAAGCTATCAAGAGCATATTGCTACACTACAAAGCCGTACAAAAGAAGCCTTACAACGAGAAGGGCTCGACGGTTTGGTGATCCACTCCGGTCAGGGCAAACGCATGTTTCTTGACGACAATTACTATCCATTCACAGTAAACCCACAGTTCAAAGCCTGGGTTCCTGTGGTCGACAATCCAAATTGTTGGCTGGTAGTTAACGGCGAAGACAAACCCACGTTAATATTTTATCGTCCCGAAGACTTTTGGCATAAAGTACCGCCAGTACCCCAAGACTTTTGGGTAGAGAGTTTTAACATTGTCATGCTTGCTCAAGCAGATGCGGTAGAAAAACATTTACCTTACGATAAAGCCCGTTATGCCTACATTGGCGAGTATATTGAAGTTGCTAAAGCCTTGGGATTCGATAACGTTAACCCAGACCGGGTAATGCATTACTTACATTATCAGCGAGCATACAAAACAGACTATGAACTGGATTGTATGCGCCAAGCTAATAAAATTGCGGTGGCGGGGCATAATGCGGCGCAGCAAGCATTCCGCGCCGGAAAAAGCGAATTTGAAATCAATTTGGCTTATTTATCGGCCTGTGGACAGGGCGACAACGAGGTACCTTACAATAGTATTGTTGCGCTAAACGAACATGCGGCCATTCTGCACTATATGCAGCGTGATACAACAGTGCCCAGTGAAAGTCGCTCATTCTTGATTGACGCTGGTGCCAGCTTTCACGGTTACGCGGCTGACATTACCCGTACCTATACCAATCAAGAAGGCTTGTTTGCCGACTTAATCACTCAGCTCGACAAAGTCACTTTAAGTTTGGTCGACGCACTTAAACCCGGCACCGAATACACCAATTTACAGCTACTTGCCCACGAAGGCATTGCTCACATACTTAAAGACAGCGGCATCGTTAACCTAGACGTTGCTGAAATGATTGAAAAAGGCATTACATCTACCTTTTTCCCGCACGGTATCGGCCATTTCTTAGGCTTGCAGGTGCACGATGTGGCAGGATTGGTGAATGATGACAGAGGTACCCCAAAAGCATCACCCGTTGAACACCCATTCTTGCGCTGCACGCGTATTATTGAGCCAAGACAAGTGTTTACTATTGAACCGGGTTTATATTTTATCGACAGCTTACTGCGTGATCTAAAAGCGACATCTTCGTCTAAGTACATCAACTGGGATATCATTGATACGCTTCGCCCCTTCGGAGGAATTCGTATCGAAGACAATATTATTGTTCACCGCGATCGCAACGAGAACATGACTCGGGATTTAGGCTTAAATTAACCTTGCGTTTAAACTAAAGGAATAGCATGCCCAGCTCACTGACTGATGTATTAATTATTGCATTATTCGCGGGCTTGGCGATGCCCCTTGGCGCACTCTTTTCGACGATTCACGCTATTCAACCTAGATGGCTTGCTAAAGAGCTGCGCCATGGCATTTTAGCATTAGGGGCTGGAGCGCTGGTGTCAGCAGTTGCTTTGGTCCTAGTGCCCCAAGGCCTTGAAGGCTTGCCAACCTTTGTAGGTGTAGGTTGTTTTGTTGCCGGTGCCATTGGGTTTATGGGGTTAGACATATTCTTTGCTCGCAATAAATCTAAGGCGAGCCAACTTGCTGCTATGCTCACCGATTTTATTCCTGAATCTATTGCTCTTGGGGCCGCTGCGGCCACTGGAGGCAGCACCCTTTTACTTGGCGGATTGATTGGGTTGCAAAATCTTCCCGAGGGTTTTAACGCCTTCAGAGAAATGGCACCCAATACCAAACGCAAGAAAATGCGCTTACTCCTGATGTTTACGGCAATGGCATTACTTGGTCCTTTGATGACCTTAATTGGTTTTTGGGTACTCGGTGACTATCCGGTGCTGCTTAGCGGCATAATGCTCTTTGCTGGTGGCGGTATTCTTTACTCGGTATTTCAAGACATAGCACCTCAGGTTCCTATGAAAAATCATTGGGTACCTACCTTGGGGGCCATTTTGGGGTTTGCGTTAGGTATGGTGGGATTTTTACTAGAGCGACATCAGTAATAGTAATTGAGTCATTCTGAATTAGATAATGTTAGTGAGTTAGGGAAACAGTCTGTATGACGAACCAAAGAGGGAACGATGGACTTTTTATAGCCGTCTGAGGCATGGATGTATATGGACTCCACCTGTTTAGCAACAGATGTTGTGTAAAAAAGTAAAATGCGAGCGTATATTCGGTTTCTAAATGAAGGCGCTACCTTCGAACCTTTGATGTTTTCGCACCTCCTGCCCTAGTCGCCGTCATAGCGTACTATCGCTTCATCCATGCACAGGTTTCAGGAGGTTGGTCTTACCGTTTACTCAGTGCATTGTTGCTGAACTCGTTGTGTAAAATGGTTTGATATCATTGTCGATGTTGGCAAATTACGCCGTTAATGGGATTGGCTGATAAGGCTGGTTGTAACGTAGAAGCGCCCAAGCAGTTCTCACCGTTTTGTTGATTAATGCAATACATGCGCGTTTGACACCAACGCGTTTAACGAGCGCTATCAGCCAGCGTTGTTTTTCCGTTTTTGGCTCATCAGGCAATCGGGTGACCACTGACAACGCCCCTGTATATAGGGTCGCTCTGAGAGATTTGTCCCCACCATTTTTATCAATCCCCAACATCACCACTTTTCCACCGCTACTATGTTGTTTAGGTGTTGCCCCCACATAGACCGACGCATGCCGACCACTCTTAAACCCTGAGCCATCGCCTAAGCTTGCATACAAACCGGCAGCACTAATCTCAGCGACACCCTCTAACTTCATTAACCGTTGGCAAGGCTCGGAGGCTTTCACATGTGCGTTTAGCTGCTTGGTTAACGCATCAAAGTGCTTTTCTGTGGATTGGTATTGCTCCCACAATGTAGCCAATACCGCTTTAATCGCTGGATTCAGTGCTTCATTGTCTGGCGCTAAATACTGGCCTACCGCTTCGTTTAAGGCTTTTTTCCCTTTCCCAAACACAAAGCCATATTCATACAGCAATGCTCCAATGTGGTTACCCAGTGACTTTACTGTACGTTCTAAAATACGCCTGGATGTCTGAATCGATTGAATACTTTGCTGCTCTACTGACTTAATAGGGCAGAACGTCATTCTAGGTTGCCTACTGGCAACATAAATGCCCACGGCATCGTTAGCATCCGTTTTCTGGCTACCCACAAACGGTTTAACTTTAATGGGCGGCATGGCTCTGACGGTATGCCCAAAACGCTCTGCGACTCGCCCCCAATAGTGAAAGCTTCCACACCCCTCCATCGCGACAATACAGGGTTTAGTATTAGCGAGTAGCTGAATGACTTTATCAGGCGACATGGGTTTATTAAATTGCATCACCGCGTCTTGGGTAAACTTAGCAACTTGAATCACATGTTTTGCCAAATCGAGAGAAATAACGGTACTATTCATTGTGTATGGACTCCTTTGGTTTGCAAACTCCCACCTTATTCAAGTGAGGTGGTGGAGTCCATACATCGCCGAAGCTGAGCCCCATGGATGGCACTGGCGTGCGATAAAAAGTCCATCGTTCCCTTTTAGAGATTTCACCTGAAGGTGTTTTTAACTCGTTCTAGCCACAGACAGGTGCGCAAGAGAGGCTAAGGCCTCTTTGAATGGCGAGTCAGGAACAATGGCTAAGGCATCTACCGCTTTTTGAACTTCTTTGTGCGCGCATTTGGTGGTGTACTCTAATGCGCCAGTGTCCTGCATAATTTGCTGTATTTTCGACAGATGAGGTAAGCCGTTACCTTGCTCAATAGCGTCTTGTATCAGTTGTCGATCATCGTCATTTTTAGCATTCCACATGGCGTACAGCAGGGGTAAGGTGGGTTTACCTTCTGCCAAATCATCACCGGCATTCTTACCCATCTCATCGCTGTCAGCCATATAGTCTAAGATGTCGTCGGCCAACTGAAACGCAGTGCCTAAGTGCTTGCCGTAGTCTTGCATTGCTGTTTCTATGGCTTGCGGTTGGTCTGTAAGTACCGCAGATAGCTGTGTTGCAGCTTCGAATAAACGGGCCGTTTTACCATATATAACGTCAAAGTAGCGCTGCTCAGTGGTTGATGCATCGTTACAGTTCATCAGTTGAAGTACTTCACCTTCGGCAATTTGGTTGGTCGCTTGAGAAAGGATATCCATAACCCGCATACGCTTTAGGCTTACCATCATTTGGAAAGAGCGGGTATATAAAAAGTCGCCTACTAATACAGAAGCTTGATTGCCAAAAATCGCATTCGCGGTCTCTTGGCCTCGGCGTAAGGTAGACTCATCTACTACATCATCGTGGAGTAAGGTCGCAGTGTGAATAAACTCGATAATTGCGGCTAGTGTATGGTGATCTGTATTTTCAATACCCATCGCACGTGCGCTTAGCACAGTAAGTAGTGGGCGCAGCCTTTTACCGCCACTGTTTACTATGTAAAAACCAAGCTGATTAATCAGTGATACGTCGGATTCTACTTGTTGCTGAATCAGTTGGTTAACGGCCTGCATGTCATCGCTGGCCATTGCGCGGATTTTATCAATATCCATAGGCATGTGTGGTGAAATTCTTCGTTATAGTGCTCGGCAATAATGGGGCTAGATTGTACCTTAAAGCGATTGACTATCCACCCTATTTGTTGACTGAATTGGTTGAAATGACTCGTAAATACTATAAGTGGCTCTTTTATCCTTGTTCTGTTCATCTAATTGTACAAAGTCCTTCTGCGATTAGGGGCTGCTGACCTTTGCTGAACAAAAAGTGTACTGTAAAGAACAACAGCCCCTATTAAAATAGCAAAAAAATTGTGTCCCAAATTGCTACAAAGTTCGCCTTTAAAAAGAATTTTGGGTAATGTTGGAAAAATAATCGATTTTTGTCTGTATTGGGGTTGTGATCCAAATGTGTATCACGTACAATTCGCGCCCTGTTTTTTGAATTGAAGCGTCAGTGACGCAGAGCGGAGTTAACTATGTACGCGGTTTTCCAAAGTGGCGGTAAACAACACCGTGTGGCCGAAGGCCAAACCGTTCGTC
>JALUXV010000279.1 GCA_027013165.1 Alteromonadaceae bacterium
ACAAGCTGTCTGGCAATTATGGATATTGCGAACCGCTTTAAGCTATAAACTCTCATCAAATAGTTGGCCTGCTGCACCTTGCTTGAAAGCCGTAAAGGTATCGAAAGCATCGGAAAGCAGGCTAATATTAGTGTTGTCCACTGCACTGCGCATACGGCTGTGTTGTGCCTTTTATAAAGAAAAAACTAAACTTTACTGTAATTTGCTTCTCTTACCCTCATTACGTGCTTTCGCATTCTCTGTTTAAACAATACACCTACCTTATGCGTATGGAAGAAACGACCTGAGTGCATTACACTCAGAAGCACCATAAGTGGCTGTTCATCAATTGCCGTTTTGTAATTGGTATTGCACCACATAAAAGTAGTGGCTTTTGCGCAATAAACGTTAAACGCGCAACAAATCAAGGAGTTGAATATGAGTAGTGGTTCAAAGGGCAAGCCTATTTTATTATGGGTGGTTGGTATTTTTGTGGTGCTATTTCTGGTGTATTTTTTGTTCGCCAACACCATAATCAAATCTATTCTTGAGTCCAAATTAGGCGAGTCGTACGGCGCTGAAGTGAATATCGACGAGTTCGACCACTCTCTTTTTCCGACCACGGTTACACTAAAAGGCATTTCCCTAACTAACCCTACAAAACCTACGCATAACCAGGTTTTTGTGGGTGAAGCCTATGCTGACGTTGAGCTAAAGCCGCTTTTGAACGATCAGGTTATTGTTAACAACCTTAATTTACTGAAAGTACAGTTCGACACGTTGCGCGAGACTGAAGGCGAAGTGTATCGCGTTCCAGAACGCTCTCTATCCTTTGACGAAATCAAAGCAAAAGCCAAAGAAGCCGTACCTACGGTTGATGAACTTCTTGCCCGCAATCCGCTAAAAACCACTGCTGCCATTGAAAATGCAAAGTCTGCCTACGAAACCTATGGGAAAGGTTTGAAAGACGACTATGAATCTTTACCTGATAAGTCGCGCATTGAGTACTACAAAACGCAGGTAGCCCAGCTAAAAGAAACGAACTACAAAGACCCTCAAGCCTTGGTACAGGCAAAGTCTTCATTTGATAAGTTGAAAGAAGAAATGCAGGCAGACCGCGCGCTTATTAGCAATTTCACGGAAAAAGCGAGTGATGCCAAACAAGCCCTTAGTGAAAGTGTTGAAGCACTTAAGAAAGCGCCACAAGAAGATTACGCGTTGCTGAAAGGGGTAATTGCAGGCGACCAAGCGGCACTTTCTCAAGTCACTTACTTTGTGTTTGGCGACAAAGCGGCGGAATACACTGAGTACCTCATGGCAGCAATGCAAATTGTTATGCCGCTCATTCAAGGTGAAGAAAAAAGTGAAGCGCCGACTGAAGTGCCGTCGATTTTGGTGAAAGAAGCCAATGTATCAGTGCTTTGGCAAAATGAATCTATCACCAGCAAGTGGAATAACATTACAAACGTTCACGAAGTATTCGGTAACCCCACCACCTTTACTATTGAAGCAGCGGGCGAGTTACTAAAGTCGTTTACTTCCAGCGGTGAATTCTGGATTGACGGCGACGGTGTTGATGCCAGCCAAGTCTGGCAGCTAGCCGGTGTGAATATGTCTGACATTACATTTAGCGGCAATGAAACGCTAAATGCTGTACTTAAATCGGCGTTGATGAAAACCAATGGCTCGATGAAAGTCACAGATA
>JALUXV010000280.1 GCA_027013165.1 Alteromonadaceae bacterium
CATCATTGAGATTCGGGATGTGCATGTATGGTAGGTTTAGTGTCTTATTGGCATAAACCTCTAAGGTGTCTATCGTTACCTCAGCTTTTTCCCCACGCCAAGATTCCCCTTCTAGAAGCTCTAAGGTTTCGTTATATAGAACTCCATTCATCATTACGTTGTTCAAGACAATCGTGCATGGGCCTTGAGCCGAGGCAAAAGGTAACGGCGCGTGAGCTCGGTAATCTCCTCCATTAATCGTTAGCGTGGCATTAGGGCCAACGACGACTACACCTAAACCGCTCGTTTCCTCCAAATTACAACCACAGTTGTTGAGCTCCCCGCCTTTGTGAAGATAATAAGCAAAGCTATCCCCCGCTTTCTGACGCGTCCAAGAGACCATACAATTTCTGGCACTTGATTCTTCTTCAAATTCAATACCCGCGCCATCGTATTCGGAAGTCAAATTCCTAACGTCTACAGGGCAATCGAACCTAAACCCGTTGCCGCTGAATCCCATCGTTTTCACATATCTTACGAGAGCCTTTGACCCAGACTCTAAAACCAGTCCATGTAGTAAGGTCTCGTTCTGGCTGAAGTAGTGGTTTTCGTTTTTTATTTTTCCACCAATCACCTCAATCCCTGTATGGCCGGAACGAATAGCTACCCCACAATCCCCAAAACCAGAGACATTGAAGTCCTGAATACTTACATTTGATGAACCGATAGGGATATCTAAAGCTTTAAAAGGGGTCTCGATAAAGGTCAAATCCCTCAATATCCAGTCGGTCATAGAAAAGCCATTGGTGGCAATTAACCCAGCATTTTTAAGTACCGCGCCGTGAATCTCGCTACCTTTATTATCTTTTTCAAGGGTGATGAAAGGATCAGAGTCCTTTAGTTTTATCCCAAAGAAACGATGATAATTACCACCTAGGACAATTAACTCCCCACTCACGAACTGAATCCATGGGCTATGAGAATTGAGGTTGGTATCTATTTCTCTCTCGCCAACCTGTAACCCAAAGTAGAATGATAAGGGGTTACCATTCTGGCCTTTGGTTAGGTTAAGGTTCCAGGGGAGAGTTCTTGGCGTCCAGTTACGTACCTGTTCAGCTTTAGCGCCAATATAAAAATTATCCCCAGGGTCTACACGATAGTCTGGGTCGTTGTAGTCGCTGGTTGAATAGATACGTTTATAAATTTCCTCTAGGTCTTGAGCAGGGTTACAGTTATCCCATTCTTCACCATCGGTCCATTCTGCAGCTTTGTTTAAGTTAACGTCGAACAATCTATTCATAATGGGGTATTCTCATTTTAATGGACTCTACGGTCAGAGCTGCGGTAACTTCTGAACCGGCTCTTTTAAAGTAAATTCTTTCATCGGTTATAAATCTTGCAGGTCCAGGGTAATAAACCTTGTTCGGGTCACTGTTGGAGACTGTTAGTGCGAGGGTGCCACTGACGTAAGATACGTCTAAGATAAGTTCAAATTGGAATTCATCGAATGCGTCTCCGAAGAAACGTAAAGCGTCAGTTCCACTCGTAGCACCCGTTACCGTAAACACGCGAGGGTTATTCGGGTCTTGAGCCCAGCTTGCGCCCATAGCATTCGGTGTAGTTGGCATCATATCTTCGCTATACCAAAAGCCATCCGCTCGACGGTGAAATTGTTTAAAGGGGCTTTTGAGCGTACCGAACGCGGTATCAAAGCTAGCATTTAATGAGCTGCAGTCAGACATATCTGTGTCGAAGGTTTGCCACCCTGTCTCGAGCTGAACATAGTCAATGATCCCCTCGAAATACTGGCTCCCAAACTCACCGATTTTGTATAAGGGGTCTTCTTCCGCGATAGTAGTCTCATACACATGCCATTGATGATTTGCTAGTGTTGGATTGTTCGGTAGACCTAAACCACCGTTACCCATCGGATAGACGCGCATTTTTATACTACCGCTGTAAGCATTATTGTTTTTGAATCGGAGTATCAAGCCTCGATAGAAGATAGCGAACCTTCGACTTTCTAGATTAGTTGGTACCGTGAACCAACGGTCTGTAAAAGCTACATGGAATAACCCGCGCACATTATCAAACAGCATAAGCCGTTTATCGTTGGGGGATTCAGTTGGCAACTCTTCCGTAGGTT
>JALUXV010000281.1 GCA_027013165.1 Alteromonadaceae bacterium
TTATCCCTTCTCATATCAAACTAGCCGTCTGGAAAAGAGATAAAGGTCAGTGCGCAATTTGCGGTGCAACAGATGAATTACATTTTGACCATATTGTTCCCTTCTCCAAGGGGGGAACCTCCGTTAGGGTTGAAAACATTCAACTGCTTTGTGCACGTCACAATTTAATGAAAAGCGACAAGATTGAATAATATATAAATATGGATTTTACATGATCACTGAAGACGAAAAAACATACTCAAAGAAGATTGAGAAAAATGATGTTGCAATGGCATATTATGGCCTTTTGCAAAAGCTTAATAAACTAAACGAAGCCAAAGATGCTTTAGAAAAGATAAAGAACACTATAAAAGACAGAAGTCAAAGATCTTATATATTTGAACTATCAGAGAATGAGATTAATGCTTTATCAAAATTACATGAAGAAATTGGTGCTGAATATGAACAATGGGTTATCGTTGAAAAAGATAAACCGCTAGAGTACCGTGTCGAGAATAGAAAAAAACCTTCTTAATACTCTATTGCCCGTCCCTATGTCCCCCTCCTATAGGAGGGGGACATAGGGACAATTGATTTCCTATAGGAGATTCTCGCTCTGAGCTCTCTTTTTCCACCTATGAACCGTTGATTTTCCTATAGCAAGTTCATCTGCTATATCTCTTATAGAAACTCCATCCTTTAACATGGCTATAGTTTTGCTATAGAGAATATCTCCCTGCTCCCAGCTCCATTTCAGTGCGCCAGCCTCGCTATAGAGTGTAGCTTCAATATCTTGTGCTTGATCACCGCTTAAATGTCTCGCCTTCGTATATTGAATTAGGATTTTTGTACCCCCTTCTCCTTGAATATAATCATCTGGCCTTTTCAGTTTAATCACAGCATCCATCACATCTTCTTTTTTATGACTGCCACGCTGTTTACCTTCTTTATTCGCATGATGAACAAAAACAATAGACCTGCCTTTTTTTCTATGCTGGACCGCCCATTCTTGGATGGGCGCCCATGACTCTGCCTCATTTTCATTACCAGTGCGATCAAACGTAGAAATATTATCAATAAAGATCACTTTAGGGTCAGCCTGATCAATCATTTCATTAATATGATCTCTGCCTTCTGCTGTTCCCAGATCTGGAGTAAAATCGTTTTCTTGGCAGTCCGGTGTATAAAGGTGCAAAGGCGCCTTTGTGCTTCTGGTTCCTAAGAGCTCTTTTAGACGCTTCTGTATAGCAGTACCCTGCATCTCACCATCTAGATATAGAACTGGAACCGCCTTCTCAGCTTGGTAGCATAAGAATTCATCTCCATTCGCAAGAGCTAAAGCGCAAGACAAAGAAAAAAACGTTTTGCCAATACCTCTATCAGCAAAGATCATATTAATAGACCCTTCAGGCAACCACGGAAACAAAAGCATATGCCTAGGTGGCAATTTCAGGCAACTAAAGTCATTCACAGCTATTAGCTTATGTTTATGCTTTGTCGTGATAAATCTCCAAGAAGCGGGGACCTCTCCTACGTTAGATTTACAGTATTGTTCAAAAGCGTTTTTTATTTGCGTTCTTCTCTCGTGCCTATCAAGGCTTTCAAATTCATCCCAATCATCTAAACACGGTAAAGATTTAAAGTAGTCGCATATATCAGCTTTCTCAAACAGTCCAACGTTCAAAACCCTAACAAATGGCACATTACGTACATGCTGATAAATATGCCCCATGTATTTGAAGCCTGTTTGATCATTATCAGGTAATAAATACACCTCTTTTGCTTCCGCTAGAAAAGACCAATCAGCCATATTTACTTGCCCTAAACTTCCAAGACTTGTTACCGCCTGATAACCCAAACCATGAAGTGCTGCCGCACATTTTTCACCTTCAACAACAAATATAGGCTGTGTCTTATCAGCAATACTATCAAGACCATATATACGTTGTATACTTGGTAAGCATTCAGGAATTCCAGCTTCCCCACCCTCTTTAAAGTAAGGAATAATAGCCTTGCGCAACTTATCTGTATCTTCCAGTCGGAGGACATGACCAACAATATCTCCAGCTTTTGTTTTATAATTCCATTTCATTACTTCTTGCATCGCATCACCTCAAGAATGTCGCTTAAAGTATCATAGAAGCT
>JALUXV010000282.1 GCA_027013165.1 Alteromonadaceae bacterium
ACGTTGCTTGAATGCTGTTGCTTTTAGGGTATCGAACAGTTTGTTTGGATCGACACTAAAGCGCTCAGCAAAGCGTTGGATTAGCTTTGGTTTTTCCATTTTGGACTCCGACAATCAAAGTGGGAGTCTGCCCCTGACGGGAAAGTACTCCCGGCTGGGTTAAAGCGTTTTTGCTCGGTTAAAAATCTGGTTCAGGATATGTTTGTGCCCAATTAGTTTGGGAGCCCGCATCATCCGCCGGTGATGGCTCAGATGCTTTGTTCACACTATCAAGAAGCAGAAACTCGTCCGCGTCCACTTCGGTCAATCGATGCTTAGTGCCATCTTTCTCCCATGATCGCGTGCGCTGAGGCCCTTGAACAAAAAGCTTCGCTCCTTTTTGGATCAAATCTTTTGCTCTTAGCCCTAACTTAAATCCACCACGATCTCGAAAAACAACCCGATGCCATTCCGTATGCTCTTTGAGCTCATTGGATTGACGGTCGCGCCATTTCTCAGAAGTGGCCAGTGAAATACTGGTCACTAAATCACCTGATGGATAGGCTCGCGTCTCTGGCTCAGCGCCAACGTAGCCTATGAGTGTTACTTGGTTTTTCATGATGTTCTCCTCGTCTTAGTTGAACTCTGTGCACACAGTCGCTTCTACCCGGCTGGGCAAAGAAGACTGACGACGCAGATAGGTTGGTATTTCGAGTAAAGCCATGTCGTACTGATGTGGCTCTTTGTAAAACGCAGATGTCAAACGGGGCATACCAGGAGCTTTAGGCACTGCCATTGGACGACGTTTTGGTGTTGGTGTGAGCAATCGCTTGATTTGAGTAAGTACAAATCGAAACGGGCGCACGCTTTGACGAGCAACCAATCGCAAAAGCGACCAGCTCAGTTTTGCAAGCAACATAATGCCTGCGACTTGGATAATAAATCCGAAGATATATTCCATTGGTGACTCCTTAATTAGGTTGTGAAGGAGTCACCCCCAACTGGGGAAAACTCCCCCAGTTGGGTGGTGAAAAGGCGAACCGCAAGGAACGCATGGTTGAGCATGTAAAAACATGCAGGCTATTTGTTTAAGGAGGCTAGCTACCTCTTAGTACCACTGAGAATACTCAGCGGCGGGCTTCCTTTGAGCTCATGCTCTCAGGCGCAGATATCACTGAAACAGATCAGCAATATTTGATAGTCATTGTAACCGTCTTATCCAGACAGGATAGTTAGAAAGATGCTCAATTCTTCCACCTAGCTGAAAGGCCATTACCGCACAGAGGATTAGGCTAGGGACTGATTATTGTCATATCAGGAGCAAAAACTTATGGCCCAAGCAAAACCCAATTACTCAAAACCCATCTTTGAACAATCATTCACAATTAATAGCTTACAGGCGCAACGTGTCGTTGACCGTGTTTTTAGACGGACGGTCAGTGCGCTTTACGGAATCGATGTCATCCTGCGCATCATTGGCGATGAGAACGAAATTGATGAAGTGGAACAGATCATTAGCCAGTTGATCGAGGATTGCGCTAAGGCGGTAGACAACGAACAAGCTCGTTTGGACAAACTGATGGAGTCCAACGGTATCGATGAAGTACCTGACTACACCGATCCGATTACCTTCAACGCCAAAATAAGCTCGCCTCAGGTTGGCCAGTTTGTCGGCTTAGTTCGCAAACTCGATGCGTTGATGATCTCAATGGACACACTCTGGTTATCTAGCGTGCTTAGCAACAAGCAACGTGTTGATGGCAACTACGCATGGCAACAGCGCATCATCAAACTGGCTCGACGCATTATTGATATCGAAATTCGAGCACGAAAATCAGCCCAAGCTAAGGGTAAAGAAGCAGAAGTTGAGCAAGCGGTGCCTTCTACCGATGACGATATCACTGAAGAGGAAACAGATAACCCCGCCAACTAGCCAACTAGGCTCCCATCAACCAGCCCCTCTCGAAGGGGCTCTTCATCTTGCTGTATTTTCTATCAAAATCATTAAAATGAATCTAACTGTCATTTTTGGCCAAGCTACATGAATAGAACTAGTTTTTTCGTTACTTTCTTTATAGCGCTGTTCGCTATACCTGCAATTGCAGAACACCCCACATCGTTCAGTCAGGCAAAACGATTTGCCCGTGAAATTTACCAAGACAACCAGAGTACGTTTTACTGTGGATGTAGCTATAACAATGATGGTGCGATTGATGCTGCATCTTGCGGATATGAGCCAAGGAAGCAACCGAAACGAGGAGAACGCTTAGAGTGGGAGCACGTTGTCTCAGCATGGGAAATTGGCCATCAACGCCAATGCTGGCAAAACGGTGGACGTCGGAACTGCGAAAAGAATGATCCTGAGTTTTCTAAAATGGTTTCGGATCTCCATAACCTCGTACCATCAGTAGGTGAGCTCAACGGGGATAGATCAAATTTTCGATTTGGCATGATTCCGAACGAACCAAGGGCCTATGGTCAATGTGATTTCGAAGTTGATTTCAAAGACCGTCGAGCAGAACCACCAGCTAACCGTCAGGGTGATATTGCGAGAATTTATTTCTACATGCGTGATCAATACGGCCTAAGACTAAGCAGACAACAAACTCAGCTATTTGAAGCTTGGTCAAGAATGGACCCTGTTGATGAATGGGAAAAAGTACGTGATTTTAAGATTAAAAGCATTCAAGGTAAGTCTAATTGCTATGTATCAGATAGCTGTTAATTGAAAACTAGCTAAAACAAATTAGTTGAATAAGGTTCGATTAACAGTTCTCAATCTAATCTGACCGTTGGCAACATCCCAAAGCGGGCGTTCGATTCTAACTCGCTTTTGCCCCTAAATGAGTTTCAGCCACTCAAATTCGAGATTAGATTTGCTAGGCTCATGTGAATAACCCTACCTTCAAATATTTTGAGTACCTGCTTTGTCTTGCTGATGTTCTTCTAAAGCATTGAAGATGACACAGAGTGATTCATGGCATCTTTCGCAGAGGTCATTGAAGTGGTTTCTAAGTGAACCAAAGTCCTTGATAGCATCTAGTCTGATTTGCTCAGCGGTTTGTCCTGAAATATGTCCCTTGAGGACACTTCTCAGATTATGAGCATCATGCCAAGGAGTAAGGACGCTACGTGCATGTTCTGCATCAAAACCACACCCCAAGAGGCACCATTCAACTAGTTTCAATTCTCTATCTTTATCCGGTGGATTTTGACCAAGCGTCTTCGCTTTAGCTTTCAATTGTTTCTTGACTAAACCTTCGACTAATACCTGATCCAACCTCAAAATCTCCTCTTTCCACTCATCGACAGACTTTGAATAAACAGAGTGGAGGGATTGCTTCACCACACGGTTTTTCATTTTCCACCAAGTTGTTCCTTTGGAATCAAGCTCGTCCAATTTTCGCTTGAGATCTTCAACTGGGTTACAAATTTTAAACCAATTTCCCTTAAAGTCTGTTTCTAAAGATCTCTCTGAAATAGGTGCTTTAGGCTTCTCATTATATTGCTTCCAGTGCAATTGTTCTGAGTATGGCAGTTTCTGTAGATCGCCTAGATAAGTATGGATTTGTCCAGCTTCGTTAATGTCGTAGCTCTTTAAATACCAACCAGCTCTAGATGTAATTGATCTTTCCTCTAAGGTGTATTTATCAGTGTCGGACTTGTATTTGAGAATAACTTCAGCATTGAAGAATGCTGGGCTTAATTCAAAGGCTTTATCTGAGTCTGTAAAGTAATTATCAATAGCGGATGGAGCACATGATATCTCTTCAACACGCTTGTTCTTCCAATCTTGAGCAATGAAAGTGGCATACTGCTGTTCTTCTGAGGTATCGTCTTCCTTATCTTCATGTATCGGCGCAAATGCTTGAACACCTCTAAAGTAGCTAGCGTTAGAGATGACTTTGCGCTTGCCAAACACACCTTGTTCAGCCACGACTTCTTCGGGTGATGAGCCCCAACGAGTGAAGTTTGCATAGTCAATTCTATCAACATCAAATAACCTTACGACCGCTGTTTCGGTTAGATAGCAGTACTCTGCTAATACGCTGAATCTAATCGAAACTACAGTGCCATACTCTTCACCTTCTTTCTCCAACTCATGAATTTTGATGATTTCGTCGATATCACCATTTTTATCAAGTTTGCACCAAGAATTCAGTTCATGCATGTAGTGCAAATCCATAACTTGCAAGAACTTTTCAGAGACCTCTATGTAGCTCTCTCGCCCTCTTACACCGTGAAAAGAACGCTTAAATATGAGAGGCTCACCTTTGCTAAGAACATTAGGTTTACAACTTTCTAGTGGTGGTTCGACCCACGATTTGTCACGACCACCACCGCTACAAACAGACCATCCACTATTGTTGTAATCCCAAGAAGCCATTTGATGAGGGTCAGATTTAGACAGTTCATTTTTAAGAACAAGGACAGTATTAAGAAGAGTAGTTTTTGCTGATGCATGAAGAATTATGTCATCGTCATTTACATCACTAACCAAAAAATCAACGACATCCTTCTGGGATACCCACTCTGTAAAATCCTCCTTTTTAGAGGGTATTGAAAAAAAATTGATAAGACTTCCAAGACGACAAACATCCATTGCAACAATCCTCATGCAGGGCTTATGATACCAATAACATACTAATCTACTACAGCACATATTGAGCGGCTGTTGCAATTAGTGACCTGATTACAGGTTCAGCAGTTCATATATGAGGACTAAAAATCGGGTTGTTAACCATGAATTTCAATTATCTTGAATCGTTCCCTCTGTCAGAATCCATTTTGCCACATAGACTAAAAGAGTTACTGAAGCCTGTAGGCCTATCTCCTGATTTACGTGTTGAGGTCGCTTGCATGCAGGAGACTGATCTTTTTGGAGAAAATGCAGAACACTTACACCTTCAGATGGCTGTTGTTCCTGAGGATAACGATGGCCCAATTGAAGTCTTGAGGGAGGCAGGTGAAGGTGTTGTGGCTTACTCTGTTCCTTTTGGTGAAGAAAAGGCAGAGTCTGCTCAATTCAGTCCTTCAATCTCTGGGTATGATTACATAGTTGCGGCTTGGGGGGACGCTTCCTTTTACACTTTTAGCCTCGCTGAAAAAGTTTGGATGACTCTTGGTCTCACCCCTCGCTGCATAGGTAATGAAGAACAGCGACTCATATATGACGCCCTAAACCTACCAGAGTTTGACGTCGCTGAGGGGGAAGTATCAAGCGAATATCAAGGTCACTTGAAGCGCGACGTATGCTGGAAAATGTCCAATGAATACCTCCGCCGTTATTTGTGGTTGCGTGGCGCTAAAGGCGTGCGGGTTTTTTTCTACGAAGCTCAATTAGAAGACACCCCAGAGTTGCGAGAATCATTGAATGGTAAATCTCATATTGTATTAAAACCAACTGAAGGCCCCCAATGGTATGAGTTAGACCTCCGAGAACACAAAGGAGGGATTCTCCTTCAGCTCTGGGCTTCGGTTGAAGCCGTTTTACCAGAACTGTGCTTGGAGCAAGACGCAGAAACCTTGCTCTGGGCAGATGACAAAGAGCCTATGACACATGCTAGGGCAAATGCGCTTATGGCTAACTACAACGTCTACTTGGATGATCGATTCCTCGAAAAATATGAGCAAAGTAACTTCTATGACACCACACCCATAAACATCTATGGACAGTGGTGGTGTGCACCTTCATATAAAGGGCAGTGGAGTTTTACAGAATGCCAACGAGTTGGGAGAAACTTAATCCGAGTACCGATTCGTGAGCTGTATAAGGCTAAGCCTGATAGAGAAATTGTTCATGCGAATAATTACGAGGTCAAGCCAGAGGTTGTTGAACAATTAGATCTAGACGAGGAGCATATAGCAATAAAGGTACAAAGACTTCTAGGAGGCCTGCTACGTTTGGGAGAAGGGTTATCAGCACTAGGAGAGACTACTGGGCAACTGTATTCCCCTGAAGACCTCACAGGTTTTAGTCGAGAAGAAGTAGACGCTAATGGATGGTTGCATTACCCATCTCTTGTGCGACTAGCTCAGGTCGCACCGCTAGATATGACACAACAGGTATTTTTGGCTCGGTGCAAGAGTCTCCATGAGATTCTTCAAAAAACCCCAAATGGTTTTCTCAAGTCACTTCTTCGCCATGCTGGGTGTCCAAGCGCTGACGTGAAAAACCTAGGAAGTTTAAAGTTGATGCAAAGTCTTTTGAACGTACTCGAATCTTTGAACGAACAGCATGAAACTATTGGTTGCTTTACATCAGAAAATGAACCCGAGGGTTGGAAAAAACGCAATGCCACACTAGCGTCGCTGTTCTTGAATAACGACCTTAGGATCGCTGATGCCCATGATGCAGTTAAGAAATGTATTGATACTCTGCAAGACCTTGGGTTTGATACTGCCAGTTTAAGCGTCGGCTATGGGAGAGCTTTTGACTTTGTTATAGATGCTGTCAGTGAATCTATTAGCTGTATTGCCACTCACATTGAGCAACTGCTAGAGCGACATTAATTGCTTCTCGGATTACAAACTGAACCACTATACTTTTTCTAATCCAATCGATTGGAGCTAGAGCAAACGTTCTAGCTTACTTTTGTCCAAAAACGAGTTTGCCCGACCGTCAGTACCTCGCTCATAGCCTTATGCCCGATGAAGTTCAAGCCTATTCATCGAAACTGTAAGATCAGATATGAGCTACAGACACATCTATTACAAAATTATTACAATTAATTCAATGCATATTTATTATTTTTTATATGCTCTATTAGCCCAGCCAAAACTGAGCTAATAGAGCAATTTCTTTTAATTATTCCCCGAAATTTCCTCCGTCGCCTCCTGACGCAGTTTCTGGGCATCCATTCCGTTTAGCCTTTCAATAGCTCTTTCTGCGGCACTCTGACGATTTCCATCCACGTTTAGCGTATTTCCTGAGCCTGTGAGTCGTTCCAGATCCAGTGACGGTACTTCGGGTAGGTTGCCCGTGATCGACAAGATACCTATCCATTCATCCAAATCGACTTGGCTCCAATCTACCTGATTTAACTGACTCGCGGTCAAACCTTCACAGTTTGGTGACTTGGCACTGCCCCAGCCAAGACCAAGTTGCGGACGCACTTGTTCTTGAATGATCCGTGAAAGCGGCGAAGTAAAGCAGCAATATGATTGCCGTTTCTCAACACAGGCACCTAAGAACTTAGACTTGCAGTAAGAGCCTACGTAGTGGCAACTCTTCAATACCCGCTTGGCGTTCATTTCAAACTCGCTCTGCTCACATTTCCAGATAAGCTGAATGAGGATCATGGTGACTGAATAAATCATGTAGGCCGTCATAACCGTACTCAGAACCGCGCCCGCAGCGCCACCCAGCGCAAAGTTACCACCCGAAACGACACCATCGGCTCCAACCGCGCCACCAACGTTACTAAACAGAGCCGATTGTGCCCCCGAACCAAAGGTCGTACCTACCCATTCAGCCGTTTTGTTGGTCAACACCTGCATGAAGCCTGTCGCTGCTTGCTCTGCTCCCGCGCCAGCAGCCGTTGATGGCCCAGCCCCCATGAGAGAGTCCCATGCAGACACAAAGGGCTCTTTGACCGCACTCCAGGTACTGGTGATTGGTTCCCTGAGCGTATTCCAGGAACCATAGATTGCCGAAGACGGATTCATGGCCATGACTGCCGTATCAAGCTTGTTGACCGCCACTATCATCGTGATGTAGTCCGATAACGACACGCCACTTGGCTTTTCACAGCAATCCACTATGCCGCCAACGGCTTTTTTGCACTGGCCAGCATTACCTTTAAAGACCGTACACTCGACGTTATCTTGGCCATCAGCTCCCGTACATGACATATCATTGGTCATAAACTGCGCCGCATTAAGCATGGCAGCGGCCTCTGCAAAGTTAGCCTGCTTGATTGACTCTGGCTCTAAACAATCTGTGCCCATACAGCGAACTGGCCCCTCACAGTTGTATTGAGTTTCCATTCGTGCATTTTGCACTTCAACGCTTTGTCCACAGTCATACACCAAACTTTGGATATAACAGAAGCCTTCATGACCAGCCCCACCTTCAGTGCATTCGGTTCTGACATACTGGCATGCCGGGTTTTGCTCTAGCGCGGCACACGTATTGGTGGTCGTGTTTTGTCCGTTATTGACGATGGTTTGTGTATTACCATTGGCATCTACCCAGCTATCTGAGCTGCCCATGTTGAACTCTGGATGAGCAGTCGAAGCATTGTAGGTCGCTCTTGCCCTCCAGCATGAGAGCCCCAGTCCATCAGAACTGCCGCGACTGGTTAAATGAGCAGGAGACGAAACAACAGCCGGATAAAGATTTCCAAGATTGGTCAACTCGCCACTACCAACCGTTAATCCGTCGATTCGTTTTGTGCCCGTATCCAAACACTGCCACTGCACGGCAGTAAACTGATCCGTTTGCATCAAGCATTGGTCTATCCCTGGATCACTTGATTGATGAACAACGTCTTGCTCTAAGTATTTGCCAGAGAAGGCCAATGAAGCGCTCAGTTTCGCAGGAGCCAAACACTTCTGAACTTCTCGGCTGCAAGTATCTAAATCGACTTTGTTCCAGCCAGACTCACATCTGGAACGAGTGACTTCCTGAGGTTCATGCCACGAAATAATCGACCCATTAACGACCTTACACAATGAACCAACTAAGGTTCCTTTTGGACAGGTCATTTCAGGGTATTTAATGGACGGTTTCGTCTCAGTCACCGTTTCCTTATTGCCCGTCAGTGAGAGTGTCGTTTTCCAGCCATTTGCCTTAGTTGGCGACTCGGTGATTTCTATCTCAGTATTTTGATTATCAAAAACTCTCAGCGTCGCGTTTCCAGTTTGCATGGTACTGCTGCGCTGTGGAACAAAACTGAGCGTTTCGGAGCTAAAGCAACCACGCTCAATGGACCAACTTTGTTGATGGGTTTGGGCGGATATACGTCGTTCTAACTGACACTGAGTAAGCGTGCTGATCTTCTCGCACACCTGGTAATCCGGTACATGCTTGGTTTCAGTAAATGGCGTAATCGTCTGAGTAGGCTCACAGGCCTCAAAACTACTCGGCATAAGATTGGATACCACGCACTTTGGATCGCTGGTTTGCAATCCACAGTCATAGGTATCGGTAAAACGAATGCATTCACCTTTATCATTGGTCTCGGCACATTCTGACGACATGAATCCACAGGAAGGATTCGCTTCAAGCGCTTGGCAGGCCTGATTTTCAATCCCCTTATAGCTTTCATCATCCACACTAACTTGTACACGCCGACACAAAGGCGATATGCCAGCCACTGGGCTTGGGGCAAAATAGGATTCACAGACTGAAACACCATTGACCACCGTACATCCGTTGGTTGAAGAAGGCTGATCCGTGCATTGAATGCTGTAGTCTGAAAACTTAGCTGGGATATCCGCTGCTTGTTCGATACAGGATTGTGGCGACCAACTATCATTCATCACCACCTTGGTTGGATCAAAGCGCACCTTGATGCGTGCATACCCCTCACCACTACCCGTAACCGATACGCGAATTTTTATCGGCACTTCTAAACCGGGCTCTACCGCTTTTAGCTTGGCAGTGAGATCGGTATTTGGATTGCGCTCCCAACTGGTACTGAGCTCGCAGCGACCTGCCGTTTCTGGTGGAAAGTTATTGTTCGGCCCAGACCAGACTTTCTGATCGCCAAGCCACACTTGCATGTAGTCATCCCATTTGGCGTACTCAAGAACGGCTGAGGTAATCGCATCAGGGTTCACGACTTTGAGTGTGATGACCTGTTCAAACACTTTACAACTGCCACTCCAGTAGTTGTCACCAATACGTCCTATCCAAACTTCAAGACACCCCTCACCACAAGAGCGAAGGTTCATCGGTCCTGAAACATGCTCAATAATGCCTGCCGTGTAATCGTGAGTAATAGTGCAGCTTTTAACCGCTGTATTGAGCCTGTCACATTGCTGGTAGTTTGGGCTGCCTTCACCTTGAGACTCACAGCCTGGGAAGCTTTGCGTTAATAGATTTGGGTCAGTTTGAACCGCATCAGTTAATGCCCAAAGCGGATCATTGACCATATCTGGCCGAGACCTGTCTTTGATTTGCTGTAGCGAACGAAACGCCTCACCCGTAGCGCCACTTTCGGATGCCATGCTCTCTTGGCGCTGTGTCCCCATTTGATTCATGCTGGCATCAGAGCCATAAACGCCCGTTAAGACATCCAATGAGCCCTGATCCATACCAGGGAAAAGCTCTTGCAAGTTAATGGACTCATTACCACTGCCATTCGGCACCGACAATGTATTGCCATTGAGTGCGGGCATCGTCCAGCTTTGCAGCAATTGCTTACCTTCTTGTTGTCCGCTTAGGCCGGATTGGCGCTGCACATCAGCGGCCACACCATGTAAGGGCAGGCACGCCATAGTGATTGATAAAATACCCGCTAAAACTCGGGTAAAAAGTGTTGGTTTCATGGTTAACCTCCCGAGTTACAGCAGTCTTGCCAGCGCCACAAAATGTAGAGCGCATCTTCACCGGCACCGGGGATCGTTCGCCACTCTCCCCATTTCATGGTGCTTTCACCGATGACATGCGCACTTTCAGTTTCCGGTACAGGGAAGAACATACTCATCTTGTATTGGGATTTCGGCAGCATGGGTTCGATAACAGGTCGGCATAGCGCACTGTTCCCCATTGTTCGCCTTGCAAGACCACGCCTGTGTTGAGCCGCGATTGCTCGCGCTGCTAAATGGCTGGTGTTTTCTGCTAATGAGCCAAAGGCTAAGGTGTGGCCAGATAAGGGATAGAGATGGCCCCAACTGCCAGCACACCAAAACAACTGATCGATGGGTTTACCAAGCGTTGATGAAGCAGCGTCAGCGGTACAAGCAGATATAGCCAATGGATTGGCAACGGCAGCAGCTTCAGGCTGAGTAAAAAAGGCCAGTTCATCGTTCATCCATGTGGGGTCCAATTCGGACAAATACATCAAGTCAAAGTCCATGTAACCATCGGCATTGCAATTGCCATCCATGAACAAATCGAGCATGACCAAAAGCGGAAAGGCGTAATAATGGTAATGGTAGAAAGCGAGATCACCGGTATCGTATTCACCCTCGCCATGACCACCTTGCAGCCGCCTATCACCTAACGGTAAACGAATCCCTCCCAGGGAAGGCGAGCAACCCGGCGTTCTGACCAGTTCAATTAAACGCGCTGGCTCCCACATGCTGGTAACAATACCTGGCCTTGGCACGCCTAAGTTATCTTCACATAAGCAAAATGACTTGTTTGATGCGCCGCTTGGGACACTGCCAGAGCCAAGAGGAAGACCCGCAACTCGGATAGGAAAAATGCATGACCAGCAAACATCCGTCAGCAACTTACCCGACAATAAACCCGCGTCTGGGCAGGTCAGTTCGGCTTTTGCAGGAATAGATGCGCCAAGGACAAACATGACAATGAGAGTCCGCAACAGACGATACGTATTATTGAGCTTTTTCATGAACAAGCTCCTTTGCTGGAATTTCTTCTATTTCAAACGCGAGCCCCTTTGCTTGAACAAACGATGGGGTGACTTGCAGATCAAAGCGCTGCTTTAGCGAGGCATTGAGAAGGTAAACCGGACTATCCAATGTCTTTTCGAGCGCATTGAGGCGATTCCAGCCTTGGGCACGGTCGAGCTGCGTGGTGATAAGCGTAATGCGGCGCAGTGTCCTATCTTGCGTCTCAAGCCAATGCGCTACTGCGTCCACTTCTTCAGCGTTCGACGCATTAAACACCACAAGCTGCTGAGTAAACGGCAAGGCTTTTAGCGGGTTAATACGCGTTCCTGCTGGGATCAATGTTCGGCCACTGGCATCCAATAGTGACCGCTGCATGACGATGGTTGGATCAACCATTCTTATCCGATACTGCGTGGCTTTGGGTAACTCAGTGAAAGTTTGGCGAGACCAGAATCGCTCAATGGCTTTTTTCTTTAACGCGCCCAAGTCAATCGACTGTAAACGCTGCATCGCCACTTGCATCAAATCCGGTTCTAAAATGGAATGAATCGGACCACGTTGACCCAATGAACCGGTATTGCCTGTTTCAATTTGACGCTGCAACCAGTCCTTGCTGTAAACCCCTAGTGCACTTGCAGTCACCTTGTCATCTTCTATG
>JALUXV010000283.1 GCA_027013165.1 Alteromonadaceae bacterium
GATACGTTGTGCGCCCGGTGCCATTGCACAAATCGTGACGAATATGGTGATGAACTCTTTAATTCACGGATTAAGTGACGATCAAGACGGGGAAATTACCTTATCCGTTACACACGACGATAATGACGTATTCATGCACTATCAAGACAACGGTAAAGGTTTAGAGCAGGAACATCCGGACAAATTGTTTGACGCTTTCTTTACTACCCGTCGAGGTGAGGGCGGAAGTGGTTTAGGTACCCACATTATGTATAACTTAGTCACCCAAGCACTGTCAGGGCAAATAGAAGCAAGTAGTGAGCTAGGCAAAGGGTTGGCTTACGATATTCGTTTCCCAATACAGTGCTAATGTGAAAGGGTACAAATCACAATAAGGATTGCGTTTGCCTACCCATGATTGATAGGCTTAGCCACTATTTTCATTTCTGAAAGACTCTTTATTCATGTGGTTTAAGAATATTAAAGCGTACCAGCTTACTCAGCCTCTATCACTTAACGACGAAGATTTAACGCGTGCTCTTAATGAAAACGCATTCCGTCCTTGTGGTAGCCAAGACCTTGCAACTATGGGCTTTGCTTCACCATTTTCTCAAGGGGGAAGCAATAATGTTATGTTTCACCGCGTGCAAGATCGCTACTGGATTACAGTAAAGAAACAAGAGAAAATATTACCCGCAGCCGTCATTAATGCCGAGCTTGATGAAGCAGTCACAAAGATCGAACTTGAGACCGGCGCTCCGGTAGGTAAAAAGGCTAAAAGTGATTTAAAACAAGAGATTCAAACTCGCCTACTTCCCCAAGCATTCACTAAAAACACCTATACTCATGGCTATATTTCACTGTCAGAAAAGTTAGTCGTAGTTGATGCTTCTGCCGATGGAAAAGCTGAAACTTACTTGTCACTAATAAGAAAAGCCATTGGCTCGCTTCCTGTGGTTCCTCTCGCTAGACAAAGTCTTCAGTCTCAATTAACTCATTGGCTAACAGATAAAACGCCAATCGGCATAGTGCTGTTAGAAGAAGCAGAATTTAAAGCATCTGACGATTCTGAAAGTATTATTCGATGTAAAAATCAGCCGCTAGATTCTGACGAAATCACGATTCACCTAGACGCTGGTAAACTTGTTCAGAAAGTGGCGTTCGAGTATCAAGAAACCCTAACTGGGGTAATTACTGAAGATGGTGCTATCAAGCGCATTAAATTTTCAGATCGCATTAAAGAAGAAACCGACGACATTCCAAAGGATCAAGTTGCAGCTCGTTTAGACGCTGAGTTTGCGCTTATGTCGGCAGAAATTGATCAGTTAATCGTGTTTCTAAAAGACGCACTAGCGCTAGACTCCTCTTCACTCTAAAGCCCAGTAGGTATTATTTACCTAGCTAAGCGGATAGTGAATCACCACAATAAAGGTTGTCGTACCAGAATTATCTCGATAACCGTGATCAAGGTCAGCGTTTAATACAAATTGCTGACCTTGCTTTACCTCTACCCATTGACCATCAACTAACAGACCTAAACTGCCCTTTGTTACATGAATATGCTCGGTAACACCGGATTGGTGAGCTGTAGAGACTTGAGTGTGATAATGGCTTAACGTTATTTCAAAAACTTCAAAACCTTTCTGAGGGTCAAAAGTAAACAAGGCCTTAACCGACATATTAGGATCATCAACGAACTGCTCTACATCGCTTCCTGCGACCGGTTTATTCGCTTGAAGAAAACTAGAAAACGAACATGTCAAACCCGACGCAATTTTCCACAGTACTGCAATAGTTGGGCTTGATTCCATGCGCTCAATTTGCCCCAGCATAGCTTTCGACACCCCTGTTAACGCCGCAGTCTTATCTAGGGAAAGCCCTTTCTCAGCACGTACTTGCTTTAACCGCTGTGAAATCGAAGTGGCTAACGCTTGATTAATAGGTGCTTTCATTTTTTTGATGTTCTCTATTAATTACTAACAAATTAAACGACTCAATAGCATGTCAAAGAGGGAGTGATTGGCTTTTATAGCCATCTGAGGCATGGATGCCGAAGCTGAGCCCCATGGATGGTATTGGCGTGCAATAAAAGCCAATCACTCCCTCTCAAACGATGCTGTCTGACATA
>JALUXV010000284.1 GCA_027013165.1 Alteromonadaceae bacterium
ACATGATTGAAGACATCAAACTACTTAAGCAAAACAACTTCAATGCAGTGCGCACTGCCCATTACCCCAACCATCCTCGTTGGTATGAGCTATGTGACCATTATGGTTTGTATTTGGTTGACGAAGCCAATATTGAAACCCATGGAATGTTTCCAATGGGGAGGCTGTCACAAGATCCTCTGTGGGCTGGGGCTTATATGGCCAGATATACCCAAATGGTAGAGCGAGATAAAAACCACGCTTCTATTATTATCTGGTCGCTGGGGAACGAGAGTGGACACGGACCCAATCACGATGCCATGTACGGTTGGTCTAAAGCCTTTGACCCCTTTCGCCCTGTGCAATATGAGGGAGGTGGTTCAGATACTACTGCTACCGATATTATAGCGCCCATGTATGCGCGAGTAGATACCGATGTTGAAGATGACGCAGTACCTAAGTGGGCTATCAAGAAATGGCTGTCATTGCCCGGTGAGCATCGCCCAGTAATTTTATGTGAATACGCTCATGCAATGGGCAATAGTTTAGGCAGCTTTGAAGACTACTGGAAAGCCTTTAAAGACTTCCCGCGGTTACAAGGGGGATTCATATGGGATTGGGTCGATCAAGGCTTACTGAAGCATACAGAGAGCGGTGAGGCTTACTGGGGATACGGTGGAGACTTCGGCGACGAAGACAACGATCGTCAGTTTTGTATCAACGGTTTGCTATTTCCGGACAGAACACCTCACCCAGCGTTATTCGAAGCTAAGTATTGCCAGCAACATTTGTCGTTCTCGTTAGCGCAAAACAGTGGTGCCTATCAGCTAACTATTGAAAGCGACTACTTGTTTCGACAAACCGACAACGAGCAACTCAAGTGGGAAATATTGGAAAACGGCACGTGTGTGGCATCGGGTAGTGCCGATGTAACCTTAGCCCCTCAAGGCAAAACCGTACTAGACATCGAGCATTGCGTAAATTTTGTGACTGGCGCTAAGTACCACTTAAATGTAGATGTTTGTTTAAGCGAAGACTGTGCATGGGGTAATGCAGGCCATGTGCTAGATACGGAACAGTTCTCTTTAGTCAATCTGGCGGGTATTTCACCATTAAGGCTTGACGGCTCTGGTGCCAGTGTAACGCTAGCTGAAAGTAACGGCATGGTTGAAGTTGCTGCGGGTAGCAGCTTATTTAGTGTGAATAGTCAGTCTGGGTTGCTGGTATCTTGGTTAGTTGATGGTAAAGAACAATTAAGTGCACCATTTGAAGATAACTCCTTTCGCGCACCACTGGACAACGATATAGGTGTAAGCGAAGTAGATAATCCAGACCCCAACGCCTGGGAGTCGAGGTGGCGCAGAGCGGGAATAGGCAATTGGGCGCGGGTTTGTGGTGGCGTAACTGTGTCGCAAAGTACACATAGTGTATCGTTAGTATCCCTGTTCCATTACTACTACGAAGACGCCCTAGTTGCTTCGTCACATTGGACTCATACGTTTAATGGTGATGGTTCACTGACCCTAGATATCAAAGTGACTCTTGACGACAAACTGCCACCAATGCCTCGTATTGGTCTTCAATACGCAGTGCCACTTCATGACAATAGCGAAGAAGTACGCTGGCGAGGAAATGGGCCTTTTGAAAATTATCCCGACAGAAACGCGGCCGCTCGTTACGGAGCTTACACAGAAACACTTGATGCCATGCACACGCCCTATATCTTCCCAACAGACAATGGTTTGAGAACTGGATGTGACACCATGGCGCTCAATGATATCGCATTAAAGGGTAAGTTTGCCTTTTCAGTCAGTCAGTACGGTCAAGGGCAGTTAGATGTTGCAAAGCACACTTGTGATCTCAAGCCTTCAGATTGTGCTTATGTATACGTTGATCATGCTCATATGGGTGTGGGTGGAGATGACTCATGGAGCCCAAGTACCCATGAGGAATTTTTACTTAAAGATAAGCACTACCATTATCAGTTGATATTTCTGCCGCGGTAGGTAAAGACACAGAAAGCAAAGAGCCGCTCTATGAGCGGCTCTTTAATGTTAGGTTTGTTAGATGGCTATTAACCGTCTACTGCACCACAGAAGCGGTAACCTTCACCGTGAATGGTTACAATCAACTCTTCATCAGTTGGTTCCGACTCGAAATGCTTGCGAATACGACGGATAGTGACGTCAACAGTACGGTCATTCGGACGAAGTTCACGGCCTGTCATTTCCATAATAAGCTGTTCACGGGTAAGAATTTTACCTGGGTTGCTTAGGAACAGGTGAAGCGCGCGGAATTCGCTGCGAGGTAAGCGGAATTCTTTACCAGAAGGAGAAATTAATGAACGGCTGTCGCCATCTAAAATCCATCCGTTAAAGTTAACACGGCTTGGCAAGTCGTCGTCTTCAGCTGAACTTGTAGTACGAGCAAGAAGGTTGCGCGCACGAATAGTAAGTTCGCGAGGGTTGAATGGCTTAGTCAAATAATCATCAGCACCAATTTCAAGGCCAAGAATACGGTCGACGTCGTTGTCACGACCAGTAAGGAAGATAAGTCCTACGTTTTTGCGGTCGCGAACTTCACGGGCCAAAATTAGACCATTTTTACCCGGCAAATTGATATCCATGATAACCAGATTGATAGAGTGGTTTTCAAAGAAGTCATGCATTTGGTCGCCATTCTCAGCTTCGAATACACTGTATCCTTCGGCTTCGAACAAACTTTTTAGCGTGGTACGCGTTACTACTTCATCTTCAACAATTAACACATTTGGTGTCTGCATGGTGTTCTACACTCTTTATATTCAATCGGTTTAAGCTGTCTGCTGTTTAAATATTAATATTCGTGACCTTGTTTGCAAGCAATTATTGAATATCAATTCATTCTTTTATGGGGTCTTAGCCAATAAAAATCAAGCAAAGTTCAATAGTTTAGCCTCTTTTATTTTGAATTTGCAGGTTGTACTGGAAAAATAATGACAAATTCCACACCTTCACCTTCTTCGCTTGATAAAGAAATCGACCCTTTTAATCCTTGTGTAACCAAGTTATACACTAGGTGCATTCCCAATCCTGACCCACCTTGACCTCGTTTTGTGGTAACGAAGGGGTCGAAGATTTTCTTCCTAATGACAGGTGGGATGCCTCTGCCGTTGTCTCGATATACGATCTTGAGTTTGTTTGAGGTAACCAACTCAGCCGATATAGAAATTAGCCCATTTTCTAAGCCTTCAAATCCGTGAATAAGTGAGTTCATTATCAAATTGATCAAAATCTGATTAATAGGCCCTGCTTTGGTTTGTACCGTAAGGTTAGGGTTACATTCTACTGTGACTTCATGGGATAACTTTTTAAGTCGTGGTTGTAACGAAAGCAATATTTCATTAACCAATTGAGAAACACAAAACGTACGGCTAGATTCGCTTGATTGATCTACTGCGACTTGCTTAAAGCTGGAAATGAGTTCAGCAGCGCGGTTTAAATTGCGATAGATAATGTTGAGGTTTTCGTTACTTTCGTCAAAAAAGCGCTTTAAACCGCTGGCTTTAAGTCGCTTGTTGTCGTAATCATCTTGTACCGTTTTTAAGCGATCTAACATCATGGTTGAAGCGGTAACGCCAAGTCCAATCGGCGTATTTACCTCGTGAGCTACGCCTGCAACCATATCGCCTAGCGACGCCATTTTTTCATTCTGAACCATTTGACGTTGGAATTGGTGAAGCTTTTCCAAGGTTTGGATTAACTCTTGGTTAGCGTCTTTTAGTGCAATGGTGCGCTCGCTTACGATTTCTTCTAGGCTGGCATTTAATGCTTTGTGGTTGGCTTCGGCCTCTTGCTGCTTTTGTATGTAGTCTTGCATGCGAGACATCATTAAATTGACCGCGTCTGACAAGATCGCAATTTCTTTAACGCCAGCAATATCGGTTCGCGCACTATAGTTTCTTTCTCTTGCTGTTTTCTGAACAAAACGTGCAAGTTGTTCAATGGGCGCAGTTACAACACGGTGCAGCCTAAGCGCAAGTAAGAAACAAATTATGGCAAGTAGCACCATTACCGATAGTGTAACGCCAACAGACTTAAGCACTAAACTATTGAAACTAACAGTAGAAAAACGCAAGTAAATCCAGCCCATTGGCTCATTAGTGTCAAGATCCTTGATTTGATGAGTGACTTCTACATATTCACCATCTTCATCTACAGAAGGGTTGTCTTCTAACTCAAGTAAGCGGTTAGTCTGGCTTGCAATGAGGGATTGGCCGTCTTTATTGTAGTAAGAAAAGTGGCTAACCGTTGCGTCATCCGGGTTGATACGGTAAATGTGAACGTTTAAGACTTGCTTTGTTGTAGACAAACTGCGCATACGCGTTTCGAGATTCGATGGATTGTCGGTAACAATAAAGGGTATGGCATTGGCACCAATTAATTTGCCAAGCATTAACACATTAGATTCTAGTTCTTCTTCATAAATGTTTATCTGAGAGTAAATTGAAAGTATTGCCGACACACCAAGAGATGCCATGGCTATACTCATTACTACCCATAGAAAAAGGCTTTTAATCGAAAGTCGTACCGTCTTTTCTGTCATTTATACCTTCAAATGCACAACATCGGCGTCCTAGCCTATAGTGTATCTTTCCGTCCTATAAGGAAAGTAGTACCTAATTTACTCAGTTTCCACCATCATGGATAAATACAGTTGTGTGTAACTAATCGCAGCTGCTTCCCATGTAAACCTAGTATGCATACCACGTAGCTGCATCTCTCTAAACTGTTTCGGGTGTTCATAATAAAATAACAGTGCTCGGCGAATACATGACAACAATGCGTATGGTGTGGGGTCGTAAAAGATGAATCCTGTGGGAGCGTCGTTTTCTGATAAGTCTATCACAGTGTCTTTCAGGCCACCTACGGCGCGTACAATGGGCACGGTGCCATAAGCTAGACTGTACATCTGGTTAAGACCGCACGGCTCAAATTGTGATGGCATCAGAAAGAAGTCTGCACCCGCTTCAACTAAGTGTGCGTGTTCCGAGCTAAACCCATTCACAAATGCGAATTTGTCACTGTGGTTTTGCGCGTATTCTCCCAAGTCCATACACACTTTTGGATCGCCAGTACCCACAATAGCTATTTGAATATTGTGCTGCATTAAATCATCTAAAATAGGCAGTATGTAACCAAAACCTTTCTGTTCGGTGAGTCGGCACACCATACCAATCAGAGGTACTTGTGGTTTCAGTGGAAGACCAACTCGCTGCTGCAACGTTGCTTTACACTCCGCCTTACCTTCAAAGTTTTCAGCGTCGTAGGCCACCGGAAGAAAGGTATCGGTTTGAGGGTTCCATTGGGTGTAATCGCAACCGTTCAAAATACCCGACAAGTCGGCGCTTCTCATGACAAGGCGGTCGTGAAGACCATGACTGCCTAAATCGGTAAGCAGTTCTTGGGCATAGTTAGGGCTAACCGTAGTGACTTTAGTGGCAAACTCAATGCCTGATTGCAGCATATTGATGTAGCCACCGTGTACCTGAGAAAAAATTTCGGGGTGATGGCGCAAGTAAGGGATTTCTTCGACCTTGTGTACACCCTGAAATGCTGCGTTGTGAATGGTGAATACTGAGCGTGTCGACGCAAAATAACCAGATCGCTCATGGGTCATTAAGAAGGGCAGCATTGCCGTGTGCCAGTCGTGACAATGAATTACGTCTGGGCGACGTTCTAGGGTTTGTAAGGTATGCAGTACCGCACCACTGAAAAAGCTGAATCGCTCCCCATTGTCTTCATAAGCGTCGTATGCACTGGCGTACAAGCCATCACGCTGGAAGTATTCAGGATAATCTACGAAGTAAACACTAATACCGTGCCAGTTGAGTTCTCGAATATCGAAATGATAAACCTTACCTTCAGTAAACAAGGTTTGGCGTTCACACAAAGCAGTGAGGTCGTATTCTTCTGCAATGGTTTTGTAGTAAGGCATGACGATGGCAACGTCTTCCCCCGCTTGATGCAGTGCCAGTGGCAATGCTTTCCCTACATCTGCCAAACCACCGGTTTTTACCAACTCTTCAACTTCCGAAATAGCAAATACTATGTTCATAACTACACCTTTTTACTTGTAATGCCTTCTACAAGAAAAGCGAAACTTTGTACGCATAAACTCATCGTGACGAGCCCGTTGCTCGTCACATTACTCATAGGGTTACGTTAGCACAGAGATAAAGCTAGGTGCTATTAGAAAGACGTATGATATAAAAAAAATTGTGTGGTCTGCGCAGTAGTTAGCACTTTTGAGAAGTGTTCCGACAACAATCCAGGGTAGGGTAAAAAACGGTTAGCAACCATTTGTAGTGAGCCATTGGAATGTAACAAACGTCGAGCATCTTCGATAAAGCGCTTAGTAACTGTGTAGTCAGTTTTTATTCCCGTATGGAATGGTGGGTTAGTTACAATGTGATTCACCTTGGTTTCAACCCCATGCAAACCATTGGCAGCAATTAGCTGGGCATTTAAATTGTTTGCCTTAAGTGTCATGGCTGATGTGTAAATAGCCAATGCACTTACATCAAGTAAGGTGAGCTTCAAGTGAGGATAGCGAGTCATCAAGTAGCTGCCAATAACCCCTGCACCACAGGCAAAGTCCATAACCTTACCAGTAAGGTTAGAGGTGTGCTTTTCTAACAGTAGCTTGGTGCCTGCGTCAAGTTCGCCATGACTAAATACACCAGGTACGGACACTACAGGCCAGCTGGTGTCTTCAATTTCGTAGGTGAGTGTTTCTGTCCAGTCGTCCGGATTGAACGCAAGGTGCTCGCCCGAAAGCTGGGTGGTTAGCAAGCTACAGTGGCGAGCAGAATCAATTTTCTGCGTTGGTCCTAAGTGCTGCATTAACTTAGCTGCACTCTTAATACCACCTTTGTTTTCGCCAACAACGTGAATTCTACCGTTCTCTTTCAATGTGCCCGCAGCCATGCGGAGTAGCATTTGAAAATGTGATTTAGCCTTTGGCAGGTAAATCATAACGTCGGTGTATTGATTTTGCGTAGTGAGAAAGGGGGCAAAATAGTGAGTATGAGACCCCACTTTTTGTTCACTGATAAAGCCCTTGTCGGCAATATCTCTACTGTCGTAACTTATCGATGGAACAAAGCGAACGCTCTCAGAAAATATGTCGAAGAACTGGTGCATAACATCAATGCTTTTGCTTTTTAATTCGTCGAGAAAATATGCATCCGACGGATTCACAAATAACCATTCACCATTGGCGAACAAATCCATGCTGCGTTCTAAGAGTTGATTCTGAGGCGATAAAATCATTTTGTACGCTCGTAAATGAGATCCCAAACACCGTGACCTAACTTCTGACCACGAGTTTCAAACTTAGTAATTGGACGATAGTCTGGGCGAGGGACGTAGTCGCCTTCTTCCGCTTGGTTTGTATAGCCGTCGATATTATTCATGACTTCTGCCATGTGCTCAGCGTATGGCTCCCAGTCGGTGGCCATGTGAAAACAACCGCCAATAGCAAGTTTAGATTTAACTAACTCTGCAAATTCAGCCTGAACAATTCGACGTTTGTGATGGCGCTTTTTGTGCCAAGGATCAGGGAAAAACAATTGCAAGCGTGCCACGCTACCGTCGGGGATCATGTGCTTAAGCACTTCAACGGCGTCGTGTTCCATAACACGCAGGTTCTCTAAGCCAAGCTCTCCTGCATCTCCTAAGCATGCACCTACACCAGGGCGGTGGACTTCAATACCCAAGAAGTTTTTCTCTGGCGCCGCACTGGCCATTTCCACAAGAGATTTACCCATACCAAAACCGATCTCAATGACTTGCGGTGCACTACGGCCGTATGTTTCTTCAAGATTTAACGGTGCATTTTGGTAGTCAATACCCATGGTTGGCCAAAAGTCTTCAAGGGATTTTGCTTGCCCTTTAGTAAGGCGACCTTCGCGCTTTACATAGCTTTTTACCTTGCTGATATATACACCAGCTGCTTCGGCTTCTGCCTGACTTTTAAATTGACCCATGAATAGTGCCCTTATACCCCTAAAACTCAATGGTGGCGCATTATCCAGTCTATAACGTGATATGCAACGAATTTTGTGCACTATATACGCAATAAACTATTATTCGTCACAACCTTTCAAGCAGTTTAGCAATTAAATCAGGATGTTCCAGCAGCATCATGTGACTAGCATCTTCTAATATATGCACCGATGTATTGGGTATTTTCGCATAGGTGCGGCGTAGCGCATCTGGGGGAGCAATTTGGTCGTATGCGCCACCAATGACAGTTAGCGGTGTTTTAACGCCTTTCAATTCGTTGATCATTGATGGTCTTGGCGTTGTGGCCTCGATGTGACTGACAAGGGTACCTTTGCCCAAATCTTTATTCATGTCTGCTATTACACCGGCAACATTAGGATTGTCGAGTTCATTGGGCATAACAAAACGCGCTAAATATTGCTTGTTCGACAAATTGAACTGCCCGTGCTTTAGCTGCTTGATAATGGCTTTTCGTTGCTTTATTTCTTCGTCATTCAAGCCTTCGGCATCGTAACCAATGAGGGTGATACTGGCGACTTTATCTGAGTTGTCCGCAGCCCAGCGCGATGCAACGAAGCCACCCATAGAATATCCCACAAGATGGACCTTTTCGTCGGGGAGTACTCTGTCATTCGTCAGTGCCAGCATATCGGCAAGATTATTCGCCCATTGAAGAGGAACATATCGGCGATTAATGTGGGGCATTAACTTCCACAGTGGTAACCAAATGCGCTCGTCACATAATGTGCCAGGGAAAAAAATAATGGGTGACGTAGTGGTCACATTCGTTCCTATCAACGTACTGTTTGCGGGTTATGCTAACATACGCCTACATCAATCGGTACGTAAGACCGTGTGACTAAATTAAAAACACGAAATATAAATGATTCAAGAAATACACATCCCATCATTTGCTGAGCGCGTATTGGCGTGGTTTGACAAGCATGGGCGCAAGCATCTTCCTTGGCAGCAAGATGTAACGCCGTACAAAGTTTGGATCTCTGAAATCATGCTTCAGCAAACTCAGGTAACTACAGTAATCCCTTATTTTGAGCGGTTTATGACGTCGTTTCCCACGGTTGAGGCGTTGGCGAAAGCAGAGCAAGACGATGTGCTTCACCATTGGACTGGCCTAGGTTATTACGCCAGAGCCCGAAACTTACACAAAGCCGCTAAGCAAATCGTTGAAATGCACAATGGTGTATTCCCAACCAATATAGATGATGCCATTGCGCTACCAGGAATTGGCCGCTCAACCGCGGGGGCAGTGTTGTCGTTGTCGATGGGTCAACGTCACCCTATCTTAGATGGCAATGTGAAACGGGTATTGGCGCGTTACTACGCTATTGAAGGTTGGCCGGGCAAAACCAATGTAGAAAAAGCACTGTGGGACGTAGCGGAAAAAAATACCCCAACGCAGCGCTGTAACCATTACACTCAAGTGATGATGGACCTTGGCGCTATGGTGTGTACACGTAGTAAACCAAAATGTGACGAGTGCCCCTTAAAGCACGATTGCATCGCATTTGCCCAGGGCATGCAAAGCGAGTACCCCGGTAAAAAGCCTAAAAAAGCAATTCCAGAACGACAAACCCTGATGATAGTGCCAATGTTTGGCCAGCAAGTATATTTAGAACAGCGACCGCAAACAGGCATATGGGGTGGCTTGTACGGTTTTGTAGAAGCCGGCGAGCTAAGTGATGTAAACGCATTAGCGTTAAATCGAGGCTTGGTGGTGGGTGAGCTTACAACACTGGATACCTTTCGCCATACCTTTAGCCATTTCCATTTAGATATAACGCCGGTTGTTGCCACCTTGGCTGAACCACCTAATCCTACCGATAACGAACAACAAGGGCAGTGGTTCTTCGTTAACGATACAATAGAAGTGGGATTAGCGGCTCCAACGAAAAAGATCATTCAGCAATTGGCGCACCTTGTGTAATATGCACAGCGCAACGTAAGCGAGGAATAAAAATGAGCAGAACGGTATTTTGTCAGCGCCTGCAAAAAGATGCAGATGGGCTAGATTTTCAGTTGTATCCAGGTGAGTTAGGCAAGCGTATTTTCGACAATATTTCGAAAGAAGCATGGGCAGAATGGCAAAAGCGTCAAACCATGCTGATTAACGAGCATAAGCTTAATATGATGGATCCCACGGCTCGCAGCTTTCTTGAAGAAAAAATGGAAGCTTACTTATTTGAAGGTATAGAGCCCACCATCGAAGGCTTTACACCGCCTAAAAGTTAGACAAAAAAGGCGTTTTTGTGTAAACAATGTGCAAACGGTAACAAAAGCGAAAAAAAACCAACAAAAACGGTTGACTTGTTACCGCTAAATCCGTTTAATACGCACCCACAGCAGCACAGGCGGTAACGCCTCGAAAGCTAACCAGTTTCGCCCAGATAGCTCAGTTGGTAGAGCAGCGGATTGAAAAGTGCAAGCTTATTGATTCAAAGTTTTACCAAGTGCTTAAAAATAGCGGGCTGTAACGTTAGAGTTCACTAACGTAGACTTTGCAAAGTTTTGCAAAGCTCTAAAATCAAAACACTGCACTATATTATGTGCCCAGATAGCTCAGTTGGTAGAGCAGCGGATTGAAAATCCGCGTGTCGGTGGTTCGATCCCGCCTCTGGGCACCATTCCTCTTGGTGCTAATTACTTTTCCAAATTTAAATATTCAAAACTTTGCAACCATTTCCGTTATCAGCGGCTATTAACAGTAACTATTTCAAATGTGTTGGGGTGTTTGACTTAGTTAGTTGGAGCCAGTTACTACTTACCTTCTGAGCCCGTTAGATACAGCAACAGAACTTTAGAATACTTTGTAGCTAATTCGGCTTAATACGAACAGGTTACATTTAGCGTCACATTACGGGCAATTGCCCCACCTACTTTGTTAGGTTCATAGAACTCTATTGATAATAAAAGGCAAAAATATCTCATCCGAATTTTCTTGTAGATCATTACCTACTCGACAATCAATATTGACCAAGAAATTTCCATCAGCGAACTGGACGTTCTTTCTGTGTCCATCTTCACGTTGCATCAGCATATCTATTGCTTGACTAGGAATTTTTCCTGCGAACTGTTTGAGTATTTGCTCGTCAAAATCGAAAGACAACACGTAGCTGTCCCCCTCTTCTGTTTTTATGCCAGAGCCCGTGGTAAATAGATTTGGATCTAACTGTGCAATGAACCCAATGGGTACGTCTGGAAAAATAAGGCTCTTAAATTCATGAAAGCCCATCCGCTTTAAATGCAAGCCAAAATCTTTCGCCAAAGTGAAGTCGGTATTGATAACACGTTCAGGTGAGATATGCTTTTTTAGCACATCGTAATATTGTGCCAGCGATCTCATGTCAAAATGTAAAACAGGCTCGCTTTTACTTATGTGGAAAAGAACGAACTCTCTGCCATTGCATAGCGCAAATAGGGGAACTCTTATTTCGCTATGGATAGCATATGAGTATGCCTGTTCGACATGCTTGCCATCTAGAATATTCTCATTTGGCCCTTTGGCCTCAAGAATCCAAGAATATCTATCATTTACCTCGAAAAGATAGTCTGGGATGCACGTAATCTTCTTTCGGGAACTACCAACAGAAACGAACGGATGCTCGAGAGCCTTACTCCTAATAGTCTTGAAGGGCTTAGAAGGACCATACCCAACAGCCTTTACTATTGGCACTATTATCTCTTCTCTCACAGAGTCTTCTTTAAAGTCCAGATCATCCAAAACTTCGAAATTGAAGCCTTCTATTGGGTTAAAGGATTTTTCAAATTTCAAATGCTAAGTTCCAACTAAAATGCATAAAAGCTAATTACTAGCCTTTATGGTAACACTCGTTTCTGCTGAGAAAACATTTTCTGTGTTTTCGTAGGATGGCTTAAATTTTTTTGCTTTACGAAGTGGAAGTTAGAATCTAAAACCCTTTGCTAAGCAATTGATGCATGTTCCGGCCCATTCCGATCACCCATTTCGGTTCAATCCGATCACTGATTTCGGTCTAATCCGATCGCCTATTTCGGCGTTATCCGATCAAAAATG
>JALUXV010000285.1 GCA_027013165.1 Alteromonadaceae bacterium
TTTTTCTCCCACTCGCCATCTGCGGCTGCCTTTTCCTTGAACCAGAAATACGTCATATTGATCAAGATGTGCACCCACACCTGCGCCTGTGGTAGCAAAACTGACCATCACGTCGTCCATACGCCAATTGGGTATAAACCTAAAGGGCTCAATAAGCGCACCAACTTCATCGATGTACTTATCAACACCTTGCACTAGCAGGGTCCACTGGCCCTTGCACACGTGTTCAAATTCCTCAAACGGACCGTGAACAACATCCCATATACCGCCTTGGTTTTGGATGATACGACTGTCAATGTCGTCTTCCTGTGCCAATCCAGCAAGATCATGCTCATCGATGGGGTCTTCAAAGTTTGGAAAAAGCTGACGAAGTACCACAGGCTTTTGCTGCCAATAATGTTTAAGGAATTGGGATACACCTTCGGTGGTGTGAAGATCGAGAGAGGTCATGAAGCGCTTTGAGTTACTGTATTTGGACGAATTATATCAATCCTTTCTGATTTATTCCCCATGATCTACGAGTGGGCTGACATATGCGATTGCACTTGAAGTTTTTGTTTGCACCGCTATTTGGCTAAAACGTTTTTTGTATGAAGGAGTAAGGTGTTCGTATAGTGATTCGCAAATACACAAGTGGTTTGCAGGGCCGCATTGCTCCAAAGACGCGGCGTGATTCACTGTGCTTCCCCATAAATCAAAGTGTGCTAATGCGCGTTGTGGAAGCCCTGCACTTACAGGCCCTGCCGAAATGCCTATTCGCAACTGACAGTCTATCCCATGACGCTTGGTTACCTGTTGAAATTGCTTAAACGAGGCAAGGGCAAACGTGAGAATGGCGTTGCTACAATCATTCCTGGTTGTCAGTTTTGACGTTATTCCACTGGCAGCCATGTACTCGTCGCCGTTGGTTTTTACGGGCAGAATATTGAACGGCTCAGTGTGATCATCGAAGCTTTGGTAGAAGGTATCAAGCAATGTAAATAGGCTATTTTTATCGAGTGATGATGTTAGTGACTGATAGCCTTTGATATCCGCAAACATAACACAAGCAAATGGAAGGTCTTGTCGATGTTGAGTATTGGGGACTTCTACGAGTTGGGTGAGAGGCGCTGTTTTCTGTAGTACTTGTCGCGTACTTTTGTAATGAGAGGATATTAGGGACCATCGGTTCGCAGTGAATTTGTGTAGGTAAGTAATAATACAAATACAGCTGATTGCTAATGTAATACTGTTCCCTTGGCGTAAACTTTTTTCCCACTCTTCGAGTTCACTGGAGTGAACACTGTCTAGTAATATAAAAGCAACTGCGTATATTGCACTCCAACAAACGCTTTGCCTTATTTCTGTTTTTCTAAAAATAAAACCAGTGACTAAACATCCAATCAGCAGGAAATGCTGAATAAAAAGGTCGGTTTGCCATAAGATTGTTGCGCCCACGAGATAGGTTAAGAAAGCGATAACGAGCAATAGTCTGGCGTCTTTGAGGTATTCTTGAGAAAGCAGGTATATGGCTAATCCCGTCATTCCAATATGGCTAAATAGGTGAACCCATATAAGTTCATGTGATGCATATTGAATCACCAACGGAATTTGTAGTAGTAAAGCAATAAGAAATAGCTGTGAGATAACCTTGAGTAGGTTGGCAAGAGACGGTGGTGATTTGTGCATATTCAGGCCAAAAAAAAGCGTGGATCATTCCACGCTTTTTAGAGTAACCATGTGGGCGTAATCTTATAACTGATCCACAAGCCTGATTGCATCACCAATATAGCTTGCTGGTGAAAGCTGCTTTAATTCGTCTTTAGCGGCTTGAGGCATATCCAAGTTGTCGATGAATTCAGCAATAACTTCTGCGTTGACTTTCTTTCCGCGAGTTAGTTCTTTTAGCTTCTCGTATGGCTTTTCAATACCATAGCGACGCATAACAGTTTGGATAGGTTCAGCCAACAATTCCCAGTTGCTATCGAGTTCATCAAGCAGACTTTGCTCGTTCACTTGAAGTTTACTGATGCCTTTTAGTGTAGCTTGATAAGCTATAACTGCGTAGCCAACACCAACACCAAGGTTTCTAAGTACTGTTGAATCGGTCAAATCACGTTGCCAACGAGATACTGGCAGCTTCGCCGCTAAGTGGTCGAAAATAGCGTTAGCAAGACCGATGTTGCCTTCAGAGTTTTCGAAGTCAATCGGGTTCACTTTATGTGGCATGGTAGAAGAGCCAATTTCACCGGCAACAGTCTTTTGTTTGAAGTGACCTAGGGCAATGTATCCCCATACGTCTCTGTCAAAATCAAGAATAATGGTGTTGAATCGCGCCACTGCGTCGAATAACTCAGCAATGTAATCATGCGGTTCGATTTGCGTGGTGAACGAATTCCACGTGATACCCAACGAAGTCACAAACTTCTCAGATACGTCATGCCAATCAACATTAGGGTAAGCTGAAAGGTGTGCATTGTAGTTACCAACAGCGCCATTAATTTTGCCCAGTAGTTCCACTTTGGCAATTTGGTCCCGTTGACGACGAAGGCGAATGGCAACATTGGCCATTTCTTTACCCATAGTGGTGGGAGACGCTGGCTGACCGTGGGTACGTGCCATCATTGGTACGGTTTTGTAAGCGTGAGCTAGGTCAACGATAGCGTCGATAAGCTTGTTACAATACGGAAGAAGAACGCTGTCACGGGCTTCGGTAAGCATAAGCGCGTGAGAAAGGTTATTGATGTCTTCTGAGGTGCAGGCAAAGTGAATGAATTCGTTAACAGCACTAAGTTCGCTGTTAGTTTCTACTTTTTCTTTCAGGAAGTACTCAACCGCTTTTACATCGTGGTTGGTAGTGCGCTCGATTTCTTTGATACGCATGGCGTCGTCAACGCTAAAGTTCGCAACGATTCCGTCAAGTAGCTCGTTTGAAGCCGCAGAGAATGCTGGTACTTCTTCGATTTGCGGGTTGTTAGACAACATCTGTAACCAGCGTACTTCCACTTGTACACGGTATTTAAGTAAGCCATATTCACTAAAAATACTACGCAATTCTGCGCTCTTTCCAGCGTAACGACCGTCGACAGGGGAAATTGCAGTTAACTGGCTCAGTTCCACCTTTTGCTCCTCAACTAGTTTATCAACCTGAGTGCCTTAACAGCACTATTTAAAATTTGTTTTCTGCGAAATAGGATCTGACGGCGTTGGCCGCCCATTTGACGCCACATTACCGCTGCTCGAACTCCTGCAAGTAGCAGTGCTCTCACCCGTTGCTGGTTTGCAGGCTGACTGAGATAGTCGGGGTTTCCTGCAACTTGTATACGGGGGGCTAGGGGACTCACTATATCACTATAGATGCTGGCAAGTGCCCCAACGATTTGGGTGTTATTAAAATCAACGTGAGCTAACTGGCGCTGCACGTGAGAGATGCGCTCTGCCAATTCATTCATGGCGTCAGGCTTTCGTGATAGCTTGCGTTCTAAGCCCAGAATACTCGCAATATAACGGGTAATCTCTGTATCTTTATTGCCCTGCTTGTCAGACAGTTGTGATAACAGGGTTTTATACCCAACTTTAACATTTGCCAGTTGCCCAAACACGTGCTGAGGTGACTCAGGGTCGGTAACCAGTATACTCGATAAGCTAGCTTCGAAAGCGTCTTGTTCAACATTTCCGCGACGTGCAATTTGTTGCACCAATGCTGCCGACTGACAAACGCCTGCTAGGGCTAAATAAGCTTCAATTTGTTTGTCTAACATTAGCGAATATATCTCTCAATAATACCACCGCCCAAGCACACTTCACCGCTGTAAAACACCGCAGATTGACCTGGTGTTACCGCTTTTTGCGGCTCATCAAAAATAACTTCGATTGTGTCATTATCAATGGGCTTTATTGTGCATGGAATATCAGTTTGACGATAACGGGTTTTTACTACCGCACGCAGTTCTTCTGCTATCGGTGTTCTATCAACCCAATGAAGCTGATTTGCAATCAATCCTTTCGAGTACAGGCGAGGGTGGTCGGCACCTTGTCCCACAATAAGTACGTTGCGCTTAACGTCTTTATCAACCACATACCAAGGTTGATCACCCTTGTCTTTTTTACCGCCAATGAGTAGGCCTTTGCGTTGACCTAATGTGTGGTACATCAATCCTTCGTGTTTACCAATATCTTCACCTTCGGCGGTTTCGATAATACCAGGCTGTGCAGGAAGGTAACGGGCAAGAAAGTCCTTGAACTTGCGCTCGCCAATAAAGCAAATACCCGTAGAGTCTTTTTTGTCGTGAGTAATGAGATCTTGCTCTTCGGCGATACGGCGCACTTCTGGCTTTTCGATGTCACCCACGGGGAATAGTGTTTTCGCAACGTGCTCTTCACCAAGGGTATATAAAAAGTAACTTTGGTCTTTGTTGTTATCTAGTCCGCGTAGCATTTGCCAGTGTCCGTTTTGTTCACGGCGGCGCACATAATGGCCTGTGGCAATATAATCGGCACCCAAGTCTTCCGCGGCAAATTCAAGAAACGCTTTAAACTTGATTTCTTTATTGCACATAATGTCGGGGTTGGGTGTGCGTCCGGCTTTGTATTCAGCGAGAAAGTATTCGAATACGTTGTCCCAATATTCGGCAGCAAAGTTAATGGTGTGAAGTTCTATGCCCAACTTGTCGGCAACCGCTTGCGCGTCTTTAAGGTCCTCTGCGGCTGCGCAATACTCGTCATTGTCGTCTTCTTCCCAGTTTTTCATGAACAAACCTTCTACCTGGTATCCTTGTTGTTGTAACAAGTAGGCAGACACAGAAGAATCAACACCGCCAGACATTCCGACGATGACTTTTTTATTAGCGTTGACAGCAATATCACTCACAGATGCAGTACACTCTCTTGGGTTGAATTCAGGGTCGCGGATTTTACCAGAATTCATTAGGTAAATCACATCAAAAAATGTGCATTAAAACTACAATTCGATTTGGGTATAACTACCGTTTTGAATACCGTCAATAGTCCAATTTCCCACGCGATAGCGAATCAATCGCAAGGTTGGATAACCGACATGCGCTGTCATACGTCGAACTTGACGGTTTCGTCCCTCTGAAATAGTTATTGAAAGCCACGACGTCGGTATGGACTGACGGAATCTAACGGGGGGATTCCTATCCCAAACGTCGGGCGGTTCCATGGCTTTAACCTTGGCTGGGCGTGTCATTCCGTCTTTTAGCTCAACGCCGCTACACAGCGCTTGAATCGCTTTTTCATCGGGGATCCCTTCTACTTGAACCCAATAGGTTTTGCTGGTTTTAGCTTTAGGGTGTGCAAGCTTGTGTTGCAACTTACCATCATCGGTGAGAACGAGGAGACCTTCAGAATCTCTGTCTAATCGCCCCGCGGCGTAAACATTCGGTACTGAGATAAAGTCTTTTAAGGTTTGTCTTCCATCAGCATCTGTGAACTGTGATAGTACTTGAAATGGCTTGTTAAATAAGATGATTTTAGACTTTTTTGTCATAACTTAAGCGGCAGTATATTGGGTTGCGAAGCGGGGCAAAGTCTAGCACAGAAAGTAACTCGATGGGATTTTCGTACCAAAAGTGAATAAAACCGCAAAAACTTGCATGGATAAGCCTATGGTATGACTTGTAACTCTAGCTTTCGTCCCTATACTATTGTTCGCGGTCGAAAAGTAAAAAAAAATCCGCACACCCGTTCAGGCCCTACAGGTTTGCTCCCGGTGTTTACAACAAGTGATATCCGGCACACTTCCGTTTCCGGATAGCAAACATCAATCCCGTTTTGCATTTTCTTTGCTGTGTCTCTGGGCAGTGAGGGTGCAATGCAACTAAATGGACTAAAAATATCGGTAGCCTTCTACCGACAACATTGAGGTATATAATGAGTAAAGCCAACTCAAAGATTATCTATACCAAGACTGACGAAGCACCAGCCTTGGCGACATATTCCTTGCTACCCATCATTAAGAAGTTTGCTAGCGCAGCTGACATTGACGTTGAGTTAAGTGATATTTCTCTTGCCGCGCGTATTCTTGCACACTTCCCTGAGTACTTAACTGATGCTCAGAAAATGTCTGATGCGTTGGCTGAATTGGGTGAAATGACGCAGGATCCCCATGCGAACATTATTAAGCTACCGAACATTAGTGCTTCTATTCCTCAATTGCGCGCTGCAATCAAAGAATTGAACGAAAATGGCTTTAACGTTCCTGAATTTCCGGAAGATGCATCTACCGACGAAGAAAAAGATATTCGTGAGCGCTACAGCAAAGTTCTAGGTAGTGCAGTAAACCCAGTACTACGTGAAGGTAACTCTGACCGTCGTGCACCAAATGCGGTTAAAAATTATGCGCGCAAGCACCCTCATTCAATGGGCGCCTGGAGCCAAGCTTCTCAGACCCACGTTGCACACATGCGCGGAGGCGACTTCTACTCAGGTGAGAAATCACTGACGGTAGAAAAAGCAGGTCACGTCAGCATCGAATTTACTGGTAAAGACGGTAGCAAGAAAACCCTGAAGCCTCGCGTTGATCTACTCGCGGGCGAAGTTATCGACGGAATGTTCATGAGCAAAAAAGCGCTATGTGCATTCTTTGAAGAGCAAATTGAAGACGCTAAGAAAACGGGTATCTTGTTCTCGTTACACGTTAAAGCGACAATGATGAAGGTGTCTCACCCCATTGTATTTGGTCACTGTGTAAAAGTTTTCTACAAAGATTTGTTTGAAAAATACGGTGAGCTTTTCGACGAGCTTGGTGTAAACCCTAACAACGGTTTGGGTAGCGTATACGACAAAATTGCGACTCTTCCTGAATCGCAACGTTCTGAAATTGAGCGCGATATCAACGCATGTTATGCAAACCGTCCGTTGCTAGCAATGGTTAACTCTGACAAGGGTATTTCTAACCTGCACGTACCAAGTGACGTAATTGTTGACGCATCAATGCCAGCAATGATCCGTAACTCAGGTCAAATGTGGGGGCCAGATGGTCGCCCAGCAGACACTAAAGCGGTAATTCCAGAGAGTACGTACGCGACTATCTACCAAGAAGTTATCAACTTCTGTAAAACGCATGGTGCATTTGATCCAACAACCATGGGTACTGTACCTAACGTTGGTTTGATGGCGCAAAAAGCGGAAGAGTACGGTTCACACGACAAAACATTTGAGCTACACACCGATGGTACAGTTCAAGTGATTGACCAAGATGGTAACGTGCTTATTGAACACGACGTTGAAGAGGGCGATATCTGGCGTATGTGTCAGGCGAAAGACGCGCCGATTCAAGATTGGGTTAAGCTTGCTGTTACTCGTGCACGTCAATCGGGTATGCCAGCAGTATTCTGGCTAGACGACGAGCGTGCACACGATGCGCAGCTAATCAAGAAAGTGGATACCTACCTTGCTGACCACGACACAGACGGCCTAGACATTCAGATCATGTCACCTGTTCGTGCTATTCGTTACTCAATGGAGCGAGCGATTCGTGGTCTAGATACTATCTCTGTAACAGGTAACGTACTTCGCGACTACCTTACTGATTTGTTCCCAATTCTAGAGCTTGGTACAAGTGCCAAGATGCTTTCTATTGTGCCTCTAATGGCCGGCGGTGGCTTGTTCGAGACTGGTGCTGGTGGTAGTGCGCCTAAGCACGTACAACAGTTTGTTGAAGAAGGCCACTTGCGTTGGGATTCACTGGGTGAATTCTTAGCACTAGCGGTATCTTTGGAAGACTTCGCGAATAAGCAAGGTAATACTAAAGCGCAAGTGCTTGCGTCTGCACTAGACAAAGCGACAGAAACATTGCTTAACGAAGGCAAGTCACCTTTGAGAAAAGCAGGTCAATTGGATAACCGTGGTAGCCATGCTTATCTTGCGCTGTTCTGGGCAAAAGAAGTTGCTGCACAAACCGAAGACGCTGAGTTAGCAGCGGAATTTGGAAAAGTAGCTAGCGAGCTTGAAGCGAACATCGACACTATTATTAGTGAGATTACTGCAACTGAAGGCTCTGCGAAAGATATCGGCGGATACTACTTCCCTGATTTTGATAAGGCATCAGCAGCAATGCGCCCAAGCGCAACATTGAACAATATTATTGGTTAATGTTTTTAACCAAAAACAAAAAAGCCCGATGTTGAATAACATCGGGCTTTTTATTTTTCTGACGTTTAACGTGTGCAAGAGCTGAAATAATATGACCGAATGGTCTGATATACATGCACAAAAAATCGAGATTTAACTCGTAAACCGTTTAAAATATGGCCAGTGGATAGCCACTGACCACTAATAAATTCTATGTTTTATTAACGCTCAGGTTCTTCTTTGAAGCCGATATTTTCTGCGTGAAGCCCTTTCGGACCCTGCTGAACATCAAAGGTCACTTCTTGACCTGCCTTTAATGAGCGATATCCTTCCATTTGAATCGTAGAGTAATGAGCGAATATGTCCTCTCCACCGTCCTCTGGAACAATAAACCCAAACCCTTTCGCGTTGTTAAACCATTTAACTTTGCCAATCGCCATACTTCGACTTCCTCTTAATCCTTGAACTAACACGGTAATGCCCCCATTATAGAAACAAGCGCATTCAAGGCCCGTACAATTACGAAGCCTTAATCAAAATGTAGATTTTTTAACCATATTATGTCAAGGCTAAACGCCAATTAATTTTATACAATTTTTATAAGCGTTATGCCTGTGAAGCACTATTATTAAGTTATGAGTAAAGACAACGCCATTAGTATCGAAAAGGATAAGCTAAAAGACGAGCAGCGCAAAAAGGCGCAGCCACCTCCGATGTACAAAGTGTTGTTGAATAATGACGACTACACCCCCATGGATTTTGTCATAGAAGTATTAATACAATTTTTCAATATGGACGCAGAGAAAGCTAACCAATTGATGCTTACAGTACATTATCAAGGGAAAGCTGTATGTGGCATTTTTACTGCTGAGATAGCAGAAACTAAAGTCATGTTGGTGAACCAGCATGCAAGAAAGCATCAGCATCCACTGATGTGTACGATGGAACCGGCGTAAGTCAAACTGTAGAGGGCGAGTAATTATGTTGAATAAAGAACTTGAGCAAACGTTAAATCAAGCCTTTGTGTTTGCTAGAGAACAGCGTCACGAGTTTATGACGGTAGAACACCTCCTACTAGCACTATTAGACAATTCCGCCGCTCGTGAAGCGCTTTTAGCGTGTGGTGCAGATATTGAAGTTATTAAGTCAGAGTTGTTGTCTTTCGTAAAAGATACCACCCCGTTAATTTTGGACGACCAGATAAACGAAAGAGAAACACAACCAACATTGGGTTTTCAGCGCGTACTTCAACGTGCGGTTTTTCACGTTCAGTCGTCGGGTAAAGATGAAGTGACCGGTGCGAACGTTCTTGTTGCCATCTTTAGTGAGCAGGAATCGCAAGCGGTTTATATTCTCAAAAAATCAGATGTAACTCGCCTTGATGTGGTGAACTACATCAGCCATGGCGTAAGTAAAGCGGACGATGAAAGTCCGGTAAACCCAGAGTCAAATGAAGAGGGCGATTCCTCTGAAGACGGTGGTTCAGCGCTGGCTAAGTATGCAACTGATCTAAACCAGCACGCCAAAGACGGCAAAATCGACCCTCTCATTGGTCGCGATCAAGAATTAGAGCGCACTATTCAAATTTTGTGTCGTCGTCGTAAGAATAACCCATTACTTGTGGGTGAAGCGGGTGTGGGAAAAACAGCTATCGCTGAAGGTTTAGCATACCGTATCGTCACTGATGACGTACCTGAGGTTATCGGTAATAGTACAGTTTATTCATTAGACTTGGGTGGCCTGTTAGCGGGTACCAAATATAGGGGTGATTTTGAGAAACGACTTAAATCGATTCTTAAAGAGCTAGGGAAAGATCCTGACGCCATACTCTTTATTGATGAAATTCACACCATCATTGGTGCAGGTGCTGCGTCAGGCGGTGTGATGGATGCATCTAATCTGCTCAAACCCAAGCTTTCCAGCGGGGAGCTTCGCTGCATTGGTTCAACGACTTACCAAGAATACCAAGGTATTTTTGAAAAAGACCGCGCACTGGCTCGACGTTTCCAAAAGGTAGATGTTACTGAACCAAGTGTAAGTGATACCACTAAAATACTGCTTGGCCTTAAAAGCCGTTATGAAGAACACCACAGCGTGCGTTTCACGCAAAAAGCGCTTCAGGCGGCGGCTGAACTTAGTGCCAAATACATCAATGAGCGTCATTTACCCGACAAAGCCATAGATGTAATGGATGAGGCGGGCGCAAGTCAGCGTTTGTTACCTCAATCTAAGCGTAAGAAAACTATAGGCGTGGGCGACATAGAGCAAATTATTGCGAAAATGGCGCGTATTCCTGAAAAGTCAGTGTCGGCGTCAGATAAAGAGGTGCTTAAAAACCTTGGTCGAAACTTAAAGATGGTTGTGTTTGGTCAAGATAAAGCCATTGAGACGCTCAATGATGCTATTTTACTTTCCCGTTCTGGCTTGGGTGCGGAAGAGAAGCCAATCGGTAGTTTCTTGTTTGCAGGCCCAACAGGGGTAGGTAAAACGGAAGTTACTCAGCAGCTTGCCAAGATAATGGGTGTTGAGCTTGTGCGTTTCGATATGTCGGAATACATGGAGCGCCATGCGGTGAGTCGTTTAATTGGTGCACCTCCTGGTTATGTTGGTTTTGACCAAGGTGGTTTGCTCACTGATGCAGTGATAAAGAACCCGTATTCAGTGGTATTACTTGATGAAATAGAGAAGGCGCACAGCGATATCTACAACATTCTTTTGCAGGTTATGGACCACGGTACGCTTACTGACAACAACGGCCGTAAAGTAGACTTTAGAAATGTGGTATTGGTAATGACCACGAATGCTGGCGTTCAAGAGACTGTGCGTAAGTCTATTGGGTTCAAGCAGCAAGATCATAGTCACGATGCAATGAGTGAAATCAACAAGGTGTTTACTCCAGAATTCCGAAACCGCCTAGATGGTATTATTTGGTTTAATCACCTAGATGCTGAAATTATTCTTCAAGTGGTTGATAAGTTTATTATTGAGTTACAGGCCCAGCTTGATGTTAAAGGTGTGTCGCTGGAAGTGTCTTCGTCTGCGCGTGCTTACCTTGCAGAAAAAGGTTACGACAAAGCAATGGGCGCTCGACCTATGGCAAGACTTATCAAAGAAGAGCTAAAGAAAGAGCTTGCGAATGAGTTGCTGTTTGGCACTCTAGTCAAAGGTGGTAGTGTTAAAGTTGATTTAGATGACAGTGACGGCTTGGCATTTACCTATACCGGTGTGGATGAGGTGAGTGAAGAAACGGAGTCGAATTAGTCGACTCTGTTTTGAGTGACGTATAACAAAAAAGCCCGACAGTATTTAACTATCGGGCTTTTTTTATTGCGTTAACCGCAAAATGGCACATTATCTGGCGCGATAAACAATACGACCCTTTGTAAGGTCGTAAGGTGTCATTTCCACCGTTACCTTGTCGCCAGTAAGAATTCGAATATAGTTTTTACGCATTTTTCCAGAAATGTGCGCTGTAACAACGTGACCATTTTCTAGTTCAACACGAAACATAGTGTTAGGTAGGGTATCTAAAACCGTACCTTCCATTTCAATACAATCTTCTTTTGCCATGTAAAGCAGTTACCTCAGTGATTCAATAATTTTGCCGCGCAGACCTTAACCAATCTTGGCCCGACTGTAAAGCTAATACGCGGGATTTTTATCAATTCTAAGCCAATTGTTGTGGCTGAATTGCTCGAAGGGGTGAAATTTGTGTTTGTACGACATTTTTTGGCAGCCTTCTACGTAATAACCTAGATAAACAAACGGTCTGAGTTGAGCTTTTGCAAGTACAATTTGTTGCAAGATCATCCAAGTCCCTAAGGACTGGTTTTGATAGTCTGGATCAAAAAATGTGTACAGTGCGGATAGTCCGTGAGGCATGCTTTCGTGATCAACAACGTCAGTTACTGCTACTGCAATTAATTGCTCCTCATCATAAGCTTCGATATACAGCGGTGA
>JALUXV010000286.1 GCA_027013165.1 Alteromonadaceae bacterium
CAGTAAAAAAAGCTATAGATAAAAACACCTAGTAACTCCACCCCTAACCAAGCGGCGTTACCCCATGCTATTGAAAAGCCGATATATATAATCGCTGCAACCACCAAGCTAGTTCCCAACAAGTGTAAAAGCTTTCTGCCTTTACACTTGTTGGCGAACAATATCAGCGGTATAGATAAAACAATACCTAATACAAACCACACAAAATACGTCATCGTCTACTATCCATTGAACATTAATCAGATAAGAGCTTATTCGGCTTAACGTGTTAAATAACCGAATTCACCTAAAGGTTAATGCTATATATAAACCGTCATATGCTCCATGACTTGCCCATAGCCACCAGCCAATAAACCGATAATCTGGCCATCATGTACTTCTAGATTTACCGTAATCAAGCTGGGTGAAGGATTTTTCATAAAGTCTCCTTGCCCAATATGCATGGTAGTTTTATCTAGGCCGACTTTATCCCATAGTAAGCACGCTAAGGGGCCAGCGGCCATACCTGTAGCGGCCTCTTCTGAAATACCATAACGAGGAGCGAACATTCTTGCCATAGCATCTAGTTCGTGTGAGTCAGTGGTAAATACGTAATACCCAATTAGATCGAGCTGTTCGCTAATCTCACGGATCAACTCCAATTGTGGCTCAATTTCCCGAAGCGTTTGTTGATCTTTAACTCCCAAAACAATAAAGCTATTGCCCGTATTTACTCGAAATACTGGAACACTTGGGTCCAAATCTTCATGCACTAACCCCAACGACTTTAGTACTGGTTCAAGTTCAACCTTTTGATAACTAGGTGCTAGTTGCTCCATGTAAGCCATGCTATTGTCGAGAATAATCTTTCGAGGGCCATCTACGGTTTCTTTTGAAGTTTCACCATTTGAAACAAGACCTAATGACGCTAAGTAGGAAAAAGTAGCGATAGTAGCGTGACCGCAATGAGCAATACGCATTTTCGGTGTAAAGAAATCTAGCTTAAAGCCCTCTGTTTTTGACTCAGATACAAACGCAGTTTCGGAAAGGCCAACACCCTTTGCAATCAGTAATTTTTCGCTTTCAGTATACCCATCTGCGTCAAGCACAACACCAGCAGGATTTCCGCCAGTCCCTTGCTTTACAAATGCGTTAACAATTTGCACAGCTACACCTCTAGTATTTTCGTGAGTTTTATTCATAATTAAATTTCCTATTCAAGAATTCACAGCTATATTTAATCAGCAATAAACCCACCAATAAACTTGTATAAATATGAGTAAAACTAATATATACAAACTTGCTCAGGCTGCGCCGTTGCTCAGTGTATTAGGGAAAGAAAAAAGCTTCAGCCAGGCTGCTGACAAGTTAGGCATTTCTCAGTCAGCGGTTAGCCATCGAATTAGTTTATTGGAAGAAACGCTCGGCTATCCATTAGTTCAGCGCACTACACGAAAATTTGAATTGACTGATTTTGGTCAAATTCTAACCAGGGCATGTCAAGACGGAATGGAGCGATATGAGCAAGCCTTCCAAGAGATAAACGACTTCTCAAACCAAGGCGCGATAAGACTCTCAATATCATCCGCACTCGCAATGAAGTGGCTTGTACCCCATATGGGGCTAGCAAAGGTGCAAGGCGTTCACCTCGTTTTAGATGTTAATGAAAGCACGAAAAAACTTGAAAGTTCATCGATTAGCGCAGCCATACGATTTGGGCGTGGTCCATACCCAGGACTGCATGCGGTCAAACTGAAAAAAGCACAAATGATTCCTGTAGTCAGCCGACTTTATCAGGGCGAAGACTTGAGCTCATCTAAGGCTGTTATATTAACTGATAGTACCGCTGAACAAGATGACCTTGATTTCAGTTGGGCACATTATGGCCTTACGCCAAGTAATCCTGTTTCTTTTGAGCGCACAGATTTGGTGTTGCAAGCTGCCATTAGTGGTATGGGTATTGGTTTAGGACGTACTCTACTCATCGAGAGAGACATCGAACTGGGATTTCTAAAGCCAGCAGGTCCTGCTAAGAATATGGGCGCAGCCTACTGGCTAGTTTGCTCACACAGCTTTGCCAACACTCAACGTTTTGAGAAACTCAAAAGCTGGTT
>JALUXV010000287.1 GCA_027013165.1 Alteromonadaceae bacterium
TTGGCAGCAAAAAGCCGCCTAAACTTAAACCAAGGAGCCAGAAGCACACCTTATACTTTTATGCCCTGTGTCCAAAATACTCTGACGACGTACAACGATTTGCGCGCGCTCACGAATAGCATCAAGGTCTTCAACGTAACGTGTAACACGATCTAGGCTTTCTTGCAGGTTACGCCTGCTGATAGTATCAATCCATGATAATTCAGAAGTACGCAAATAAGAAATAACATCTTTTTGAGGGGCAATGTAACGTCGCAAGATGATTGCTGTTTTTCTGATATCAACAATTTCTTGACGACTTTCAATACTTGGCCCTTCCAGTATGGTCTCTTCAATTGTATCTGAGCGTTCATCCAAATCTAAAATAACAGGCTCCATACGTTGAAAGAGACGTGAACATAAAGCAGCCAGAAATTCCGCAGAATTTTTGGGTCCTTTTCCAACAATCAAACGCTTGCATATATCATCTACTGCTTTTAATGGTCGTCTTTGAAATGATATAATTCTATTCTCATCAATCCATAGGCGAATTGAAATCATATCTTCGGGCTCCATACCTTCGTTGAGGTTAACACCTCGTAAAATCAAAAGCAGACCTTTCTCATATTGTACCATTCTAGGTCTTGTTTCATCTGCCAGTAATGCATCAAAGATAAGGTGATCAAGATAATCTATATTCTCTGTTAACCATTGCTTTGCACCATCATGCGATGCATTTAAGTGTACCCACGCAAGTTCATCATCCTTTAGCTTATCCGCTATGTTTTCATGCAATAACTCGGTCCCGCCGCCATTCTTATCAAAGTCATGCGCATGGATAATTAGATCGTTATTATTTTCCATCTAATACCTCCTTGAGCCCTTCTGAACCCTTAATGTGTAAGTCTCTTTGTGGGAAGGGAATTTCAATGTTATTTTGTTTTAACTTCTTCCATATAGCCTGTCGTATCTTAGATGCGGTAATTGGCATATCGCTAACATTTCTTATAAAAAAGCGCATATTAAATATTAGCGCGCTGTCACCAAAATCTGCAAAAAGGACTGTCGGAGCAGGATTATTTAAGATTAGATCATTTTCAAGTGCCAGCTCAAGTAATAAGTCTTCTACCACTTGAGGGTCGGAGTTATAAGAAACACCTAGGGTAATAATTATCCGACCAGTTCTGTCTTTATGTGTCCAGTTTTTTACAGAAGACGAGATAAACTCAGAATTGGGAATGATAATTGATGTGCGGTCAAAGGTTTCAACTTCAGTGGCTCTCACACTGATCTTTTTGACTATGCCTTCTCCTGAATTCAGGATAACCCAGTCACCAACTTTGATTGGCCGTTCGAATAGTAAAATCAATCCTGACACAAAATTACTGACGATACTTTGCAAGCCAAAACCAATACCAACGGAAAGTGCACCTGCGATTAAGGCCAGATTGCTTAGATCAAAACCTATAGAGGCTATGGAAGACATAAGAGCGATCGTTAAACCAATATACCCAACAATCTGAACAATCGATAGGCGAACGGACTCTGCCATACGCGTTTTGGTAAGAACTTTTTCACCTAGTATTTTTTGGAAAAACCGTGTCGCAAATAACAGCGCAAGAAACAATGCAATGGCAGCCGCTAAACTCGATAAAGAAATTGTAACGCCGCCAACCTTAACCCCAGAAACAACCTGATAAATTATAAGTCTTATACCTTCCCATTCCACACCCACAATAGCCGCAATAATAGGTAAGCTGATAACCAACAGGGCGGCATCAACAGTTAACACCATCCAATACAAGAGTAGATGGTCTTCTTTATCAGTATTTTGGTGGAAAAGTTTTTCTATCCAAACAAGGACAGCTCTAATCATTGACCTTAAAACCACCAATGCTATAGCAAGGTTAGATAGTAGTACTACTTGTTCAAAGACAAAGCGGGTGAGAGCAACGTAACCCAAAGCATTAGCTATGAGAATAAAAACACCAATCATAAAACCTAAATAGAAAAACCGGCGCTTAATCAAAAAGGACTTTTCGACGTCTTTTGTTCTAATTAACCCAAAGAAAAACACGAGTATTAAAGCTGCAAAAATAGTCGTAACAATATA
>JALUXV010000288.1 GCA_027013165.1 Alteromonadaceae bacterium
GCCAGTTTATCAGGCTTGGATTTAGCTTTATCGTTATGTTTGGGTTAGCCCAGCTTCCTTTGGGTGTGTTTAGGTTTTTCTCAACCTATGCCTATGGTGTAGGGCTTTTAATGCTAGTGGCCGTATTGCTATTTGGCGATATGGGCAAAGGTGCACAGCGCTGGCTCGACCTAGGTTTTATTCGATTTCAGCCCTCAGAATTAATGAAGCTCGCCGTACCCATGATGGTTGCTTGGTATATCAGTAAGTTCACGATGCCACCACGCACAACCCATATTATTGTTGGTTTTGGTCTAGTCGTGGTTCCTACTATTCTTATTGCTAAGCAGCCCGACTTAGGTACATCCCTATTAATAGCCAGTTCAGGCATTTTCGCTATATTTCTAGCAGGCATGAGTTGGCGGCTAATATCAGTAGTTGGGGGGCTTATTGGGGCATTTGCACCTGTCATGTGGTTTTTCTTAATGAAGGATTACCAAAAGCAGCGCGTGCTAACCTTTTTAAACCCGGAAAGCGATCCATTAGGTTCAGGGTACCATATCATTCAATCTAAGATTGCTATTGGTTCAGGTGGCGTTGACGGCAAAGGCTGGCTGCAAGGCACGCAGTCGCAGCTAGAGTTTTTACCCGAACGTCATACCGACTTTATTTTTTCTGTTTTCAGTGAAGAATTTGGCCTAACTGGTGTCATGTGTTTAATGGCAATTTATATTTTCATTATTTTACGCGGCCTTATAATTTCCAGTCGCGCGCAAGACGCATACGCTAAATTGCTTGGGGGCAGTATTACGCTTACCTTTTTTGTTTATGTATTTGTAAATATGGGCATGGTGTCTGGCTTACTTCCCGTGGTTGGCGTACCGCTACCTTTGGTGAGTTTTGGTGGAACATCCATGGTGACTTTAATGGCAGGTTTTGGCATTCTTATGGCCATTGCCACTCAGAAACGTTTAATGTCTAGATAACTTGTATGTTGCAGCGCCTTTTTTCGGTACTTGATTTTGTAAAAGCGGGGTTAGTTAGTGCGGGTCTTGTTAACCAGAATCTGGCAAACGGACATTTCTTTCGCTATAGCTCAGCCGTTTTTATAGTTTTGGCATTAGTGGGATGCCAAAGTGCACCTACACAATCTGGTCGCTATACCCAAAAACAAGACTCAGCGCCTAAGCACGTTGCCAAGAAACCAGAAACACTTGATGCTGTACCAAAATACGAAGCCTACCGCATGTTTAACAGCAGGCCTTACAAGGTATTGGGCAAGCACTACACGCCAATGGATAGTGGTAAAGGCTATGAAGAGGTCGGCTATGCCAGTTGGTATGGCCAGAAGTTTCACGGTCACTTAACCTCAAATGGCGAAACTTACAATATGTTTGCCATGAGCGCGGCTCACAAAACATTGCCACTGCCCTCTTACGTGCGTGTTACTAACTTGGAAAATAACAAACAAGCGATCGTCCGCGTTAACGACCGAGGCCCTTTTCACGATGATAGAATTATCGATTTGTCGTATGCAGCCGCAGTAAAACTAGGCTACCACAGCAAAGGCACAGCGCGAGTCAAACTTGAAGTTATCCACTTTGACGAACAAAACAATGTGACGGTGGGAAACAGTCCAACTGTTACTTACGATGAATACTTGGGTATTGCGGTAGTACCCGCACCGGCCTTAGCAGAAACTTCACCCACCCCGCCATTAGCCCCCTCTTCGAACACCGCGGATACCAACTCAAGCAGCAGTGAGAAAAGTAGCAACGCGGTAAGTGATGCGATTTATATTCAAGTTGCTGCGCTTTCAAACGCCGAGAAGGCAAAATCTATCTCTAACGTGCTATCGGCGTTATATCAAATTCCCGCTCACCTGCCAGTAGCAGATAACATTTATAAACTACAGCTTGGCCCTATCCACGATGAAGCTGTCGTCGCGGAGGTTCTAGAACAATTAAAGCAAAATGGCTATCCCAACGCTTACGCGATTACACAGACCATGTAGTTAGTTGGGTTGTTGCACGCTCATAAAAACAACGACATTGTGGCAGCATTGTGTCATTCAGCAGGCAATATCACGGTTTCTTCGCCTTATACCT
>JALUXV010000289.1 GCA_027013165.1 Alteromonadaceae bacterium
GATTTGAACTCGTCCTCGCAATCGTGTCCAGTGAAGAACTTCAGCTTCCTAGTCTTCAATTCAAACAGATTTCTCATCGAAGGGCAGTCGTATTTGGCCTCAAAGAGAGTGTTTAGATACAATTTAGTACCCTCCTCTGTTGCAGAACCTCTCCACTCCTCTTCTACACAATCTATCCAGCGGTCCATTATCATAGCCAAATAACAGGCATCACGGTTTTGATGGGTTGGAAGGAATGTATCAGACGGCGGTGGAAACAACTGGTCATTTTCAGATCGTATCCTCTTCCAGGCATAGTCAATGCATAGCGCGGAAGGAAACGGTTGAATGCGCCCTTTCAATCCACCACCATTCAAGTCATAAGGACAGCACTCGAGAAAGGCGTACACACAAACCTCCGCGAGGAATCTAGGAGATGCAGCTATAGATTCCTCACCTCGAATGACGCGCACATAGTCCGACTGTATCTCACAAACCTCCAATGTGCCCATAGATGCATCGAACGGTCCTCCGCACGGATACTCCTCCAACGACACTGAAGAGGTGGCCAGTATTTCCGATTGCACCAACAATGCGTCTCTGTATGCCAGCAACCCCTTATAGTCTTCCTCCCATACGTCACTCCACCCCGCAGAAAGTTGTATCCACGCATGAACAACCTGCGAAACTGTGTATGACCCAATATTGGCGTCCGTGACGCATACGACCGGAGGGGCTCTCCGGTGTCGAAAGTGACGCTCTCCAGACACGGCTTTACATGTACCATCACATAGTCCCCCATTCACACGGAGACATTCCTCAGTGTGTCTAGAAACAAACTCGCCACCACCCATATCCACCAACTCACTGTACCGTCTCTCCAGTATACAATCAAAGTAACCCAACGTCGCAAGTGAGTTGGTGAGAAGCGCCGATATTGTCAGTATCAAATAGGCAACCGATACACCTGGCTGTGTACGTGCGTCACGTGCAGCGAAAAGTGTACAAGACGCGTGTTCAAGTAATGTCTGTAAGATGATCCTCGCTTTTGTACACTCTTCTATCGTATCATGTGCACGTTTTCTTCTCTCTTGCTCGTCATCACTATCCATTGTCTTTCTTGATGCTAACGCCCTCGCAATGCAGCTCAAATGAATGGCTCTTTCGTGAAACTTGGTTAATACGCCGGTCTGAAGTTTCCAGTCCGTCGGGAATGCAGTGTCCCATACAGTTTCTTCTCTATCAGCATACATAGTCGTCGTCACGCAACCGAAACACCAACACAACTAAAAAAGGTTCGACCAAATGGAAATGGGTGTCATTGTGGCCTACATTTTCTATTGTGTTTTACACTTCCCTTTTGTATCACACTTCCCTCTTGTTGAATTACACTTCCCCTGTATGTCGAAATTACACTTCCCTCTAAGGATTACATTTCCCTTCCGCAAGTGACCTGTGAGAACTCATCCCCTTATCCTTTTGTTGCACTTGTAAATTTTCCGGTGCAGGGCGACACGTGGGCTGGCCACGTTGTGTACGAAGTCTTGTGTTATCGATTTGTAATTTTTTCCACTGCACGGTGTCACGAACGGAATACCACGGTATATCGAGACCGTTACACAGTCTTTGCCACGCATCACTACAGACACACTTCATCACCATGTCACTAGAGCCCACACACACCGTCAGACACATTGGCCGTGTCAAATTGGCCAAGTGTATACCGGGGCGCCCAGAAGGAACTTCGAAAGAATCTGTTGGAGAGGGCACCAAAACGCCTTGTCGACTCAAAGGGTTTCCACCACTTCCAGAGGGTTACTCGCACAAACCCATCAACAGCTACTTTGAACAGTGCACGTCAATACCCGTCACTTCCGCTACTGCCAAATCGTCCTGTGACGTGATTGATTTGGATAGTTATGTGGAGAAGAAGTCACCTACAAGGTACTGCGCTAGTGATTCCAAGGCGAGCCACATTGGTGAGAGAGTTCACGCGGTATTTATTGGAGAATACAAACTAGAGTAGGTGGGCGTGACAGGTGGTTTTGTGTATACGAGAGAGAAACATGTGAAAAATAATGTCCTATACACTGCATATAAAATGTTATTCATTTGTCTGTAACTAGAATTTGGCAGGTGATGGTGTTGTTGGATGTGATTTAGATACATTTCCCTCTCACAATAAAAAGGGGAAGTGTATACGGTGCTGACTGGGCGCCGAGGTGGCAATGCTCCCCCCCACGTTCAGTCGGTTGTTTGCTTAGTGTGAGTGGTGGACGACTGTCCTAGGAGAGAAGGCCTGTTCGGACTAAGTGGATGGATCGTGGAGACAAACACACGGGGAAGCGCACATGGACTAGCGTGGATGAACGAAGTAAACAGAAGGAAGGGAGATCCGCCCAACCTTGTATCCGTACCCTGATTGATTCACCAGAAAGAGGCGGATCGTCAGAACACCAACATCAACCCAGACCAGAGGAATTGAGACCGCCGTATCGGCATAAGAACATAGATACGTATTTTGAGACGAACGAGGAGATACGGGCACTGCGTAAGAAACAGAAGATACATATATCACACAGAATTTCTGGAGAACGGAGTGCATCATTACCTAGAAGCAGCAACACTACAAACGTTAAAGATGACAGTACAGATTCTAGTATGGGTGAAGAAAGTGACGTGGATGAATCGATTCACGACGGTGATGGGTGGTCAGACTACTCGTACAGTGACAATGAAGGTGATTGGGACGACTTAGAGGAGTGGGAAGGGGTTGCAATGGCATACCAAGATTGGTTCAGTGGCGACGTGCGCCTGGGGGTGATGAAGCGCGACCTCCCTGCAGGTTCTGTGGTATCCATTCCCCGGAGACTCAACAACAGCCTCTTCAGTGAAGCACAAAATAGAGGATCATCACATGTGACGGAATTAAACACATACGACTCCGACGAGGATACAGTGTCTCGATCGCACACTGGGCAAGGTGAATTAAGTATGACATACCTTTTGGGGTTGAGTGGAGTCACACCCACTAAAACACCCAAAGAATTGGTGTCAAGCTTACAAGAAACGCAATTTGCAGAGCCTGCAGGAATATGGGCCCCCGGTGAATTGTGGATCTGTGATGACGATATGGATGACGTGTTACGACGTCTGGGTAAAATGTCTTTTGATACAGGCGAAAGCCGGTACCTGCAATGTCTACACTTCACCAAAGGACACGCATATCGCCGTGATGCACACACCGATGCTTCATTATCACCGTCGCATACACCCACCAGTTCTATCAAGCGTTTATTGTCACCAATAGACTCCACAAGCAGAGCGACAACAAAAAAAAAGGTATCAACTGGAAAAGGCAAAGGAAAGCGAGTTTCATATAGAAATGATGGCCACGAGGAAGACGACGAGGAGGAGGAAGAGGAGGAGGAAGAGGAGGATACGATAAAACCAACAAGAATATCTGGAGGCGAAGAAGGCCGTGGCACGTCACATCGACACCGTCCTAGGCAAGAATCCAGAGTCATGTCTTCTTCACGACCAGGTCCTGCCACACTTGTGTCTGAAGGAACTGACCACTACCAAGAAGCGTCTGCCAAGGGTTATGCCGATGGAATGAAGCGCCACCGAGAAGAGGCAGCCGAATTGGAAGCTGAACTGGCATACTCTACGTATGGGAACTTGGTAGATATTGCGAATAAGATGCCAGGCGTATCGGCTGATACGTTGCAGAGCATAAAGGAGACACAAGACAAGTACCCTGACACTGGTACCGTGCGTGTGCCTGTATTGGATGAAGGTGAATGGAGACGTGCCAGAGCTACACACGCCAGGATGAAAGCAGACCAATTTACACCAGGCGATGCGTGTGACTACTGTATCTTCATGAGCACCACAAGTAGCTCAACGGATCCATCCAACAACGACACGCATATCGCCACCAGAACAACCACCCGCATACTGATGGAGAAGATCGCCGCAGAAGGGCTATTGATTATAGGAGGACGCCGTATGTATTACGCCGAAGAGATTGAGAAAGTTTACATGCGCTATTTGCGCACACTGCCATTGTCGTCCAGCGACTTGGGCAAGATGCGTCCCCCACGGTCAATGACGCTGAATCATTTCTTCAATAAGAATGGATGCACATCAGGACCGTTGCATATAGTGAATGACTTCATCCGCCATCTGGACAGCACAAATGATGCTATGCGTCAACGACTCTACGAACAACGAGTGTGTATGGGCGGGGTTCCCATAGGAATGCCGGAGGTTAATGTTAAGATCCACAAAATGCTCACGGAGAATGCGAACACATTGGTCAAACTCACAAAAGAGCGTCGAGAAATCCAGAAAGAAACGCCATCCTATGTTGACACTGCTCAATCTCAATTGGTGACAGCTCAACAACGTGCAGCGATGGCCTTAGTTGGTCAACCTGGTGCTTCATCGTTGTCCGGGGCTAATCGAATGTAAACACAATCATACCTGTGTGTATATATAAATTTCGTTATGAGCTCTCCTTTCGGTCCAGCTACATGTCCCCTTTTTACATTTCACTTATGAGAGGGAAATGAAGCGAGGTTCTTCCCTCCTCGCGTGTGTGCACACACTTCCCTTGACTGGCGCCGTCGGGGGTTATTGTTTTAGTGGTCTTATAGTGTGAAGAGAGTCTGAAACACGACACGTGTGGCTGCCAATAAGATAGTTGTATACACACAGTGCACCCGAATACACCAGAATATCTGGAGAGGCGTGCGTGTGTATATATATCAACCAATACTCGTTAAAAGAAAAACGTGATTCTGTGTACACAGAACGTGGACGAGTGATTGTATACTTCATTTCATTCAGTGACATCACTTCATAGGCACTATGTCACTAGCATTTGTTGGAACCAACGGGTACCAGGCAGTTGCCGGTATGCCTCCACCAGCCAGCACCAACCGGCAGGTAGGAGAAGCTATCGCAGCATCGGTAGGACGTGTCGTGCCAAACAAGGATGTCATTGGCATGGAGAGACCAAACTGCACACCTACGTGCCAGATACTATTGGACAAGTACAACACGGCACACAAGACTGTACTCTTCTCAAAGCCTTCCAAGGGCCAGTTGGTACTCTCCGTCACCCTAAGGATGTACTCTGAGGGGAGACACACAACAGACAACCGCTACAACGTAACTCTTCCACTACTCAACTTGCTACTCAAGGAGCACGATGCAGTCATGTCTAGCCTTGTGAAGGCGCGTGGAGCGTTCGTATACACGCGCAAGGGAGTGAGCGACTCGACTGCATCCGCCCAGCGTTCGTATGTACGTGGCTCTTCTGGGTCAACCACATACGATACCAAGGGAGCAGCACCGTCTCCATTCCAATGCAAACCCAACGGCGACGTAAACACCACCGATATTCAGATCGTAGGTGTAATTGGACCAGAAGACGACACCACCCCCAGAATCACCACGCAGAGTGAAGCCAGTATATTGTCAGCGATGAAGGATACACTGTCTGTCCAGGCTGTGTCGATGTCATGTGCGGGCGGAGGAGCGTCTGCACCAGTTCCGCTGGATTTTGTCTCCCTCACCTCTGGCACACGCACCAACAAATCTTACACCCCTCGTGCATCGGGTGTCACCCGTGGAATGAATCGACTGGGATATAGAGTCGATTATTCAATCCAGAACTGCCTCGGCGTCTACATTGGGCACGTCACACATGTTTCTCTGGGAAAAGACGCATCTCATCTGATGGCTATCCCAGTGGTTTACACAAAGGCCTCACATAACAAGTGGTACAATACTAAGGGTTACGGATCACACTTCTTGTTCCAGTGGAAGTCTTCCTATAGTGGTGATTACGTCAAGGCTGCGCTACTTCCGGTCGGAACCATCGCAATTTCACGCAGTGCTGAGGAAGATGTGCGCATGTCAAAGACCATGGACTCCATTCTTACGTTCCATGCATCCGACAGGCCTTCATTGGGACTCTCAAACAGCAACAGCAAGGCACGTGTCTTTCTTCGCGACAGGTGAAGTAGGTTGAGATTTTGTTTTCCATGCGCACACACAATTTCTGCGATCATACAGTATTGTGATATGCGTGGCGTGTCGCGTGTTTCCAGTGCGCACGTATTGGAGAGAGAGATAACGCACGGCGTGACCCAAAACAATATAATTGTTCATTATAAAATACCCATCTCATTTTAACTTCACTATACTATATATTATACTATACATAACTGGGTCTGCTAAGCGTAGTTACGCGCATCCGTCTACGCGCGCCCCGCCAATCCTCGGCCACCGGTACACTTCCCCCACACCGCGGGACAAGGGGATATGTACCTTTTGTGTGGTTGATCCCCTCCCTCTTTCTTTGGTTCAGCGATCATTTGTTTTCTACTGCAGGGAGCGGTGGTACCGTGAACACAGTCTCTCGTTCTCAATACGTGATTACACAGGAATATTATAACACAGAAGAATCACATTTCTGTCGTCTCAACAAACCATCATGCCTACACAGGGAGTCAACGCGGAGTTGTCTACTCCAAACGCCAACACCACCACAGAAATGTTCTCGAACATGTACCCCATCAGCGACTCTGGTGCAGCCATCGACGACTGTATCAATAGCCCTGACTACAGTGGAGGTGAACTCAATGTCGGAGACGCTGTGATCTGTGTCAACGACGAGCTATCACGTGTTTTCTTCAAGGGACTTGCGTGCACCAAGAGCGCACCCCCTCATGGAACGTACGAGAAATTCATCGAACTATCCACAAAGGAAGGAATCTCAAGGGAGAACGCCGATCGCGAGTGGTGCCGATTGGCTGCCAGAGATTGTGAAGTTGCTTTGGTAGCGACCAAGCTCAAGAAGCTTCGCCCGGACGCTACTAAGAAAAGTTTTAGTCGCGTCATCTCTGGAACAGTCAATATTCAGGCCACTACACACCTCTCCCCAGGAGACAAGTTGTGTGTTGGCTTCATGTCGCATTCTGAACGAAAGGATGCCCTCAGAACACGTGGACCCAGTCAGCGTGCGGGAGGATCAACACCCGGCAGTATGGTTCGCAAGGCTCAATTGGCCGCGTGTCACGCACCGATCCTCGTACCAATGAAACCAACCACTGCAGCAGAGCGCAAGATGGCGCGTATCGCCTTCAACACCGATGCAGTCATGAAGGCGTCTAAACCGGCTGCATTGTCACCCGTGGCTGCCGTATCTTCTTCTGATGTGGTTAGGAGTGCGATCGAAGAGGACGTACGTGATTCTGGAGTTGCTGCACTTCACGCCATGTTTACGCTCTTGAATGTGTGTGGATTTATGGTGACTACACGTGAAAACATTCAAGGTCCAGGACTGCCTCGAACACAGGACCAGGCGTTTCTCCAAGCACCTGGAAATGTCAACACCGACGCCCCGCTAGGGTTCGCGTCTGAATGTGCCTCTGTAAACGGCACTGCGGTTCAATCTCTTGCCATGCAGGAGAGGAACCTAATGGCCATGTTGGGCGTGGCGCCCGTTGCTGGCATCAAACCGCTTGACAACAAGAAAGCCAGACAAGTGTTGGCAGCAGCATCCGCCATCTACAATGGCATGGATCCATTCACAGGAGCATCCGTCATTGACGCACCGCTCGACGTTGGTGCACTTTGGAAGGGCAAGCAGCTGGTTACACCAGCCATCCAGGGTAACGATTTCATCGGAGTCAACCGACAGGTTAGGAGGGCCATCAAGAGTGCCACTGAGAAGGACACGTGGGAGACGCTCAATGATGGCAAGGTATTTGCGACGGTGACTCACAACCGGAGGGCAAAGCCAGGAGACATCGTGTCTGTCTATGTGCATTCTGATCATTAGAAGGGCTTATGCGTGTGTGTGTGCGTGTGTGTTTTTCACTACATATACGTGTGTTCACATACTTCTTCTTTCATCCACTTCTATACACAAAAGTAAGATCTCGCGCCATAGTAATACATGCAAAATTTATACTCTCACGTAAACAATGCCATGCGACTTCATCCTATTTCGTCAATTCTCATCACCTCACTTAAGGAGAGCAGTCTCCGGCTCCAATACCGTAGTACCAAACGATACTGCGGCCCTCTGATCTGCTCTGCGTTCCTCTTTGGCGCGCTGTTTTGATGCTCTAAGTGCCAAATCAACGTTCTGTGTTCCTCCTTGTGCAGTTACCTCTGCTGCTCCTCCATATAGACCTTTGGTTTTCTCCAAGCTTCGCACAAATGCGACGGCAGGCAGTCCCACGAATATACACAATATAATCCCTACAACGAACAATGCAAAGAGGATGACCACTACGACTACCAGTATGTGGAAGAGCTCTCCCAAAAAGTCGAATACAGAACTAAGTATCCCTCCCATACGTATACACACTGTGGTCGCACTGTCTATGGACTAATGCCAGTAGAAGCATTATACGCCCTCCCCCCTTGTGTGGATCTGTTGATCTTCCGAGACACATCCACGCCATAACAGATCCCCTGTCATTTCGATACATTTCCCTTCTACACTCCCATCTACATGTCCCCACAAGCGCGCGCGGTCCAGCAATTACAAATAGGATCAACATTCTATGGCAAAATAGCCCCATCCAGTGGACCATCTTGTATGTACCACATGGGGGGTCCACGCGCGTCTGATGCACAGTCCACACCATTGACACTCTTTCCACAGTAGAGGCCACGCTCTTCGGAGAAGCAACACTGGTCAGAAAGTGAGCAACACTCTGTCTCCTCCCGTCCTAAACCAACTTTGCGTACACCTGCACTGCCAGGTGTACTTCTTCCTGGTGCAACACAACACTTTCCTGTACTAGGACATATAGCCTTTCCACAACAAACTTCACCGTTGCTCGTGTCTGCGCACCCTATAGGTCTGGCGGCATTCGACAACGAACCCACCGTTGGTACGGTATCCGATGTAGTGGGTGAGAAACACGGAGTCCACGTGTTTGGGCAACACACTGCAGGCACTGATCGTGTACCGCCTGGAGTGTTGATCACCGTGCCGTTCATCAACACCGTAGTGTTCACAATGAGTTGGTCCACTGGTAAGCAGTCATCGATGAATTTACACCAATCCTTCGATACCTTACATCTAAATATCTCCAGTGTAAAATCCACACTGGTATTTGTGCCTCTGAACAGTGTGATAGTACCATTGTAGGCGGATGGCTTAGGAATGGGAAACACCCTATGCTTGCGAGTGAGGCCCGTCCGTCGTTCAAGCTCCGCCCCAGATCTACCAGAGTAATGCAACGAACGCTTTAGCTTACTTCTCCCACACGAGTCCTCTATGCTTCCCAGATCTGGCACACAGCGAGAGTCGAGGCCTCTCTCTGCGGGACAACATACATACCCAGGGTTGCATCTCTGGTTGTAACATTCCTGTTTGATGTCGTCAACACATCCCATAAATACATTGCTGTTTCCACCACGATAGGCGCACAATTGTCCTGCTGGACAGCAGCCCAGTACACGGTCCAAACCGGGTTTGGTGCATGGAACAGTACCCAAATCACAGTGTCCAATCAACTCGTGCCACGTCGAGAACGCCACATCAGACGCTGACTCTGCATTCACTCCGTATTCCCTGATACAGTTCATGTACCGCGCCACATAACCACTCCCCGGTGCACTCGCTATGTATGGAGGAAGTATTCCATACGTACCCACTCCAGGGACCAATGATAGCCAATTGGGCAATGTCAGCGTCTCTGGAAAGTCTCTCCTGCCCAGCGAATCTATCCTGTGTGCCTCAAATGTACTGTCGGTAAATTTCTTCTGGAGAACATCACAATTTGCTGCACCTATCATTACCATTGCAACTAGCAAGTAAAGAGGCCATTTGCATGCTGCGCAGTGAACCATAGTTGCGCTCCCTCACTCTTGGTCCCCTATCAGTTGTGGACGGATCTTATAGACTGGACAACGTGAATTATGCGACTACAGAGACTGGGGGGCCGACTCCGTCCCCCCCTTCCCATACAAAATCCTGTCCTATCTGCTGGAATATGCATATACCTCCCCAATAGTATTTGAGTAATTTTTAAATACAAAACAGGTTTTATAAACAACTCGTGATTAAGGGTCACCTGCAATCACTAGACTGCCACGGCTTTCGGTGCAGTAGCAGTAGTTTCAAAATTGGAGTCGGTGTCGCTTTCTGCCTGCATACTTTCATCCTCACTAAAATCTTCATCGTCAAGTGGCACCAATGCAATTAGGTCATCATACGTCAATTCGGTTGTCCATACACCAACACCACGCTTGAGTTCCGTAAAATATTCAGCCCTAATCTCTTCCACCGTCTTCCTGGGAGTAGCATTCAAAATATCTTTGAATGCTGTGATAGTTTCCCTAAGTGACTCCAAATTACGAGACAATGTAGATAATGTATCACTGTTTTTGTGGTCATCCACGATATTTTGAATAGATGCTTCTATTTTTGCAATATCTTCGATGTTCCCAAATACTTGTTCTTCTGTGAACGTACGATCTTGGTTTCTTATCTCCCCAAACCGTTCATCCATGGATTCGATAATGGCATTGATCTTTTCTATCTCTTTTTCAGTATCAGTTTTCTCATACTCAGACTCGTTATCAGATTCACTCTCAGATTCACTGTCAGATTCGATGTCAGAATCGAGTAGGGCAGCGATGTTACTGTCTCTCCTTTCAGCGAGTATAGGACCGGGTATCTGTTCTTCATTCTCGTATCCTCCAGAGTCTTCCATTGATACACCCGAATCGTCCATAAATTCCGATGAAGAGTTTTCTAGTATCGAACTTTGATCCATCAGGTCGGCACTAACTTCAGGAGCTGGCAAATTAACTTCAAAAGCGGCCTGCTTCAACAAAGCGAGACCGTCGATATAGGTGATTTCCGTGAAGTTCTCGACAAATTTCTGTAGGTGTTCGACCGCGCGCTCCACTTGTGTAGGATAGAAATCTCCAACTGATGAAATGGGATCGTCACGCCTACTTTGCATGCTCGAAAGGATCTCAAGATAATCCTGTGTCTCCCCTACCCTCGTCCCGATCTTCTCTTCGACTGTTTCCTTGTAGGTTTTGTCAATCGCAGTCTTAAAGTTGGACAACATAAATCCTATAGTGATAAATCCTAAAGACGCCTTCTCAACCATGGCAGGTACGGTTTCTTTGTAGACAGTATCTTTGACATCGGGTGAAAGTAGATCAGAATCCATCATCCGGGGCAGGATGCTGTGTGACACGTCCACTCGGCTCGACCTGTTTTGAGGCGAGAGTTCAAGTTCATTTGATAGTTTGGAAATGACGTCAGACGCAGTTCTTATCATGGTCTTCGAATCTTGAATCTCTTTTTCAGTCGAACTATCACTGGTCGCCACCTTCTCCAATCGCCGCAGTGTGACGATGGCACCAGCCAATTCAATAATGGGATCAATATCTTCTAGGATATCTTGGTCAACTGGTATAGTGGCATCAGAATCAGAACCGTGGTACCATTCACCTGTCAAATTACCCCCAAACCAATCGCCTTCCTCTTGCTCTTCAAACGAGATATTGCCATAGTCTTCTCCTGTCTGGTCAATGATATCATCGAGAGACGCTGACTGGTCACCGGGTTCTGACTGAATAGAGTCATTACTTTCCTGTCCGTTTACGGTGATGTCATCTTCTTTCACGTCTTCCTCATCTTCACTATCACTGTCACTTATCCACCCGTGTCGCTGGTCTTTGTTGTCATCTGATTCGTAATTATACTCGTCTTCCTCGGCCCATTCCTTGAGTTGAACCTCTAGACTCTCAACTGGGGTCCCATCCACGTTAATGAAATTCCTGATAAAGTCCTTGTACTTCACTAATTCGAGTGACACTTTAGCTATTCGTTTCAGTGCCTCTTTCAGTGCGTATCTATCCTTCTCCAACCCAAATGGATGCACCCACGGAGAAACAACACGGTCCAGTGCTGCGATATAGCGCAGTACTTCACTCGGTGCAATGACCAATG
>JALUXV010000290.1 GCA_027013165.1 Alteromonadaceae bacterium
CTAGCTCACAAATAAGGCCGGCATAGCGCACTTGTTTTATTTCGTCTTTCTCTAAACGAGCAATACGCGCAAGTTTCGACGCTAACTCACTCACCTCAATAGCAAACTTACCGTTGATGTTTGGATTAATGCTTATCACGTTGAACAGCACCTGCTCCATTGCAAGGTTGTGTTTTTCGATTTTATTTAGCGCTGCTTTTATCTGGCGCGTGCGCTTTTGAACCACTTGTTCCAGCGAAGCGTTTACGTCTCTAAGCTTTCTGTTTTGAAGGCGAGTAAGTTTTTGAAGACGCGTATTTTCGGCCTTCAATTTAACCCGCTCTAGCCCTTCCTCAACCACAGATATTAATTCTTGGTTATCCCACGGCTTTTGAAGATATCGATGAATTTTACCTTGGTTAACGGCTTTAATGGTTGATTCGATATCGGCATATCCTGTAAGTACAACTCTAAATGTATCGGGGTAATTAATAGCAACTTGCTCAAGAAGCTCAGCGCCTGACATTTGAGGCATTTTCATGTCTGAGATTACAACGTGGACCTCGTGATTACTCATCAGTTCGAGTGCTTTAGCACCGCTGTCAGCAAGCAGTAGCGTAATATCCATAGTGAAGAGCGCGCGTTTAATTGCACGAAGAATATTAGGTTCGTCGTCGACAAATAGCACGGTATAGGTTGAAGCTTGTTCAGTAGGCTCTGTCATAAAAAATTATCCTTATACGCGACGTAACTAATATCACATGCTATTGCATTATTTGACACTATAACTTCATGCATTATTAGTCTCACCGTTATTTTGTGAGTCTTTGGAAACTGGGTTGGTTGGAAGCGCTAGCGTAAATGTACTGCCTTCTCCTTCGGTGCTAGAAGCAGATAGCGTTCCACCGTGTTCTTGCGCAATACCAAATGAAATTGAAAGTCCTAAACCCGTTCCTTGTCCTTCCGGTTTTGTAGTGAAAAAAGGATTAAACAGCTTATCAAGGTGGCTTGGCGGTATTCCGCAGCCGGAATCTTCTACTCGTAACTCAACAAACTCGCCAACAGTGCACGTTGTGATAATAATTTTTCCGTTTTTGCCAGTAGCTTCAATAGCTTGACCAGCGTTAATGAGAAGGTTAGTTATCACTTGAGATATTTTACCAACGTTCATATCTACGTCAGGGATCCTTCCTAAATGCGTTTCTACTGTACATATGTATTTTAGTTGGTTATTAACCATGGCCAATGTGGTTCGCACACAATCATTAATGTTGTGTTTTTGCATTTGATCGCTATCAACGCGAGAAAACAATTTAAGCCCTTTCACTATCTCAGCAACGCGCTGCAAGCCTTCGCGAGAGTCACCGAGCAAGTCGGAAATATCTTCATTGATGAAAGCCATATCTTGATTGCCCAGCATTTTTTCTAGTTTATTGAGAGCAAGCGCGCGTTTTTGCTCATCCTTCTCGTCTAAAACAACCTGAATCTGCGAAAAAATCATTTGATAAGTCGCAACGTATTCACTGAGTGTTGAAATGTTGCTGCTAACAAAACCTACAGGGTTATTAATTTCGTGGGCAACACCAGCTGCGAGTTGCCCTACTGATGCCATTTTTTCAGCCTGAAGAAGTTGTACTTGGGTCTCTTTTAAATCTTTGTTCGTTTCTTCTAGCTGATAGTTTTTCTGGTTAAGTAAGGCTGTCCGGTCTTGCACTTTTTCTTCGAGAAGTGTGTTTAGCTCTTTAAGGTCATCTTGTGCACGCTGGCGCTGTTCGTACTCTTCCTTTAGCCGCTCAACGAGTTGATTAAATGCCTCAGCGAGCTCGCTTAATTCATCTTTCCCCCTAACAGGAACAAAAACTTCTTTATAGTTATTGTTTCTTACCGCCTCACCTAAGTGCTTAGCACCCTGCAAAAGCTGCTGAAGCTGAGACATTAAAAAGGAGCCGAGTAAATACGAACACAAACCAACTAGAACGAACTCCATCAGAGCGAGGGTTACCGTCCAGCTTCTAACCCTAGAGACCGATTCAGTAACTGAGGCTATGTTTAGGCCAATTTCAACATAGCCGTATAAGGTATTGTTTAC
>JALUXV010000291.1 GCA_027013165.1 Alteromonadaceae bacterium
AAAACAAATATTAATCTTTTCTTGAGCTGAACTTGTATAACCAAGTCCGCCCATCCTCAATGATGTCCCATACTCTGTATAAAAAGTAGAATCATTTAATTGAGTGAGATTGTGCTTCTTGCCAACGAGGAAATTCTTGTCAACAGCAGGGCTTGCTCCAAAGAGATACATTAAAAGCCACTTATTTCTTTGAAAATTTCTAATTAACTGAAAGTACTTTTGCGATTTAAAATCTCTAAGAGTGAGTTCACTACCCTCATCACTTCTGAGCTTTTCCCAAAATGTATCTGTCATCGAGAAGTTATAGTGCACTCCTGCGATAGATTGCATTGAGCGACCATAACGATGCCCAAGTCCAACACGATAGAGTCTCTTCAATGTTCCAGTATTTGATTTACCGTAATCAGCAACTGGAATCTTTGAGTCCTCTGGAAGCAGAGAAGGCATTGAGCTAGGCCATAGAACTTCCCCAGCAATATTCTTAACTGTAAACGCATGAAGGGCCTCAAGCTCTTCTAATAGTGAGTCTGTTTTAAGATGCACATCAGTGATGTATTCAACTAAGTTTTCAGCATAATCAGTTGTAATATGTGAATGTGTTAATTTAGAGCCAAGATCTTTGGCGTGAGGAGCTTGTGATGATTGTCCATCAGGTAATGTTCTTAAACATTCCCTCTCTATCCCCTGTCTTATATGTTCAATTAATTCTGGATTTTCTTTAAAGTAATTTTTCATGGGATAAGCTTACGGCAGCCTATACTATGTGTATAGGCTTTCGCACCGCACACCATGTGATTTTTGTGTTATTTTTTTCCAAGGTATTGAATTACTGAGCTCATACCAGTGTGATACTTACCTTCAATGATCTCTCTTTTCACTCCTTCTAAATGAAGTTGCTCGAGGTTAGAATTTTTGAAGTCTTCCGTCGTATATAAGAGTTCTTCATCCTTTGGCCCACCCGTACCAAACTCTGGCTGGTCTTTGGCATAGGCCTCAAATAAATAAAGACCACCTGGTTTTAGCGCCCTCTCTAATTTTTGATGGAATTCCATACGTGTTCCTGTTGGACAATGAAAGAATATAGAAACTATCCCATCCCACTTCTCTTCACCAAAATCATATTCAAAGAGATCTGCAATCTCATAAGTCATTTCAAAACCGTTCTCTTTTGTAAATGCTAATGCCTTCTCTTTTCCAACACTCGAAAGATCAACACCATGAACTTCACAACCTCTTTTCAAAAGTCCTAGAGCATTTCTTCCTTCCCCTTCAGCGATACAAAGAACTTTAGCTCCAACGGGAAAGTTCTCGAGCTTTTCTCTTAAAAAATCATTTGGTTCCACACCATAAGCAAAACCTTCTTCACTAAATCTTTCATCCCACTTTTGCATATATTTTCCTTTTCTATGTCTTAATTATGCTCATATTCTACCCCAAAATACTGACAGCTCAAGGACACAGCGCTATAATCACTACGTGGAACTTAACCCAAATAAATTTCCCATTGATCAGCATCTTGAAGATATTAGAAATGAGCTTCAAGAAGCAACATCCCTGCTCATAAAGGCGGAAACAGGTGCTGGAAAGACGACGAGACTTCCACCTTTTCTCTGTCAAACGAGTCCTGGAAAGATTCTAGTTTTAG
>JALUXV010000292.1 GCA_027013165.1 Alteromonadaceae bacterium
TAGCTTAGACCTTTCCTTTGAAGACAAGCTAGACCTTGTTAAGCTGTATCACGCACTGGGCAACCGAGAAAAAGCGATAGCACTGTTAACCCGAATCAAATCCGAACTTTCTGAAGACGCATTTTCTAACCCAATCATCATGCGCTACATTGACCAAGAAATTGATGAAAAGCGAAGCATTCATTTTACACCCAGAGAGCTGATTGATATGGCGTCGAGCCATTACAAACAAAAGCGCTATCAGCCCGCGTTTTCTGCATTATCAGATGCATCGAAGCTAGCCCCCACTAACGTTCAAATTACTTTAAACTTGCTCAAAACACTAGTGGCTATATATGAAATGAAGTCATTAGAGAAAGAGCACTTTCAGGCAATTCAGCATTGCATGTCGGTGCTTTCCTCAGAACAGCTATCGACCGAACAAAGAGAAAAATCTCTTGGTTACTTGGCCGACCTACCGTCAAATGAACAAATAGAAGAAGAACTAGCCGAGCAAAAAGCATAGAGTCATGTTAACAAATTGTAGCCTGTTGCCTTTACCAATGGGTTAATCTAGTCAATAATCCTTATCTAACTGGTCAGTCCACAACCTTGGTCTGACGTACAAAACCAGAGACTGATTATGACAACGTCACAAGCCCCTTACCCTCATCTTCTCGCTCCCCTCGATTTGGGTTTCACCACCCTCAAAAACCGAACACTCATGGGCTCGATGCACGTAGGTTTAGAAGAAGAAAAAGACGGCTTTTCAAAACTTGCCGCATTTTACGCTGAACGGGCAAAGGGAGGTGTGGGATTAATTGTCACTGGTGGTATTAGCCCCAATATTTCCGGATGGGTGGCACCATTTGCAGGAAGAATGACCCGTAACAAACACGTTAAACAACACAAACAAATTACTGATGCTGTGCATGCTGAAGGTGGCAAAATATGTATGCAGATACTGCATTCAGGACGTTATGGTTATCATCCTCTTGCCGTGTCTGCCTCTGCTATGAAATCACCTATTACGCCATTTAAACCCCGTGCCCTCTCTTCTAGAGCGGTACGTAGTACGATAAAGGACTACGTAAAATGTGCGTCTCTCGCTCAACGGGCTGGCTACGACGGCGTAGAAATTATGGGCTCTGAAGGCTACCTCATTAATCAATTTTTCTGTCAACGCACTAATCACAGAGATGACGAATGGGGTGGTAGCTTGGAAAATCGCGCCAGACTAGCCGTTGAAATAGTGCAACAAACCCGCGAAAAGGTAGGCGAAAATTTTATTATCATTTATCGCTTGTCTATGTTGGACCTCGTTGAAGGTGGTGCTAGCTGGGAAGAAGTTGTCTATTTAGCTAAGGCTATTGAAAAAGCAGGTGCGACTATAATCAACACGGGGATTGGATGGCACGAGGCTCGAGTTCCCACAATCGCAACCTCAGTTCCACGAGCGGCCTTCACTTGGATCACACAGCGCATGAAGGGGGAAGTTTCTATACCTTTGGTGACCACTAACCGAATCAACACCCCTGAAGTGGCCGAATCGGTACTCGCTGAAGGCCACGCGGATATGGTGTCGATGGCACGCCCCTTTTTAGCCGACCCTCATTTTGTGAATAAGGCAATCAATGATCAGTCTCATCTCATCAATACCTGTATCGCGTGTAACCAAGCTTGCTTGGACCATGCGTTCGAGCAAAAAAGGGCAAGCTGTTTGGTCAACCCTCAAGCGTGTTATGAAACAGAGCTTACCTTTACGCCAACAGCACAGGCCAAGAAAATTGCTGTCGTGGGTGCTGGTCCAGCTGGGTTGGCCTTTTCAATGTACGCTGCCGATCGCGGACACGAAATACACTTGTTCGACAGTGCAAAAGAGATTGGTGGCCAGTTCAATTACGCCAAACAAGTGCCGGGCAAGGAAGAGTTTTATGAAACCTTGCGTTTCTTTAACAATCAACTGCTGCGTACTGGCGTAAACATGCACTTAGGCCAAGCAGTGACAGCCGAATACTTGGCTGGAATGCATTTCGACGAAGTTGTCCTTGCTACAGGAATTAAACCAAGAGATCTCGCCATAGAAGGAAGTAATCACCCCAAGGTATTGAGCTATCTGAACGTACTTAGAGACAAAACGCCAATAGGAAAACGGGTGGCTATTATTGGCGCTGGCGGTATCGGCTTCGATGTTGCTGAATTTCTTGTTGAAGAAGAAAGCTTGGCCACGGATAAAGAAAAGTGGCTCGCCCACTGGGGTATCGATAAGGACTATAGTCAGCCTGGTGCGCTAACACAAAAGCATATCACCCCGTCTGAAAGAGAAGTTTACTTGCTTCAAAGAAAAGCCTCTAAAGTAGGTAAAGGGTTAGGTAAAACTACGGGTTGGATACATAGGCAATCACTAAACCACCATAACGTGAAAATGATGAATGGCGTTACTTATGAAAAAGTTGATGACCAAGGACTACATATCACGATAAACGATAAGCCCATGTGCCTTGAAGTTGACCATATTATCGTGTGTGCGGGCCAAGAGCCGTTTAAACCTTTAAAAGCACCACTTGAAGCAAAAGGTATGTCGGTTCATATTATCGGCGGCGCTGATGTGGCAGCAGAGCTAGACGCCAAACGAGCTATTCGTCAAGGTGCTGAACTTGCCGCATCGATTTAATCATTAGAGAGGCATGGGCAGTGTGCCTCTTCAATAACCTTGTTTCAACAAACAAGAGGGAAAGTTAAGCTCGTTTTACTGCACGCCGTGAACCCCTCCTTGGGGGCTCGGCTTCGGCATCCCTGCCTCAGACGGCTGTAAAACGAGCCTCACTTTCCCTCGCAAATGCTAATACATCCCTAAATAAGCCGAACACATTGGTGTGAGCCCGCGCCCTTCTTGATACTAAACGTTGCGCGTTGCCATAGCAGGGGGGATTGAGGATGCTTTTAACGCAGGACCAAGCACTGCCACTTGTCCTAATAGATAGAAGCACAACCCACCAAGTGGCAAAAAGTACATAGGCATACGCCCTAATTGAAACGCCGACACAAGTGTCATGTTCAAACCGATAGTTAGCGCGACGCCAGCCACAACACCTAGTGTAGTAATAATGACGTTTTCAGTCATAAAATACTGCACTATGTTTGTTTTACTTGCACCAAGTGCCCTTCGGGTGCCAATCTGACGTAACCTACGATTTACATTGAAACTCGCTAGCCCCACAATTCCCTTCCCTGTAATTGCTATCATAGTCACCATCACCATATACAATATTTGAATCATGGCATGATGACGGTTGTAGCTTTCTTCGCGTATTTCCACAAAGGAGCGCAAGTTTTCTACAAGGCGTTCGTCAGCTCTTATTGCTAATAGCTCTTCCACCTCTCGCATTACTTGGTCACGCATACCTTCTTCGGCACGAACGAAGTATCTAGACCAGTTGTCACCCAGAATATGTTCAGGCGATAACATGGCGTTCTCAAGTTTATTCCAATTGATCCAAGGTGCCTGAAGCTGATCTATCACGCCAATAATTTGCATAGGCTCGGTATTGTTGATGTAAATCGTTTTTCCTACGGTTTCAGCGTAGTTGAGTTCAGGAAACATCTCGTTAGCTAGCGCTACCGTTACAATAATATTTTGTGGCCATCCTTCTTGTGTACCATCTCGCAAGCGGATATCTGTGGCTAAAAAGTTGCTGCCGGCAACAAGATCAACATCTAGCGTATCAATACCGTGTTCATCGACCATGTAAACCGCGGTTGGCGTGCTCGCTTTGTCTTCTCCTGGCTCTACCTGCAAAGACATTGACCAGCCTCCATTACTGGTAGGAATAGCGTTTATTGTTGTTGCGTTTATCACTCCCGGTAACGCACGAATTTGTCGTAAGTCTTCCTTCATCGTATTCAAATGATTGAATCCTGAAGCAAACCCTGTACTACTAATCTGAAAACTATTCGCCTCATCAACCCCACTAGAGCGAGCCATCAAATCGCTTCGCTCTCCAATGATGAATAAGGCATTGAGTACAATGGCCATGGTAAAAGCAATTTGTAGCGCAATAAGAAATGCACCCGTTTTATTTCGAAGCAAGCTTCTAAATATTGGTCCAAGATTTAATTGTGTCATGGCGTCTTACCCCTTTAATTGACCAGCGGGAGCGATAGCGCTTGCACGCCACGTTGGATAGATCCCTGCGATAATGGTGGCAATTGTTGAAATGCCGATAGCCAATAACATCATGGTTGCATCAAGCGTAGTTAATCGGTCGGCAAACTCCCCGTACAAGGTTCGAATACCTTGTAAACCAAAGTAAGAGAACACTAGCCCTAGCAAACCACCTGCCAAACCAATACATGCGGTTTCCACCAAGTGTTGGAAGAACAAATTGCCTCGTGTAGCGCCAACAGCTCGTCGTAACCCAATTTCACCGGATTTGCCGATGAACTTTGATAGCATCAGACCAATAGTATTTAACAAGCACACCAACAAAAACATTATCGACAGCCACATCATTATTTGTGCATCATCGGCCACCACTTCATTGTATTCCAACCACTCCTGAACATTGTTCATTCGATTGTTAAGGGGGCGTGGAAATCTACCCAACGCTTTTTGTTCTTCAACATAACTGTCGAGAAAGGCATGGTATCGGGCTTCATCCTGGGGCGACGTCAACTCCACCCAAAATTGATAGTTAACACATTCTGAATTAAGAAAAGCCTCAAAGCCGGTACCTTCGGGGGGCTTCCAACAATTGGTGTTCCCCCAACTTGGCAATTCCATGGGTAATTTCAACGAAAGCGGCATAAAAACGTCTGCCGTACCACCAAAATCATCAGTATTTAAGTCAAAGAATTTTGGTACCGGATGCCACTCATCAATCACACCTACAACGCGAAAAACTTTACCCAAAATCGTGACTGACTCTCCCACTGAGTTTTCGCCACCGAAGACTCTGTCATTAACGTCACGAGATAACACGACGACCTGCTCGGCCGTTTCATCGGCTGAATCCTCCCATCCAGAGCCATAGATAAATGGAACGTTAAACATGGGGAAAAAGTCGGTATAAGTCAGACGAAAACTAGCCTGAAAAGGCTTCACGTCTGGATCCTCGGGTTCGATGATACCCCCCGAGCGGGCCATCGCGGCTTGCCTGAACGCCTGCTGTGCTTGCTGCAGGTTAGTGGCATCGGTCCAAGTGACTTGAAGAGGGGGAGCATCTGTATCTCGTGCGGCTTCAAAGGGACTCCAACTATCCAACTGTACATGGTACAGCACATCATTTTTTGCCTTGATGGGGTTATTAGACATTAAATAGTTGACCGTAATTGTGGTCATCAAGGCCCCGATGCCAAAGGCAATGGCCAATACCATCAGCAAACTAAGAATAGGGTTACGTTTAAAACTCAACATCGCGAGCTTAATGTAGTAGAAAAACATAAGCCTCTCCTAAGCGCTTGCCGCTGCAAGCAAGTCCTGCTCAACCACTCTATGTTCACTTACCTGCCCATCGCGAACGAAGATATTGCGCTTAGCCTGTTTCGCAAAACCGGGATCATGGGTCACCATCACAATGGTAGTTCCCTGTTGATTAATGTTGTGAAGCAAATCCATAACACTATGGGCCATTTTACTGTCTAAGTTACCGGTGGGTTCATCGGCTAACAAAAAGCGCGGAGACCCCGCTAAAGCGCGAGCAATAGCAACACGCTGTTGTTGGCCACCTGACAGCTGTGCCGGAAGATGCTTCATTCGGTTGCTAAGACCAACCGTTTCAAGTGCTTCTTCAATACGCTTTTTGCGCTCACTACTATTAAAACCTCGATAGCGTAACGGCACGTCAACATTGTCGAACAAATTCAAATCTGGAATCAGATTAAAGCTCTGAAAGATAAAACCAATCTTTTCGTTTCTTAGTCGACTTCGTGCACTATCACTCAAGTTAGATACATCTTTACCGTCTAACTCATAGGTGCCAGAGGTGTAGGTTTCAAGTAGCCCTGCTATATTAAGGAAGGTGGTTTTTCCGGAACCAGACGGCCCAGTTACGGTGACAAAATCACCTTCATCCACATTCAAGTTAAACTCTCGCAGCGCATGAGTTTCTACCACGTCAGTTCTAAATACCTTGCTGATACTTTCCATTTTAAGCATGTTGTTCTTCCTCTATTGAGTGAGTAAAACTGTCTCTGCGCCGCGAAAAGCGTCAGTGCTAGAGATGATGATTTGGTCCCCGGCGTTAAGTCCTGAAAGTATTTCTACGTTAGACAAGCTTCTTGCACCGGTATTTATTGAAGCTTTTGTGGCTATGTCACCGCGTACAATGTACGCAATACGTCCGCTGCCGCTTTCAAGGAATTGGCCCCTTTGAACCATTAATACATTGGGTTTGTTTTCGATGAGAATTCGGGTAGTTAATCGCTGATTTTGACGTAACCCAGAGACGTGACCATCACTAAATCGAACTCGAGCGGTCACCTGGTTATCGATAATTTCAGGAGATATTGTCACCAAAGTGGCACGGCGTTTATTGCCATCCACCATGACTTCGGTTTCCATTCCTATGGCAAGGTCATCTGCATATCCTTCAGGAATAAGTACTTCTAGTTCAAATTCACTGAGGTCGACAACAGACAATATATCTTGATTCTGAGCCACTTGATTTTTCTGCTCAACCGCAAGGTTACCCACAATGCCCGAAACCGGAGAACGAACGGTGAGTTCTTCTACTTTACGCTGTAAATCGGCCACTAAAAGTGACTGACGATCTACCTGTAGTTGACTCGTTCGCACCTCAAAGCTTAGTAGCTCTCTATTAAGATCGGCGTCAGATACTGCGTGTTGATGTTCCAAGGTTGCATTTTCTAGGTCGTCCTGTGCCTTTTCAAAATCAATTTCACTAATACTGTGATGTTGGAACGCGCTGTCTGCCCGACGCTTTTCTCGCTCAGCAGCACTCAAGGCCACACGTGCTAAATCTACCGCTTTTTGGTCTTGTAGCGCTTGTTGTTTTGCATCAATTTTTTTGCGTTCAAGCTCGATTTGCAGTCGCTGTAAGTTAGCTTCTTCTTGCTTGAGTTGATTGGTAAGTTCAGGGCTATCTATGTATGCGAGAATATGCCCTACTTCAACAGAGTCTCCAGCAGTGACTTGATAGTTAATCGTCCCTTGATAGGGGCTGTAAAGTTTAGGACTGACGGCAGCCACAACTCTGCCTTGCAAAGATAAGTCCCGGGTAAGATCGCCTTGCGTAACTGCGGCAATTCTCAATCTGTCTCTAGCTATTGATATATCAGTACTCGCCCAACTCGTGTAGCCCGATGCCAAAACGCCTAGAGCACTCATTACCAGTAGTGTAGCAATCCCTCCAATAATCCATTTTTTCTTTTGTGATTGTGGTGCAACAGCCACATCCTGCGCACTGGTATCCGCTATTTTCATCCCCATCCCTCTTTTTACGCGTTCAATAGTTCTCACTCTTGGTGGCACCACGAGTGATAATCCTTCTGTCGCGAATAAAGATGAGAAAGTTTAAATAAGGGGAAATTTAAAAGATAAAAAGGTCACCGTGGATGAAGGAAAATGAAATTCTAAAGAGCGTCTTCATCTTGCAGAATATGTAATTTTAAGCCTACTAATACTTAAAATCGTAATCGTTTACTCATCAAATAACGTGTTAAGTTATACAAAATAGTTAGCGAGCTAAACATATGAAACACATTCTAATGCCTTTTGTATTGAGCCTTTTTGTATTTAGTAATTATGGGTTTGGATCTCAAGAAAGGCTCGCCATTAGCTTGTCTTATGATGATGCACTGCCAAGCCAACTTGATCATGCCTTACCTGCACTCGAAAAATATAATTTCAAGGCGTCATTCTATGTTGTGCCAACGGCGCCAGCATTTCAGTACCGTTTAGACGAATGGCGAGAAATTGCAAAACTAGGCCATGAGTTAGGTAACCATACGGTTTTTCACGCATGCAGTGCGTCTAAGCCCAATCGAATGTGGGTTCCAGCCCATAATGATTTAGACAAAAGGCCTGTGAAATCAATGCTAGAAGAGTTGCAGGTGGCCAACACACTTTTGAAAGCCATTGATGGTCGAGATGAACGTACCTTAACTCCGCCATGTTTTGACGAAATGGCTCTTGGAGGTAACTATATAGAAGCCGCTAGCTCCTTATTTATCGCAATCAAGTCACAAGAGGATAAATCTAAGGTCGCTCTAATCGCACCAGCAAACATAGATGCCCAAGCCATTATTGATTTTATTGAGCAACAACCTGATTCCATCAAGCTGGTCAATATTTTGATGCATGGTGTAGGCGGCGATCACTTATCCATCACTGCGCAAGAACACGAAAAATTACTCCAATATCTGGATGAAAATCGCGAAAAATACTGGGTTGATACTTATATCAACATTATGAAAGTACTGGCGTTATAGGTTGTTTTGTTTAACCCGCAATTAAAGAAGGCTACTGAAATAAAACGATAACAACCGGCCTTTGGGAATAATTTTGACCTGGGTTTTAATCGCCTAGTTTTCCAGCCAGTAACACTTCTAACCATCGGATATCTTCAGGCCCTAATTTGGCTTCATGATGTAGCGACTCATTGTTGATAACGTCTTTGTAAACATGACAAATGGCAGTTTCAGTGAGGTTTCTCCAACTCTCACCGGGTAGCTCCTGAATAGTCCCATCAGCTAAATTAGGGTCATGCAGTGGGTCGTGAATATCTTCGGTGGTCCTTAATGCAAATTCCAATTCACTAAGTATAGGATTAACGACTTTCACCGTTGAGGCTTCTGAAAATTGTTTGAGCACGTGTTCTTGTGCCTGCTTAGCGCTCTTCTCAACCTGTGCTTTTGTAACCCTCTCGCCAATGGGTTTCAGGCCATACTTGGCAAATGTGCCAGAGATGCTTGGCAGCAATGCTTTTACTGCAATACCAGCACCAATTAGCGGATTGAATATGGCCGCAATACCACCAATAAAAAGCATGCCGTAGGTTAATTTATTGTCGAGAGAATCTATATCATCGGCTAGTTTTTCGAGGCTACTTACGTTTTGTGAAGAAGACTCATAGGCCATGTTTTTGGCCGCGTCTAACATATACTGGCGCAATGTTCCCTCATAGTGCTCATTAGGAAAATGAAATACTCGCCTTTTGGGCAAATCATTGACTTCTAAAACCCCCTTTGGAATTGAGCGCATGGTGTGAAGTAGGAATCCTGATTCACTCAAATGATAAGGAATTACAAAATAGTGCTTCTCGTCGTAGTCGCACTGGGTGTTTTGGGAACGTTCTAGTGAAATAAAAATAGGCAGGCCAGCAACCACTTCTTTCGCCGATTTGAAGCCATTGTCTAATTCACTAAGTATCGAGTCCGCTTTGGCGTTCGCCAATTTTTTTGCTCTGCCTAACAAGTCTTTCACAAATACCTAAATTCCCTGTACTTACAAGTGCTCATATTCAAGGTTAACAAAGGTTAAGCTCTGTGTCGTTGATTGCAGTATCGGGGCGCAATTTTTTGCAAAAAATTAAATATTTGACTAATTGCTACAGCTATCAAACATTAACAAAAAATTGCACACTGACATTTGTGTTTGTTTAGCGCAATTTGACAAAACCACAATAACAAAACAAGGACCGTTCTATGAATTCCTCATTTATTGCCCGTGGAGTAACCGCTTTACTATTGCTACTTTCAACCTCAACCATTGCACAAAGTAGCGAAGAAACAACGTTATTAAAAGAAGTCGTTGACAGTAATGAAGAATCAGCGATTTCACTTACCGAAGAAGAGCTAAAAGCTCAACAATACTTTCAATGGGTTGAGGAATTCGAAGCATCCTTGAACTATCAAACTGGAGAAATTGCCCTTCCTGGGGGTAAAGCTAGCCTATCCGTGCCAGAAGACTACTACTACCTTTCTCCGCAAGATACCAAACGCGTGTTAGAAGAAGCTTGGGGAAACCCAGAGGGAGAACTAACCTTGGGAATGTTATTTCCACAAGAATATCGCGTACTAGATAGTGCATCTTGGGGAGTAACCATTGAATACGCCAATGACGGCTATGTTTCTGATGAGGATGCTGGTGATATCGACTACGATGATTTACTGAGCAATATGCAGGCCGACACAAGAGAAGAAAATAAATTACAGGCGGTATTTTCAGATGCCGCCTGTATATTCTAAAACTGATCTAGCATGATGGTGTTTCCGTCAGGGTCCTTAACAATACAATGACCCGAGCCGCTCTCACCTTTTACCGGCACTTCAATCTCTATTCCATTCTCTTGTAAATGTGCTTCAACAGCACGAACATCAGAAGGGTTAAAGGTAAGGATATTGTCGTCGAACATGCCTTCAAACAAACCAATCATGGTTTGACCGTGTTTCATGATTACCCACTTTTCTTCAACCGAGCCACAGGAGGGCATTGCCTCAAATCCAAGAGTTTCATAAAATTTTTTCGATTCAACAATATCCCTTACCGCCAAACTAAGGGAAAACAATCCAAGTTCCATTACAGATTCCTCACGTTCACATGAACAAAAAACATACTGTAATAGACCAGAAGTGCTTGGTCACGCTAAATTTTTATTACTCTGACAAATGAGCAAGCTCTTTTCGCCATGCCCTGTCATACGCTTTACGCGAAAGTAGCCTTTCGGCATACGAAACCACGTTGTCATAAGGAATGTCTAGTTCACTTGTTCTAGCCCAAGACAATACGTGCCCCGCAACAACATCAACCATGCTAAAACTGTTATCTACTAAAAAGGCGTTAGAACCTAACATTTTTGAAAAGACTTTAAGCACACGGCTAAATTCCCATTTGGCGACATCTATTACCGCTGGAACGCGCTTTTCTACAGGAAGCGCAAATTTATGCTTCGCAATAGTCCAAAGTGGCTGCTCCAACTCAGTGACCAAAAAGCTCATGGTTTGCTCATACAAACCACGAGAAAAGGAGCCTGGTTCTGGAATAAATTCATGCCGGGCATGTTTGTCAGCGAGATAGGTTAAAATTGCCGCAGACTCAGACAGCGTGCCCTCTTTGGTCACTAATGCTGGAACTTTTCCGGCGGGGTTGATTTTGCGAAATTCATCAGAGAAATGTTCGCCAACTTTCAAATCAACCGAACAGTAAGAATAGGGCAAACCTATTTCTTCTAATGCCCACGCAACACGCACAGAACGTGTTCGGGGATACCCATACAGTGTATACATTTGGAATTCCTTTGTTCTCAGACAATTAGGATTGATGAACTATGCGGTATGCTTTTAGTTCAACACTTCTTAACTGCAACCCGAGAGCTGTTATTAGTTTGTAGGGATACTACAACTATTTGGGTTAACTTACTTCGCGACACATCTACGCAAAAAACAAATGTGCCGACTCAGTAGCCTAAGTGCAGATAAGGAAGAGATCCTCTCACTGAAAACTGAAGATATTCTCAAAAAACTTACACAAAAGTTTGAAAACTAGTCCTCAACTCGGCGCAGAAACACCATTTCCGTCGACGAGCTTTGCTCTTCACTATAAGCATAACCCGCAGAGTCAAAGGCTTTTAGAGTGTTTGCATCTTGCACGCGATTTTCGATGATATACCTGGCCATCAAGCCTCTCGCTTTTTTCGCAAAGAAACTAATAATTTTGTATTGACCGTTTTTGTAGTCTTTAAAAACAGGGGTGATAATCATACCATCGAGTGACTTTTTCTTAACCGACTTGAAATACTCGTTCGATGCTAAATTAACAAGTACGTTATCGCCTTGTTCTATCATTGCATTGTTGAGGTTTTCAGTAATGCTGTCGCCCCAAAACTGATACAGATCTTTACCGTTTGAATTGGCTAATTTGGTGCCCATTTCTAATCGGTACGCTTGCATTAAA
>JALUXV010000293.1 GCA_027013165.1 Alteromonadaceae bacterium
TAGGGTTAGTGGTAGGATTAGGGTTAGGGTTAGGGTTAGGATAGGGTTAGTGGTAGGGTTATTGTTAGGGTTGGTGTTAGGTTAGGGTTTAGGGTTAGGTTTCAGGTTAGTGTTGGGTTGGATAGGGTTAGGGTTTGGGTTAAGGATGTGGTTAAGGTGACGATTAGTGTTAGGGGTATAGAGAGGGTTAGTGTTAGTGGTAGAGTTAAGCTTAGAAGTTGGTTTGGTGGTAGGGTTAGGCTAAGTTAGAGGTAGGGTTTGGATTAGGGTTAGGGCTAGGATAGGGTTAGGGTTAGGGTAGGGTTCGGGTTATGGCTAGGGTTTTGGGATAAGGTAGTAATAAAGTAGAAATAATGTAAACAAATACCATGTGCTATCTATGTCGTGGATGAGGTGGTCAGTAGCCTCTGTTGGTAAGTGTGGAATTTCCATGTAAACTTGCATCAAGTGTGCATGAGGCAATGGAACTTGCTGCCATCTTGTCTTAGAAATGTCAACTTTATATTAAGTAAGCAATATGCAATAGGCAAGACTTGATGTGATGCAAAATCCACACCACACATTTCACACCATACCCGAAACTAGCTTCTCTATCTTGCTCTAGTAGCAAAGTGCAACGTTAAAAGAAACCTAATCAAACTTGGAACCAAATGTCTTATTTTACCTAGATATCTTCAACAATGATTGTGTGCACTTCTGTTCAAATTTGTGATACCTGTCTGAATGGCAACACGTGTCACAGTGCTATAAGGTGGTAACCCCAATTGGGTTACATTATTCAGACATTATTTGCAAACTTGCTGAATTCACAGGGCCTGAGCAGGGCTTGTGGCCAGCAGAAAAAGGGTGTGTTGCAAACAGAAAATTAAATTTAAAAAAAGAAAAACAGTAGCAACAATGGTTCTACCGTATTTAGTCATATTGAAAGGTGATTGCTTATGAGTGAGAGAAGCCGTAGGGACACCTCCTAAAACTCACAGGACCATTACCCACCAACTAATAACAATAATAGTGATGCAATATTTATTAACAAAAATCAGCAAGTGGTTCCAATTAAATTAGTATTATTAAAAGAAGATTGGTTTATGAATCAGGTAGGCCTTAAGGATCACCTCTTGAACTTACAAGGCCTGGGCCCCCAGCAAACGGTTAAACAAATTTAAAAAAGAACAAAAATGTAGCATCAGCAAGTGGTTTCACTGTAACAAGTATTATTAAAAGTGTTTGCTTTGAAGTGAGACAGGTTTCATGGAACCCCAAGCCCCCACACCCCACCCCCCACCCCCCAACTAACGCAGCAAGGGATATGCCCAGTAAAATGTAAGAACAAACCAAAAACAACAAAATGTAAAAAGAAAGCAAAAAGAAAAGAAAAGAGAAAAAAGCAAAAAGAAAACAACAATAACAAGACACCAAAAACAAAATAGGCATCAGCTCTGTAGTAGTATTTTTGTACTTTTGGCTTATGAAAGAGAGCACAGTGGTTCTACTGTAATATGCATAACTCTAAGCATGCATACATTGCTCATACTTGCAGAGGCGTTGGTGATTAAGAGGTGGTAGTCACTGCAGTGGACTGATAGGGGGGCTGACCCCACTCTTGCATGTGTTTCAGGGCAAAGTGGCACCCATGCTTTTGGTGGCACCACAACACAAAACGTAATATGTGTAGCAAGGGTGATGCAATTTGGTGACATGCCTAGATTCTTGCTCAGTCACAAAAATGCCTTAGGTATGAACATTAGCTGCTACAATAAGAAAACCATTACAACATGCACATTTAGTGTTGTTTGTTATTACTAGATGGCATCCATGCATTGCCTCATTGAAAAACAGTGCTGCGCCAAGTGAGTGACACACGAACAACAAAAAATCTTGACCATTAGGTGTTGAGCTGTCACATAGTAGACTATAAACAGATTTGCAATCACGAAGACGGGATGGTCGAGAGGTCTAATGTGTAACACTGTCTTGCTAGGATTGTGAGTTCAAATCCAGCTTGGTTGTTTTTTTTTGTTTTTTGTTTTTTTTTTACATTTTAATGACAGTAATACTCTCTC
>JALUXV010000294.1 GCA_027013165.1 Alteromonadaceae bacterium
GTCTGTATTCATTGTAAGAATGCGTCACTGCACAATAGATTTAGGCTTTAGTATTTTGTTTGTTAAGTTTTATTTGAACTTTGTGCTTGTATCCCCATATAAATCCACATTAGGAACTAATAGAGAACACGTATGACAGTTGAGCGTGAAAATCGTATTGAAATCCCCGTACTAGCCTTGAGGGATGTTGTTGTTTACCCGCATATGGTCATACCCTTATTTGTTGGGCGTGAAAAGTCGATCCAGTGTTTAGAAGCGGCAATGGATAACGACAAACAAATCTTCTTAGCCGCACAGAAAGACGCGAGTGTTGATGAACCCGCATGTGAAGACATATACAGTGTGGGTACAATAGCAACGATTTTACAGTTACTTAAGTTGCCTGATGGCACGGTAAAAGTGCTAGTAGAGGGAAGTCTTCGTGGCGAGGTGGAGAGCTATGTTCAATCTGAGCCTTATTTTGTCGCCAATGTAAATCGCATAGAAGATGAAGCCATTGAAGAAAGTGAACAGGAAGTTTTGATTCGCTCGGCGGTATCTCAGTTTGAAGGCTACGTTAAACTCAATAAGAAAATTCCACCTGAGGTACTTACCTCGCTGAATGGTATTGAAGATGCAGCCCGTCTTGCCGACACCATGGCTGCGCATATGCCCCTTAAGTTGGTAGAAAAGCAAAAAGTACTCGAAATGAGTGGCGTTAATGAACGTTTAGAGTATTTAATGGCGCTGATGGAAGGGGAGATAGACTTACTCCAAGTTGAAAAGAAAATCCGTACTCGGGTTAAAAAACAAATGGAAAAGAGTCAGCGAGAGTACTATTTGAATGAGCAAATGAAAGCTATTCAAAAAGAGCTTGGCGAGATGGATGAAGCGCCTGATGAATTTGAAGTGCTCTCTAAAAAAATTGCTGATGCTAAAATGCCTTCTGAAGCGGAAGATAAGGCAAAATCTGAGTTACAAAAGCTCAAAATGATGTCACCTATGTCTGCTGAGGCAACGGTGTTACGTAGCTACATCGAATGGCTGACCAATGTACCTTGGAACAAACGCTCGCCTGTTAAACGAGATCTCGCTCGCGCAGAGCAGGTACTCGATTCTGACCACTATGGGTTAGAAAAGGTAAAAGAACGTATCTTGGAATACCTCGCGGTGCAACAGCGTGTTAAGAAGCTTAAAGGGCCAATCCTTTGTTTGGTAGGTCCTCCAGGTGTGGGTAAAACCTCACTAGGTCAATCCATAGCTAAAGCAACTGGTCGAAAATATGTACGTATGGCGCTAGGTGGTGTTCGAGATGAAGCAGAGATCCGTGGTCACAGAAGAACCTATATCGGCTCATTACCGGGTAAATTGATTCAAAAAATGGCGAAAGTGGAAGTAAAAAATCCGCTGTTTTTGCTCGATGAAATCGACAAAATGTCGTCGGACATGCGCGGTGATCCTGCTTCAGCATTGTTGGAGGTTCTTGACCCAGAGCAAAACAGTAGTTTCAGCGACCACTACTTAGAAGTAGATTATGACCTGTCAGATGTTATGTTTGTGGCTACGTCAAACAGTATGAACATACCGGGCCCGCTACTAGACCGTATGGAAGTTATTCGTCTTTCTGGTTATACCGAAGATGAAAAGCTTAATATTGCCACTCGACACCTTATCGGCAAGCAAATGGAGCGCAATGGTCTTAAGAGTAAAGAGCTTGAGATCACGGAATCTGCCATTGTTGGTATGATTCGTTATTACACGCGAGAAGCGGGTGTTCGAAGTCTTGAGCGTGAAATTTCTAAAGTGTGCCGCAAAGCGGTTAAAGATGTATTACTGAGCAAGAGCAAAGACAAGATAGTTGTTGACCAAGAAAACCTTAAAGATTATCTGGGTGTACAACGTTTTGACTATGGTAAGGCTGACAAAGAGAATCAGATCGGTCAGGTCACAGGCTTAGCATGGACTCAAGTGGGTGGTGATCTGCTTACTATCGAAACCACGTCGGTACCGGGCAAAGGTAAAATGACCTCCACAGGTTCCTTGGGTGACGTGATGCAAGAGTCAATCAAAGCGGCAATGACAGTAGTAAGAAGCCGAGCTGAAAAATTGCGCATTAACGAAGATTTTTATGAAAAGCGTGATATTCACGTTCACGTACCAGAAGGTGCTACGCCTAAAGATGGTCCAAGTGCGGGTATTGCCATGTGTACTGCTTTGGTGTCTTCGTTAACCGGTAATCCGGTAAAATGCGATGTGGCTATGACGGGAGAAATTACGCTTCGCGGTGAGGTTTTAGCCATAGGCGGGTTGAAAGAAAAGCTGTTAGCGGCGCATAGAGGGGGCATTAAAACCGTCGTTATTCCAAAAGATAACGAACGGGACCTTGAAGAAATCCCCGATAACGTTAAAAAAGACTTGGCGATACATCCCGTTAAATGGATTGATGACGTATTAGACATAGCTCTGCAAGAACCAACTAGTTCATTTTCAGTAGAATCTGCCTAATTGATTTGCTGAATGCCTTGATAAATAAGGTGTTCAGCAATTTTCACTCTAATATTGGTTAAATATTGAACGCCTCTGTGAAGTTTCACGAATTTTTTTCAATTTAGGGCTTCCAAGTCGCTTTAGTTGTGATACCTTAGCTGAGTATTCGCTTGAAGCCACGTCAACAAAGGGATGGCAGCGATTCAATAAAAGTTAATTAATTGTGACAGACTGCTTGATGTTAATCATCAAGCTTGCTATAAAAGTCCACACTAATCGTTTTGGACAAAACAGTATAATAACAATCGAAGGGGATCATTATTGTGAACAAGTCTCAACTTATCGACCAAATCGCCGCAGGTGCAGATATCTCTAAGGCGGCTGCTGGCCGTGCTCTTGATTCTTTCACTGACGCAGTGACTTCAGCACTAAAAGATGGCGACCAAGTAGCATTGGTTGGCTTTGGTACTTTCTCTGTTCGTGAGCGCTCTGCTCGCAGCGGTCGTAACCCGCAAACAGGTGAGACTATTCAGATTTCAGCAGCGAAAGTGCCTTCTTTCAAAGCTGGTAAAGCTCTGAAAGACGCTTGTAACTAAGAATCTATAAGTTTTTAAAAGGCGATGGAAATTCCATCGCCTTTTTTATATGTGTCGATTGTATTCCCAACCCTTGGTTGTTCGCCTCAGTTACACACCCTTCCCATATCGCTTTTCCCTGATGTAAGGTGTGAAATGCATAAACCTAGTGGGTAAAAAACCTTAATGGGATTAGTTCAAAGGCATTTATATTCGACGCTATTGCGTTATAATCATCGCTTATTTTGCCCGCTTCAAATAACGTAATTTGCCACTTTGGCGAAACACAAAAACGCAGGGCAGTTGTAGTAAGCAACGGAGTTGAAAAACAATCATGTTAGAAAGAATCAGAGAAGGTTCTCAAGGCCCTTGGGCGATGGGCATTATCATGCTAATCGTACTGAGTTTCGTGTTCGCTGGGGTGGGTAGTTATTTAACATCATCAGGTTCTAGTGCGGTTGCATCGGTTAACGGTGAAGAAATAAGCGCTCAAGAGCTAGAGCGTGCATACCAAAATCAGCGTGCACAAATGGAAGCACAGTTTGGCCAAGCGGTGAGTCAGTTGTTCAGTAGTGAGCAATATTTAAGTGACTTTAAGAAAAACGTTTTGGATCGCTTAATTGGTGAAAAACTCATCCAGCAACAAGCAGATGAGATGGGGCTGCGTGTTTCTGACACCCAAATTCGAGAAACCATTTTAGCCATGCCAGAGTTTCAATACGCTGGCCAGTTTGATAACGACCGTTTCCAAGCCATCCTTCGTCAGAATGGTTTTTCTGTTGCTGATTTTAAAGGTTACCTTAGAACTCAGATGACGCAAAACCAATTGGCAGCGGCAGTGAATAACTCTTCATTTTCGTTACCAAGTGAAACTGAGTTGGCTAATGCACTTCAACAGCAAACCCGCGATGGTAAGTATTTGCTAGTAGACGCTTCTTTGTTTAACGGTGACGTAGACGTTACAGAAGAAGAAATCTCGGCTTATTATGACGAAAACATAGCAACATTTGATACTCAAGAAGAAGTTAAGCTTGCGTATGTCATGTTATCGGTGAATGACTTGGTAGGTCGCGCAACGGTTCAAGATGGCGATGCGCTTGCTTACTACGAAAATAATATTACTAGCTACAGCACTGAAGAAGAGAGACGTATTTCTCATGTTCTTGTTGAGCTAGGTGATGATGCTGACGCTGCAAGAGTGCGAGCTGAAGGTATTTTGGCGAAGTTGAATGCCGGTGAGGATTTTGCAGAGGTAGCGAAAACCGATTCAGATGATACGTTTTCTGCTGAGTCTGGTGGAGACCTATCATTTATTAAGCAAGAAGGTACTGCGTTTGAAGACGCCGCTTTTGCTATTGCTAGTGTAGGTGAGTATACCGATATTGTTGAGACTGACTTCGGTTTACATATTATCCAACTTACCGACATTAAGCCCCAAGACGTGACTCCTTTTGCTGATGTTGAACGCGAAATCACAGATATGTTGCTTCGAGACGCAGCATTAGAAGAATTCTATGCGCAGCAACAACTAATGTCTGAGTTGGCATTTGAAGTTCCAGATACACTGGAAGATCTTGCTAATGCCGTTGAACTTCCCGTTGTTGAGACAGCTTCTTTCACCCGTACTTCGCTACCGTTTGAAATTAATGTGCCAGCGGTTGCAGATGCAGCGTTTTCTAGCGCGCTTATCGACGAAGGCGTAAACAGTGACCTGATTGACGTTGATGAGGAAACTGTTTTGGTTGCTCGCGTTATTGAACACACGCCACAACGTACTAAAGCGCTTGACGAAGTTCGTGACGAAATTACAGCAGTACTGCTGGTTGAAAAATCTCAAGAGTTGGCACGCTTGTGGACTGAAGATTTAATCCCTGCTTTGGTAGCTGGCGAGAGTGTAGATGCTCAACTAGAAGAAAAAGGGCTAGTTTGGGAAAGCGCAGAGGCGATTGGCCGTACAGGAAGTACAGTTAACCGTAATATTGTAGATACATTGTTTACGTTGGCACTTGAAGGCGAAAAAGCCTACGAAGTAACAAGTACGTCTACCGGTGGTGTCGCTCTTGTTGGCTTGACTGGGGTGTCTGAATCCGCCGAGCTAGACGAAGCAACGCAGGCATCACTGTCTTTACAGTTGGCTAGTTTACAGGGGCAACGTGTGTACCAACAGTATATTGACGCGTTACGTGCGCAGTCTGATGTTGAGATACTAACCAGTCTTTAATTGACTACCCTATTGAGAAAGCCCGCTTCAGTCGCGGGCTTTTTTGTGCTTCGCTGAAAATTTAATGAGTGAGAAACAGCATTAAGCTATAAAACAGAGCGATAACGGTAGACAGTACGAGTATATACGTAAACCCCTGTTTTCCCTGCGCTAGTGAATACTGGTTTGCTTTCAGATAAGCGAACCACAATAAGCAAAGTAAGACAGGAACTAAAACCATGATTTTTAGCAAAGTGTTATCCTCAACATAAATGCGTTACAAAACTTAACTCTATATCAATATAGCAGTGCCCGCTGTTCAAACATACGACAAAAATACCTTTATGGTTTAGCTTGTCATTTGCGTGTCGTATTTCTGTTACGTCATTGTCATGAATTATCGTTGTAATAATCACGTATTTATATCTGTGGATTTACAATGAAAAATTCAACTCAAGCTACTAGCGCTCTAGCTAAAAGCCTTTATTTTTCAGAAATTTTGATGGCCCGTCCTTCCATTACTCCAGTTGATGCGGGTTGTCAGCCCTATCTAGCGTATTGTTTAGAAAAGTTGGGTTTTGACTGTACCATCCATAGGGTTGAAGGCGTAAGTAACCTTATTGCACGTTGGGGAAAGGGAAAAACACATATTGCCTTTTCGGGACACACCGATGTTGTTCCGCCTGGTCCTTTAGATAAATGGAACTCGGATCCTTTTACCCCAGTAATTAGTCAAAATAAACTGTACGGACGGGGAGCTGCGGATATGAAAACCGGTATTGCAGCCATGCTAGCTGCCTTTGAACGTGCAGTGGATTACCTGAACTCAGAGGAAATAACCTTCTGGTGGCTAATTACCAGCGACGAAGAAGGAGAGGCTGAGCATGGTTCTAAATGGATAAAGTCCTATTTAGACGCACAAGGAGTAAAGCTGTCTATGTGCTTAGTTGGCGAGCCCACAGCTTCAAAGCAAACCGGTGACACCATAAAAGTTGGACGACGAGGATCATTGTCTGGAACTGTATTGGTTAAAGGCAAGCAAGGCCATGTTGCCTATCCACATAGTTGTGACAACGCAATACACTCGGCAAGTGAAGTTATACGCGCGTTAACTCAACATCAATGGGAGCAGGGCAGCCCAGACTTTCCAGGCACAAGTTTACAAGTGACACATGTGGATACAGGCAACTTTGTAGACAATTTAGTACCTGGGCAAGCACTCATCGAGTTCAACGTTAGGTATTCTTGGCAGTATGACCAAGCGAGTTTAATTGAATTGTTGAGTTCAATAATTCGAGGTGTATCACCGAATGCAGAATTAAGTTGGTCACGGCCTTGCGAATCTTATTTGACCAAGCCCACGGGCAAAGGCTTGTGCTTAATTCAACTGATAGAAACAGCAATTGTGAACACTACAGGTCGCTATCCAGTCATTAGTACGTCGGGTGGCACATCCGACGGACGATTCTACGCTTCTCCTGCAACTCAGGTTGTGGAAGTTGGGGTACCAAATACTAGCATCCATCAAGTGAATGAATACATTCACCTATCTGATTTGCTGACGCTTGAAGACATATATACCGAAATGTTGATGGGGCTCGCTAGTCACTGTTGAACGCGATGTCATTAGTAACCGTAAAGTGGTGAGGCAATTCCCACCACTTTACTGGTATTACGCCGTGGCTTTTAATGCGGTTTCAGCCAAGTAGCGCTTTCTTTTTTTGTCGGTAAGCAGGTTGAGATCTACAACGACCAACCCATCAATACAATCACTAAAATCTGGGTCGATATTAAAGTCTAAAAATGCGACCCCACCAGACTTACATACTTCTGAGTATTGCTTATAAAGGGTTGGAACATTCACCCCCATATTGGCGAGTAAATGTTTTAGAAGAGTAAATTCCTTTTTGTAATCATTTCCGTGGAAGGTATGCAACACATCCTGCGACACCGTGTAGGGGCGTTTTGAGGCGGCATTTCCGAACTGCTTGGGAAAGTACGTAGAATAGAATTGCACGATAAGATCCTTAGCAGGCATAGGGTAGGCATTGCTTAAAGATACTGGCCCGAACAAATATTGGTACTTAGGGTATCGGTTCAAGAAAGCGCCAATACCAAACCATAAATAGTCGAGGCTGCGTTTGCCCCAATAGCGTGGTTGCACAAAACTTCTGCCTAATTCTAAGCCGCTTGCAAAAAGCTTGTCGTTGTTTGACGAGTAGTCGAATAAAGTCGATGAATAAAGTCCCGTCGGGTGCTCTGGATCACTTAACAATGCGGCATCACCAAACCGGTAAGCGCCAACAATTTCAAGGTCGTTGTCATCCCACAATACTAGGTGGTAGTAGTGAGAATCGTATTGGTCGATATCTCTACGCTTATTTGTGCCTTCTCCAACCGCTCGAAATGCTATTTCTCGCAAACGACCTATTTCTCTCATGATGGGCGAGCAACCACTGTGCTGATACAAGAAAATAGACTTTCCGTCAGATGTCTGACCTAAGTGCTCACACTGCTTAATCGCCCGTGAGAGCTCTTTTTTATCTTCAGGCGGGGCAACAGCAGCTTGGGTTTCAAAAATTCCCTTCTTATTGCCCCCAATGCGATATAAGTGACGTTTAAATAACTTAACCTGATCTTTCAGTGGTATCGACGTGGTGTGATAAGAGCCGTGGGGAATTAGCTCACCTATTCTCATTGGTAGGTGCTTTTTGCGTTGCTTGAACATTTCTTTTACCAATAACGCTGTGGCTAGTGGCTTATAAACCATGGATACCCCGTAAAATAGCGGACTGTTTTTGGCGTCAATGTACACAGGAAGAATAGGTGCCTTTGCCATACGAGCAATGCGCAAAAAGCCCGAGTGCCAACGAGTATCTCTTACACCTTGGGGTCTTAAGCGAGATACTTCACCGGCAGGAAATATCAATAGGGCGCCATCGCCTGTCAGATGCGATTGAATAGCGTCTAAATGTTGCTTTGGCGTGCCGCCTTGCATGTTGTTTACGGGAAGTAACATATCGTGCAATGGTTCAATAGCCATTAGCATCTGATTGGCAACGACCTTGAGGTCGTGCCTGACTTCACTCACCAGCTTTATTAGCGCGAGTGCATCTAGTGATCCAATTGGATGGTTTGCAATAATAACCACTCTGCCTTCAGAGGGAATACGTTCTTTTTCCACATCCCGAGTAGAGTAGCTAATGTTAAAATATTCAAGAACTTGCTCTACAAAGTCTATGTCTTCGTAATGAGGGTAAGTCTCACCAAACTCAGTAATTTCACGTTCATGTAGTAGGTGGCGAAGCACGAAAGACAATGACTTAAATAGCCATGGATTGTTCGCTACCTGGGGATAATGTTTATTTAATACATCGTCAACAGTGAACATAGTGTATCTCGGTTTTTGGCGAACAATAGCAGGTGAATATGACGGTATTGGCGTATTTTGATGTCACTTCTTTTACAAATCTGTTGCGAGCTCGTTACAAGCGCAATGAGCTAAGTCGTACCTGTGCTACGCAGCTTTTGATGCAGGGGAGGTTGATGGTATAGCGGTAACGTTTAGGTTCTTACTACACACATCAAGCCAGTGAATTAGTGCTAAGTTGCCTTGTTCGTCTTCACCAAGTGCACTACAGTTTTCCATCCAGTCACCGTCATTAATGTACTCGATACCGTTTTCCAATGTGATTTCAGGGTGATGGATATGCCCGCAGATTACGCCGTCTAAACCCATTTCCGCAGCGCGTTTACAGCAAGCTACGCGGTAGCGAGCAATAGCTTCGTTTGCACCTTTAATGTGCTTTTTAATGTATCCAGCGAGAGACCAGTACTCATGGTTGCGCCACGCGCGAAACCGGTTATACCAGCGATTCAAAAACAACAGTAAGTCGTAGCCTTTATCGCCCAACCAAGCTTCAAACTTACCCAATGTAACTTCACCATCGAACTGATCACCATGAAGTACTAAGTAGCGCTTACCTTGAAGAGTGGTATGTACGAGTTCTCGCTTAATATCCACATCGCCAAATGCCATACCACTATAGGATTGCAGCGGTTCGTCATGATTTCCCGGTAAGTAAATCACTTTGGTACCGCTTTGGCTCATTTGCATGATTTTATGCATGACTCTGTTATGCGTTTCGGGCCAGCGGAACTGTTTGGTCATTTGCCACATATCAACAATGTCGCCAACCAAGTAAAGGGTATCCACCGATACGTTTTCTAGAAATGATAAAAGGTAATCAGCTTTACAATCTTTATTACCAAGGTGAATGTCAGATAACCATAGCGCGCGATAGTGTGTTTTTTTCATAGCCAGTATCCAAAGCTTTTGCCTTGGAACGCCACTATAGGTTGTTAAATTGACAGTTGGGTGACGAAGCCTTGACGTTCGTATGACATATTTGTTCAAGAAATATTAATGATGGAGTAAGTGTTTATTTTCAAAAATTATCAATTGATATAAATAAGGATTATTTTCATTTGTGCTGGTTCACATTACTCTTATGTAATTAATAGTCTTAATAGATAACGTCATGAAACGTAAAAATATCCTCATTACAGGTGCAAGTTCAGGCTTGGGTCGTGAAATGGCAATTCAGTTTGCACAGAAAGGAAGAAACTTGGCCTTGTGTGCTAGACGAATTGATCGCTTGGACGCGTTAAGAGAGGAGCTTTTAGCGATAAACCCATCCATTCACGTGTGTGTTCACAGTTTAGATGTGAATGATCACGATGAAGTCTTCAAAGTCTTTGACTACTTTAAGAGTGAATTAGGTAGCTTGGACAGAGTCATTGTTAATGCTGGTATGGGTAAGGGCGCGTCAGTGGGTACTGGACATTTTGCCGCTAACAAGCAAACTGCTGAGACTAATTTTGTAGCAGCACTGGCGCAATGCGAAGCCGCCATGAGTATATTTAGAGCACAAAATTCAGGGCATTTGGTCACTATATCATCGATTAGCGCAGTAAGAGGTTTTAGGCGAGCGCTTACCGTGTATGCCGCGACAAAAGCAGGTTTAACCTCTATGTCAGAGGGAATTCGAATCGACGTTATGAATACGCCTATTAAGGTTAGCTGTATTCATCCGGGTTTTATTCGCAGCGAAATTAACGAAAAGGTAGAGAAAGTACCGTTTATTGTGGATACCGAGGTTGGTTGTCGTGCCATTGTAAATGCGATTGAAAAAGAAAAAGCTAATGCCTTTGTGCCTTCTTACCCGTGGGCGGTGCTTCATTGGATTCTGAGAATGCTCCCAGCTAGTCAGCTAAGAGGAATGAGTTAGGATTATTATTGCCCAACAGACACAAAAAAAGCGCCCTTGGGCGCTTTTTTAACTGCAAATCAAATTAAAGAGCTTTGATTTGAGCAGCTAGGCGGCTCTTATGGCGAGCAGCTTTGTTCTTGTGAATCAAACCTTTGGTTGCCATTCTGTCAAGAATCGGAGTAGCTGCTGCGAATGCTGCTTGCGCGCCTTCTTTGTCGCCAGAAGCGATAGCTGCTACAACTTTTTTGATGCTTGTACGAGTCATGGAGCGACGGCTAGCGTTATGCTGACGACGCTTTTCGGCTTGAATTGCACGTTTCTTAGCAGACTTAATGTTAGCCAAGGTGTAACTCCCAAAATATATTCATGTCAAAAAGAGGGTGCGGATTTTGCCTATCTAGCGCCCAAATGTCAAACGATTTATGCGTTAAACACAAATACGATATGCCCATAAACCCTAAATATTGATTAGCGATGTGAGTCAATAAACTCACCAACTCTGCACTGGCGGCGGATTATATCAGGGAATATAAGGGAGTGCATGCTCTTTTAAGAGAAATAAACTTGAATTTATTTTGTTTATTTCGCATTAACCATTTCTTGTATTCCTGCCATTCGATATGATGCGAAACACTGTTTATTTGAACTTGTTTGGGAATTATTGAGTGTCACGGAAGTTAATAAAATCAGGCATGATCGTAAGTGTGATGACACTCCTTTCTCGTGTTCTTGGCTTAGTTAGAGATGTTGTAGTAGCAAGGTTGATGGGCGACGGTGCAGCTGCCGATGTGTTTTTCTTCGCGAATAAAATTCCCAACTTTTTAAGACGTCTATTTGCCGAAGGTGCTTTTGCTCAAGCATTTATTCCAGTACTTACCGAAGTGCATCAAAATGGTAATGAAGCTGAACTGAAAGGTTTTATAGCCAAAGTTTCCGGCACCTTAGGGGCCCTAGTTTTTGTAACCTCGCTGGTTGGTGTTATTGCATCGCCTATTTTAAGTGCACTTTTTGGTGCTGGCTGGTTCATCGAGTGGCTGCAAGGCAGTCCAGAGGGCGACAAGTACCTTTTAGCTTCTACCATGCTGAAGATCACCTTTCCCTACTTGGCGTTCATTTCTTTGGTCGGATTGTCCGGAGCAATACTCAACACACTGAATCAGTTTGCTGTTGCTGCATTTACCCCTGTGTTGCTCAACGTTTGTATTATCTCTTGCGCTATTGCCATGGCTAATACCTTCGAACAACCTGCTTATGCACTAGCGTGGGGGGTGTTCATTGGCGGTTTTGTGCAGCTATTGTTCCAACTACCATTTTTATATCGGGCAGGCTTACTGGTTAAACCTAAATGGGGCTGGCAT
>JALUXV010000295.1 GCA_027013165.1 Alteromonadaceae bacterium
TTGCGGATGCAGCGAATGCCAAGGTAGAGGAGCAAGAAGCCAAATTGGAAGCGTTGAACGCCAAGTTGGAAGGCGAAACCAATGCACGAACCCAAGCAGAGCAGGCGAATGCTTTGCTTGAGCAAAAGGTAGAAAGTCTGAAGGAGACAATCAGCAAGCTCGAAGCGGATCGGGAATCCATCCGTGAGCGTGCAGATAAGGACAAAGACGAGATGTTTGCTCGGTTAGAAAAGGTGTTAACCAAATAAGGGGCGTGCTATCGCACACGCCCCTTTCGATCGATTAATGGTTAATTCGGGTATGATTCAATTAGTTTTACTTTCGCACCTGAATTTTGAGCCGCTTTTTCTAAATCAGCAATTGTTCTTGGAATAAACTGGCTACTATCACCCGCTACAGATTGAGCCAATGATTTGCCTAATGCTTCAGGGGAAAAACCTCCTGATACCTTGGTGAACGCATAGTATATATCCATATGGTAACCTTCTACATATGGCTGCAAACAGACAAAGAATGTTGTATTTTCTGAACCATCAAAGTTATCTTGCGTCATCCCTGTAAATGGTGACTTATCACATTTAGGAACTCTTATTCCCCCACCCTGAGCTGCCATAAGAGCACCCATATTTGAGTTTGCAAAAGGATTTACGACCTGAAATCTTCCAGGCTTTTCTGGCAGTGGATGTGGGGGTAAATTATTTGTGAATACAGCTTTATCAGAATTCGTTTGAAGACTCTTTTTTAAAGAGCTTGTTAAAGAACTCAAGCTACTTACTTCCTTCAAATCGTATATTCGGTATCCCTCAGTTCGTTCTCTCGTCGGGGTAGTTGATGCACATGATGCTAAAATAGAACAAGCAATAAATGATAAGCCTATTGTTTTTAGCGATATTTTGTAGTCTTTTTTCATTGGTCTGGTTCCCTACCTTTTCTGTATTTTAGTTCAGTAACTATTAGCATAATGTAGCCACAAATTAGAATGTCCAATCTTCTGGTTATGTCTAACCAGCTGCGCGCAGCGCATCTAATTGCTCGGGCGGAATGAGTGTAAAGATCGATTCGATACATGCTGAGCAGAGGCGTGAACGCATCGCCATGCGATGCTAATTATTAAATAATATAAAGATCTTATAGGACTGTTTGCAAAACGTTGAAACCGTTTTGTTGCAACGCTTTGCGGCGTTTCTGTTATACCCCACTGCCGTTCCTGCGCTATTTCCAAAACTTCAAAACATCATTTTTCATTCAAAAGCTTGTTCCCACTTTTCCGTAAGCTCCTCTGAAGCAATGAAATTTATTGCCTCATATGTAAGCCGTTGCGAGATTCCATAAGGAAGAGAGAAGTTTTGCTTATCACAGAACTTCTGCGCCCATACGGACAAAGTATTACCTGAGTCATTACATAGTTTTCCCTCAAGCTTTAAACAGACAAAATCTGCAAGCCTAACATCAAGACTAGCAGTTGTTCTTTTGCCATTAATTTTGATGTGTACCACTTTGCATCTTCCAGTTTTTGAGCGTGCCATTGTCATTTTACAAAAATCCTTATCCTTGCATAGCCACGGTGACTATATCACCGCGTTTCATGTCCAATCCTCAATATCGTTGTGCGCGGTATCAAGAAAGTTGTCTAAGCTCTTGTCTTGCAAGTCTGCTTGAGCAACGCGTAAAGATTGTTCGCAGAATTCTTTTGCCAACAAATTGTATTCATACTTCACCATTGAATTTTCCATCATTTTTTTAGTCATATCTTCATGTGTTAGCATTTTTTTTAGGATTCTTATCTCGCGCGCGTTATTATTTAATATTATAAACATATTATAGGGCAGTTTGAAAAACGATGAAACCGTTGCAACGCAACGCTTTGCGGCGTTTTTTTAAGAGCAAAGCGTACCTGCTATACACCGATAGCGTACCTGCTATACACCGATAGCGTACCTGCTATACACCGATAGCGTACCTGCTATACACCGATAGCGTACCTGCTATACACCGATAGCGTACCTGCTATACACCGATAGCGTAAAGTCATCTCCAAAGCTTCAAAATATCATTTTC
>JALUXV010000296.1 GCA_027013165.1 Alteromonadaceae bacterium
TGAAATACCAAGCCTTCAGATGGTTGACGCATGTGATACGCTTTTATCATTGCCTTGCTGACCAAGTCTATGGTCATGTGTTTATCAATGTGCCAACCGACTATTCGCCTCGAATACAGATCCATGATGATAGCGAGATACATCCGGCCTTCGCCCGTTTTTAAGTAGGTTACGTCTCCCGCCCAGACATGATTAGGCCCAATAGGGTTAAAGTTCTGATTTAGCACATTGTATGCCACAGCATCACTGTGCTTACGCTTGGTAGTGATCTTATAAGCCACTCTCTGTGTCACAACCAAACCTAACGCCTTCATCAACTTTTGAGTGCCATAGTCACTGATGTTAAAGCCCTCATTGCATAAGCGCTTACGTAGCTCCCGATAACCTAAACTGTTCCGACTGTACTTAAATATATCCTTGGCTCTGCGGTATAGATGCAGCTGTTCGTGTGTTATCACCTTTGCAGGTCTTTTCAACCATACATAATAGGCTGAACGGCTCACATTCACGCTTTTACACAATCGAGCAACAGGGGAGTCAGGTGCCAGCTGTTTAATGGTTTCGAAGGCTATATGATTTCCTTTAGCAATAGGGCGCTGGCTTTTTTTTAGGATGTCTTTCTCCATCCTCAGCTCTTTATTTTCCTTACGCAATCTTATTAATTCAGCTCGCTCATCAGCATCAATCACAGCACCTGATTTTTGCGCTTCAAACTTGGCTTACCAGCTATGCAGCAATTGATCTTTTACCCCTAAAGACGCCGCTGCTTTTGAAACGGTATAACCCTGTTCAGTGACCAACGCCACAGCTTCTTGTTTGAACTCGCCAGTATAAGTTCTGTTTTTTCGTTTTCTCATTTGACACCTCAATATTAAGTAGGACTATATTCCTTTGTTGAAGTGTCCTATTGGACTAAAGCAGAACAGGAAGTTTACTCTTTAGTGTGCCGTACAGTAGTAGAGGCCGCAAAGTTCAGTGGTCAAAGTATTATTTGGGAAAAGGTCAGTTCAATTTTTGGAGCTCGGTTTTTGTGCAATAAGGTAGCCGCTAGCCTTAGATTCAGAGAAAATTCGCCGGTAGCGCTTATACAAGAGTTACATTGAGTACTGTAATTTCAAGTTTAATTTACTTATACTGACAACCGAAACTGAGCCATTGAAAGAAAAGGACTGAATTTTAGTGAATTACCAAAATGGTGAAAACCTCTCTTCAGAGAGTCTACAAGGCAAGAGTAATAGCAGTGTTTGTGTCTTTAGTTTAGGCCAATACGGATATGACGTAGCTTTTGGTCGTGCTGTCAATACGCAGAAAACTTATTGCGATAAGAACGGTTATGATTATGTTTGCATTAACCAAGATGGCAGTGAGCTGCTCGGTAGGGAAAACATTTGGCTCAAAGCATTCTCATTTCTGGGAGCATTGAAAAATTATGATTATGTTCTGTACTTAGATACAGACGTAGAAATCAAGGAGACAGCTCCGCCGTTCTTAGATATTTTGTCCGATGATCGGCCTGTCGGGCTAGTGGCGGGTCATTCTGGAAGAGTTAATGCCGGCGTGATCTATGCAAAACGTACGCAATTCTCTTTGACCTTCTTTAGTGAGTGGGTTTCCAGTTTGGGGAAACCTATCTCCGTTAGGCACGATGTAGGTTGGGGAGAGAACGGTCACCTAATTAGACTCGCTGAAAAGTACTGCATACCACTACTGGATACAATATGGAACAATACATTTGATCCCAACTTAGACGATTACGTTCGTCACTATACTGGTCCATTGAGACGTGAATACGAATTTATTGGTGACGAGGCGATTGCATGGTCCAAAATTCAAAAAGCGCTGGAAGTGTCTAAGAGAAGTGCCGATGTAGATATACTTAGATCATTTTCTGAATTAAAAAAAGTATACGAAAAAAACTTGCAAACAGATATTTTTGCTAGTTTCAATTCTATTTGGGAACAAGTACGTAGCCATGTGTTCTCAGGGCTTGAAACTTGTTCGGTTTATAGCGATGACAAAACGTTTCATAGCGTTTACATTGTTGAAAATATTGAAG
>JALUXV010000297.1 GCA_027013165.1 Alteromonadaceae bacterium
AATAATATGGCCGCTAATTTCGCCCAAAATACTATTAATCTTATCTTTGTCATCCTTTTCATTTTATTTCCCTTAATTTGAAAACTGAGTGAGTTCGTTCACCCTACTTTATACTATGAGTTCTATTAGCAAAATGCGACCTGAAAACATAAAGCTAATGTCTACTGTAGCCGTTTTTTTCTGTGATGTAGCTTTTCGACTTGAGCCTGACAAAGGTCCGCTGTACGTACAGGCTGTGTGAAAACTATTGATCACCTTTTGGTCTAAGCAGACTTTTTATATGATCAATCGGTCTTAAGTATCGGTCCTCAATTGATATCTGAATTGGTACAATAAAACTATCAAAAAATTGATAGGTTTCAATCACATGTCGAGATTTATCGAAGGCCAAAGCCGAACACAAAGCACGCTGTTCCCCGAAGTTTTAGATGACTACATCCATGAAGATAATCCGATTCGTGCAGTCGATATGTTTATCAATTCATTAGATTTATCTGACTTGGGTTTTGCACGTTGCCAACCAGCCAAAACAGGTAGGCCAAGCTATTCTCCGGCAACGATGCTCAAGATTTACCTTTATGGTTATCTTAATCGCATTCAATCAAGCAGACGTTTAGAAAAAGAAACGCAGCGTAATGTCGAGTTGATGTGGCTGGTTGAGCGTCTTACCCCAGATTTTAAAACGATTGCTGATTTCAGACGTGACAACGGCAACGCGATACAACAAGTCTGTAAGCGCTTTGTGTTGATATGCCGTGAACTCAATATGTTTACGGATGCCATCGTGGCTATTGACGGCACTAAGTTCAAAGCGGTTAACAATATCGCTAAGAACTACTCACGTGGTTTGATAAAGACGTGTATCGAAACAACCGAAAAAGATATTGCCAATTATCTTATGGAGCTCGATAGAGCAGACCGCCAGTCCCGCACTGAAGACGCAGAAAAATTGAAAGGCAAGCTCGCTAAACTGCAAGCGCGTCTGGTAAGCGAGAAAACAATACAGCAAGAATTGGAAACCTTACCCGACAAACAAATCTCCTATACCGACCCCGACAGCAGGCGAATGGCACTAAAGCATAAAGGCGTATTAGTTGGCTATAATATTCAAGCGGCTGTCGACACCAAACATCACTTGATACTTGCCCATTACGTGACTAATAACCCAAGTGACAGACATCAGCTTGTCCCGATGAGCCAGCATGTGCAACAAGCGTTAGGTAAACAAGACATTACCATTCTTGCTGATAGAGGTTATGACGACAGCACGAGCTTTAAGACTGTTCATGAGGCAGGCGTTACTGCAATTGTTCCGAAGATCCGTACTTCGGCTAATCGAAAAAAAGGACTGTTTACCAAAGAAGACTTTGTCTATAAGAAAGAAAAAGACGTCTATGAATGTCCTGCTGGCAAAGATATCCCGTTTAGCTTTGTTTCAACTGACAAAGGAAAACCGCTACGCGCTTACATGTCGGTCATGACCTGCAAAGGTTGTACTATGAAATCGCGGTGCACAACATCACCAGCAGGAAGACGGATCCGAAGACTCGATGATGAGGAGCATGTTGAACGCGTGGCACAAGCTTATAAAAACATGCCAAACGCAATGATATTGAGGCATCAAACCGTCGAGCATCCCTTTGGCACAATAAAGCAATGGGCAGGAACGCAACAATTACTGACAAGAACATTAAAACATGTAAAAACAGAGGTAAGTTTGCAGGTCTTGGCATACAACTTCAAAAGAATGATGAATATCATGGGCGTTAGCGGTCTCATATCTGCAATGAAGACATGAGAGTTGTGGAAACACTCCTTCAAAAATTATAGTGGACTTAGAATTACCGTATTATTCAATTTAAAAACAGCAACCATTAATATGAGTTTTCACACGGTCTGTACGTGAAGCAGCCCAACAGCATCGGAGGCACCTTGAGACAATAGTAACCAGACTGTCACTATCGGCTTATGCAGTGATGAGCTTCAGTCTCTCTGTTGCCGACTCAGGCCAATATTGACTATATTGCTGTGAAAACGATAACTAAAGC
>JALUXV010000298.1 GCA_027013165.1 Alteromonadaceae bacterium
CCACTTCATTACAGAATGTACAAAGGGTGCGCAAAATCATGGCGTACACGCGCATCACGGGTGAGTGTTATTGCACAAGTCTTCGCTTTACCTCACAATACAAAAGCAGTACCGCGATGAAGGGGTGCTTGCAGTGTGCTAATTTGGCTTCTTCTCATTACACCGCTCGTTAACTTGACGGTTAACGTTCGATAGTACAAATAACAAAACGAAAAATTATCATGAGCGACGAGATCATAATAAACCGCGACGGTGTTGAACAGCTTCCCTTGAGGCGGTTCACCGAAGATGCGTACCTGAATTATTCCATGTATGTCATTATGGACAGAGCCCTGCCACATATCGCAGATGGCTTAAAGCCGGTGCAACGACGTATTATTTACGCCATGTCCGATTTAGGATTAAGCGCAAACGCGAAATACAAAAAATCGGCTCGTACCGTGGGTGATGTCCTCGGTAAGTTTCACCCTCATGGTGACTCTGCCTGTTATGAAGCGATGGTGCTCATGGCTCAGCCATTTTCCTACCGTTACCCGCTGGTGGATGGGCAAGGGAACTGGGGCGCGCCTGACGACCCAAAATCGTTTGCGGCCATGCGATATACGGAAGCAAAGTTATCACGCTTCTCAGAAGTACTACTAAATGAGTTAGGGCAAGGCACAGTCGACTGGGTCCCAAACTTTGATGGCACCCTGCAAGAACCTAGCATGCTCCCTGCACGCCTACCGCACATTTTATTAAATGGCGTTACTGGCATTGCAGTGGGAATGGCAACCGATATCCCGCCGCATAATGTAAGAGAGTTAGCGAACGCCTGTGCTTTATTGCTAGATAACAGTAAAGCGGATTTACAGGATGTGCTCGAACACGTAAACGGGCCCGATTACCCCACAGAAGCTGAGGTGATTACCCCTAAATCTGATATTCGCAAATTGTACGAGACCGGACGAGGGTCTATCAAAATGCGCGCGGTCTTTCATGAAGAAAGCGGCGATATCATTGTAACTGCTTTACCTCACCAAGCGTCCGGCGCCAAAATACTTGAACAAATTGCTGCGCAAATGCAGGCTAAAAAGCTTCCCATGGTGAGCGATTTACGGGATGAATCAGACCATGAAAACCCCACACGTTTGGTGATAACGCCACGCTCTAATCGGGTCGACACTGCGCAACTCATGCAGCACTTGTTTGCTACCACAGATCTTGAAAAGAATTATCGTGTGAATTTAAACATGATAGGCCTAGATGGACGGCCTAAGGTTAAAGATTTACGTACTATTTTAAGTGAATGGCTGCAATACCGAAAAGAAACGGTCACCCGCCGCCTACAGTATCGATTAGACAAAGTGCTGGCACGACTACATATTTTAGAAGGTTTACTCATTGCCTTTTTGAATATCGATGAAGTGATTGAGATTATTCGCACTTACGATAAGCCCAAACCTGAATTGATGCAGCGTTTTTTGTTAAGCGACAAACAAGCGGAAGCCATTTTAGAGTTAAAGCTACGTCATTTAGCCAAACTGGAAGAAATTAAAATTCGTGGTGAGCAAGATGAACTTGCCACAGAGCGGGATAAGTTACAAACCTTATTAGGGTCTGATCGCCGATTAAAAACCTTGATCAAAAAAGAAATTCTAGCCGATGCCGAGAATTATGGTGACGATAGGCGCTCGCCTATTGTAGAACGTAGCGAAGCCAAAGCGCTTTCAGAAAAAGAGTTGGTACCTGCCGAATCTGTAACTGTGGTGCTGTCGGAAAAAGGGTGGGCACGATGTGCGAAAGGCCATGATATTGATGCCGAAGGATTAAGCTATAAAGCCGGAGATGGCTTTCTTTCCAGTGCCGAAGGGAAAAGTAATCAGCCCGCCGTATTTATGGATACGTCAGGGCGAACTTTTGCGTGTGATGCCCATGGGTTGCCCTCTGCTAGAAGTCAGGGAGAACCTTTGACTGGTCGCTTTGCTATTGTAGGAGGCGAGTCGTTTGAGCATGTGATTATGGCCGCAGATGACGACAAGTTCCTGCTGGGCTCAGATGCAGGCTA
>JALUXV010000299.1 GCA_027013165.1 Alteromonadaceae bacterium
TACCGATTATCTCAACTATTCAAGCTGTTGTTCAGTCTTTAAACTCTAATGAACTACTCACACTCCCAGAGGGTGAGAGAACTAAAAAGCTGATAAAAATTCATACTAAAGAAGTTTTAAAAACTGTAAATGTCGTTAATGCTACAAGTGCAGATAAGGTCGTTTATGGTGGAGAAACTTATAAGGTTGTTAATGTGTTTGATAGACTTAGCAATGGCGGATACATCAAAGCAATAGCGGTGCGGGAAGATGGATAAGAAAGTACTATCAAACTACTTTAAGGAGTGGATAAGGACAGTTACAGGGTTAGACAGCGACCATGTCATTAGTCTAAACACAACCGCACCACGACCACGAGGGCAATATGTGGCTATTAACATTTTAAACATTCGTAAGATTGGAGAAAATGAAATTAAATACATAACAAAGCCTAATAATTTTGTAGATGTTAATAGAAGCGGCATATTTGAAGTAATGCTAAGCATAGATGTGTATCGAGGCGAAGCTTTTAACATTCTATCAAGTTTGATAAATAGCACAGATGAAGTATGGACTACAGAGTTTTTTAACTCTAAAAGTATAGGAATTATTAATCAATCCGCTTCAAGAGATTTAAGCCGTGAGATTAACAATAGTTGGGAAGAGCGTTTGCAATGCGATTTCTTTTTTTATGTAACCGACAATAGAACTGAAACAGTCGAAACGATTGAGCATATTTCAGGGAATGGGTTCGGTCAAAATTATTCAATTTAAGGAGATATTATGCCACAAGGTGTAAAAAGATTTATAGATGTTAGCATAACAAAAGAAACTGCATTAACAACATCAGCAGGGTTTGGTGTTCCTCTTCTGCTTACTGATAATGTAGCCGTTATTACAACAACTACAAGAGTAAAAAAGTACCTTTCGCTTTCAGCAATAGAGACTGATTTCGCTATAGGCACGAATGAGTACGAAGCAGCGAAAGCCTTTTTTAAACAAGACCCTAATAATAAGAATTTTCCTACAAAATTACTTATTGGTGTATGGGGCAAAGCTTCAACAGAGAGTATAACCGTTGCACTTGATGCAATTCGTGCGGTTATGGATGACTGGTATGCCTTAGGTGTAACCGCTTCAATTAGAACGGCGACAGCAGACCTAACAGCACTTGCAACCTATATCGAAGCTTTACCAAAAGTTATGATATTAGATAACAATGATGCAAATAGCTTAGTTCTTGGAGAGACAACTTCACTACTTGCTATTCTAAAGGGTCAAGGTACGAGTGGCTATAAAAGAACTATGATTATCTATCATGATGATGTAACTCTATATCCAGCATGGTCGATTATGGGGAAATATTTACCTCTACAGCCTGGAAGCTCACAAGTTGCTTACCATAAGTTAGCAGATGCGACAGCAGGGGCAACCTATATCAGACCAGCAAAGCTTACAGAAGTTCAGAAAGACAATCTGTTTTCAAAGAATGGAAATGCAGTTGTTTCTTCAATCGGTGCAGAGTTCATTTACCCTGGGACCATGACAGGTGGCAGAAACTTGAATAGAGAGGGCGAATGGTTCGATATTATCCGCTCTATTGACTTTTTAACAGCAAGAACTACCGAAAAAATGTTATCTTTGCTACTTGAAAAAGCTAATAGTGGTGAAAAAGTTCCATATACAAACGCAGGAATTGCAATGGTGCAAACTCGTTTAGTTGATACTCTTGAAAAATTCGGAGTATCGACCAACATTCTAGTTGATAAGAGTATCGTCACGAGTGTACCAAAACGAAGTGATACTTCTGTAGCTGATAGAGACAGCAGAATATTAAGAAATGTGGACTTTACAGCAGACCTTGCAGGTGCTATTGTTGGTGTAGTTGTTCGTGGTAAAGTAAGAGTATAGGGGGAATTATGAAAACTTATAGCTTTAAAAATGTAAATGTAATCTTTGGAGTTGCAGAATTAACAGGCTTTGCCGATGGCGATGATGTAGTGTCAATCGCTCCTGCAAGTGATGGATTTGGAAAGATAGTAGGTGCAAAAGGCGAGGTTACTCGTG
>JALUXV010000300.1 GCA_027013165.1 Alteromonadaceae bacterium
TGTCATACTTCCCAGGTGCTGCGTACTTATCACAGATGTAGCGAATCTCGTCGAGATACAAATGAGGGTAGCTAGTTCTGTATGGGTGGACCTGAAGTGATACTAAATTTGCATCTGAAAGGTCATCCGTCGCAAAATAAACGTCATGGTTCCAATTTGGAAAATTTTTATACTCTTCAACACATGCTTTGTACCACGCATAAAACTCTTCGTTGTAAGTTTCCGTAGGCATAATGCCTAGGAGCTCAAGAGAAAACACGAACTTGCACCTTTGCAACAAGTAATATGTTCCCCTTCCTACCCCAAATTCAATTAACGTTGGGTTAGGGAATAGATCAAACAACGTTTTAAAGGCAGGGACGTGGTCAGTGTATGGGTGGGAAATTAGTTCTTCATATGAGGGCTTTAAACTTAAGGTCTCTTCTTCCGGCTTTGCGGCAAAAGTAAACTTAAGGCTGAGCAGAGCTATAGTTATGTAGGTCAACCATAAATTCTTTTTCATAGATATCTCCAAGTTTGAAAGGGAAAATCCTAAAATAAGTTTTTTATTTATGCAATAGAGGCGCGTAAACTCTTCTTAGCGCAGACACTTGGCGTACTCTCTTAGCAAAAGTTCGACATAGGCTTCAATTGAGTCTTGCGTAAATGCTTTTGTGAGCTCATTAGCCCGGCTTGCAATAGCTTTTGCCTCCTGGTCATGAGCTTTTGCCCACTCAATCATCGCTGCGATGTTACCTAGGTTCCGCTCGACTGGAACGTAGTGCTTCCAAGGTCTCAGGATTCTATAGTACCATTGAGTCCATTCACCCTCTTGCTTAAGAAGAAGGCTGTTAGATTTTAATATCCAAAACACACGAGACCATGCGCATGTGTTACCATCGACATTCACTAAATAGCGGTAGTTTAATTGAGTTGCCAAATTTACTTTTGCAGCACATGCAGGCATCTTTTGCTTGAAAAGCCTTAGAGCGTCCGGATCGAAGAACTGTACAAGAGCTACAAATTTTGCATCGAGAAGGCTTGGATGCATGACGCTTTGTTGAACGAGCAAAGCTCTTGGAAAAGATAAGTAATTATTCGAGTTGATAAGAGCTCCTGTTGTTGCACCTCTCCAAAAAGCAATTGGCTGCTTCTTTTCCCAAGGGACATCATCTTGTTCTACCTGTTTTGCCAAGCCTTCATATCCACCCATGGCTTCTGGATCTGGGATAAGAATAGGTCCTCTATAGCCTCTTCTCTTTGAAGGAACAAAAATAGGAAGATTTTTTGGAGCAAACATTCCATCTCCTGTGGAAATCATAAGCGTCATATTGGGAATTGTGCGTTTTTGTACAAATTTCTCTAACCAGCGTATTATGGTGTGAGCCCTTTGTTCACAAACGTGTGCTGATATACGCTTCCAGGAGATTTTGCTATTTTTGATATCCACGCGTATCAACTCGGAATGTTTTTTGGCATGGCGGTCTAGTCGTATGATTTTATTAATCAGAGCTTGAGTGATTTTTCTTTTACGATGAATGGCCAAATCTTCGTTGATTTGATCCTTCATCCACTTGGGAGTGGAGAACGCGTGAGTAAAGCAAATTAGGGAAAGTAAGAGCAGGCGAAGAGTCATAGAATTTTGAATACTTGGAGGTTTAACTAATCTGTTTGAAATGGCCAAGTGGAGACAGCCTAAACGAAATTTTATTTTACATAAAGAGAGGTCTCGTTTACCCCCTCAAGCTTCGTTAGTAATAGGCTTAATTATATAGTCAAAGCCCAAAGCGCCTTGGGCATATTTTATACAAGTTGCATTGTTGCGATGGTGATATTTCGACCAGCATTTTCTCTATTCCTTCTGTGTGAGAAGCACCCAGAATGGTCATAGGAGCAAACAGAAGCAATCTCTATATGCTCAGAAGGAACACCCGAACATTCAAGTTCTTCTCTAGCTGCATCCCATAGATTGAAGTAAGGAGTTGCTTGAAGCTGATGCTTTTTTTGTAGATCAGATAGAGCATCGGTAGAAAGGTCAAACTTTGCGTGGTTTGGGCCGAGACT
>JALUXV010000301.1 GCA_027013165.1 Alteromonadaceae bacterium
TCGCGTTCTTAACCACACTGCTAGCAAGTTGAGTACAAACACAACGCTAAGCAACAATAAGCATGACGCAAACATCATAGAAGCACTTTTGATATTGGTTTGGCTATGGAATGCACCATCATATATCAACACACCCAAATGCATAAATTGCCGATCCAAATGTAGAAAAGGAAACTCCCCGTCAATGGGTAAGTTAGGCGCAAACTTCACTGCGCCAACCAACATGAGTGGTGCCACTTCTCCGGCCGCACGTGCAATGGCAAGTATGACCCCAGTCATAATTCCCGGTGAGGCAATGGGCAAAATAGTCTTCATAATCGTTTCTAACTTAGTTGCCCCAAGTGCATAACTACCTTGCTTTAATCCATCTGGTACCCGTCTTAAACCTTCCTCTGTAGCAACAATAACTACAGGTAAGGTCAATATGGCCATAGTAAGTGCCGCCCAGAATACACCGGGTGTTCCCATGGTGGGTGCAGGTAATGTGTCGCTAAAAAACAATGCGTCAATGTTTCCACCAACGGTGTACACAAAAAAGCCCAAACCAAACACACCGTAAACAATAGACGGTACGCCAGCCATGTTGCTAACACTTATCCGTATAATCGAGGTAAACAGATTGTCTGGTGCGTATTCACTAAGATAGATTGCCGCGAGTACACCAAACGGCGTAACAATTATCGTCATCATGAACACCATAAGAATGGTACCGAAAAGCGCTGGAAAGACCCCACCCGCAGTATTCGCTTGTTTCGGAGATTCGGTCAGGAAAGTACTCATACGAGTGATGACTACCTCCCAAGTTTCTAACACAGATAAATCACTTACAAAGTACAAGTTGTCGATGTCGGCAATGGGCACAGTCATCACCTGTTCACCTTCGAACCCTACCCAGAGTTGATAATTTTCTCGCTGTAATTCTAGGCGCACCACATCTTGTTGTGCATCCTTGAATGCAGCAATAAGCTTTTCACGAGCAGGGGCATCTTCATCAACACCTTTTTCATTGTATAAGGCCAATTGCTCGTGTATCGACGCGAGTGGACCCGACCGAATGTGGTCGATTTCCTCGGTGATGAGCTCTACTTCAGCACGCATGTCGTCAAATGAGGCAAAAGGTAATTCGTCACTTACAGAGGTAGATAGATAAAGTGGTCGTGCGAGTATAGTAAGTCCATCTAGCAGACTGATTGACGCACTATCTAAAGACAATTCCATACTTTGAATCAAACTATTATCAACCACTAACTCACGCCCGTAAGGTGACTCGTGAGTGGCGACTTTTAGCTGCGTGGTGCCACTTTCTTCATCAACGACAATAAGCTGAGCCAAAACATTATGCTTGGTCTGAGTAGCCTGATTTAGATAGGAAACTTTATAAATAGGGGTAGGCCAAAAGTATGCACCACCGCGATAGGCAATCAGCATGAGTAAACTCAGCAAAACGATCAACAACAAGCTGGTTAGAAATGCAGACAAGCTAATAACTAATGACTGCCGCTGAACAGGGTTTAGAATATTGCGCAATAGATCACCCATAAATATGTTACGCCCGCACTTTAATTCGTTGACGCAACAATTCAGCAAACGTATTTACTACAAAGGTAAACGCAAACAGAATACATGCAGTGAAGAACAATATTTGATAGTGGGCCGCTCCCACATCAGCTTCGGGTAATTCAATAGCCAAATTTGCCGTCAGCGCTCGCAAGCCCTCAATAAGCCCCCAACTAGCAATGGGCGTATTACCGGTTACCATTAACACTATCATGGTTTCACCGAAGGCTCGTCCAAAACCTAGCATAATAGCCGCCAAGATCCCTGGCATTGCTACCCGAAGTACCACGTGCATCAAGGTTTGTAACCGCGTAGCTCCCAATGCAAATGAAGCGTGCTTTAACTCGACCGGTACCCCATTAATGGCATCTTCCGCTAATGAGTAGATACTTGGAGAAATTGCGATACCAAGAGCAATTGCCACAACAATCGTTGTTTTTCCTACGCTGCTTTCCGACTGTTCAGCCAAAGCAGCAAAGCCA
>JALUXV010000302.1 GCA_027013165.1 Alteromonadaceae bacterium
CATGTCTTCCATGATTTTTTGCGCATCTTTTTTGTCATTTTTAAGGCAGAGCATACGAACTTCCAGCACTTTAAGTTGCGAATCAAGTTGTTTCGCAGCCCCTTTTTGCCCCCGTAGCTCTTGTGTATCTGAAAGGGCTTTTCGCAAATACCGCTCGCTTTCTTCCCCTCCCAAACTTGTGGCTACGTCAATAGTAGAACGTATAACATTGAGTTTGAGTTCTGGTGAATCATGAATAGAATTACGCGCAAATCGCGCCATATTTTGAACCGCAGCCAACTGGCCCACTTTATCGTGATTTAATCTAGCTAAATCCCATAGTTTTTTGTTGCGATTGATATTTCTTGGTGCGAGTTTACTTGCCTGCTTCATTTGCTCGTACGCTTGGTCAAACATTTCCTTTTCAATGTAATACTGAGCAAGTAAGTCGTAAGTTAAAAATCGCGTATCATGTCTAGCAAGAAGGTCTTCAACAAGCGCTCTCGCCTTTTCAAGTTCGTCTTGGCGAAGCAAAGATTTGGCCAAGCCAATATGTATCCACGCATAATCCAGGCTTTCTAATAGAGAGCGAAAATAACTCTCGGCTCGTGAATAATCACGTAGGTTTAGCAAACAATCACCAATAAGGCGCTTTATTCTAGGGTGATAGTCCACCAACTCCATATCGTTCAATTGGCGCTCTGCGTAATACATTGCCGTTGAATAATCATGAATATGCATGCAATGGAGCATTTTGTTTAGCTTTTGTCTTGATGAAAACAAATAGTTCAGGCGCTTTTTAACGCGCTGTTTATCAAGAGGTTTGACCCAAAAGTCATCAGGTTGCAATTCCACAATGCAATTTACTAGTTCTGGTGTTGTTTCAGCACTGAGAAAAATGACGGTAGATTTATCGTTAATGTGACCTAAGTGCTTTAATTCTTCGAATAAATGAAACCCATCTTTATCGTGGCTTACGTTAAAGGCCAACAAGACCAAGTCGAACCTTTGTTGTTCACACAATCGAATAGCGTGAAACGCATTAAATGTACTACTGATGTTGTACATTCCAAGCTCGTGTAGCGCGGCTGTAACCACTTCGTGCACTAAGCCCTGATTATCAATGATCAGTACATTAAGGTCTTCTCTTGGTGTTGGAGGTGGAATATTTTCTATCATCTATCCGTATACTACAGCTGGAATGCATCAAACTTGCATGACTTTACCTCGATAGTAGCACTACTCCACTATATCGCGCCATATACTCTTCTTTGCCATTTTCTCGTTCTGGCTATTGGTATTTGTCCTTAATCAAGATAACATCAAGATTGCGCTAAAAATGTTTGAAACTCTTACGCTGCCCCCGTTATATCAATAGCGATCAAAGCATAGAAATACAGAAATAAAAAATATGGCTAATAGTTCAAAAAATGACGAATTCCTAACCATTCGATTGGATGATGAAGACCGTCGTACTTATCAACAAAAAAAAGACGCTTCGACACAAAGTACAACGTCATCAGCTCCATCTTCTAGTGACAGTAGCAAAGGCGGTAACGGTGTATGGATAACTCTGGTTGCCTTGATTGCACTTATTGCCTGTGGTGGTTGCTACTACCTGTACACGCTATTAGAAGCACAAAAATTAGCCGCTCAAAATGCAGAATCAAGAATTGCCTTTCTAGAACAAAAGCTCTCGGCTACAGGCGAAGAAATTGGTGAGTCAACGGTCGCATTACAAGTAAAAGTGACTGAACTCACAAACAAAACGAATGAGCTTTGGGAACAGATGGACAAACTGTGGGCCTCTGCGTGGCGCAGAAACCAACAGGAAATCACGGCTTTAGGTGAACGTGTCGGCAAGGTTGAAACGGCGTCACAACGTGGATTATCTGATACCAACGCCAACGTATCTGGAAATACCAGCAATATCGCGGTGGTTCAGGGCCAACTTGCAGGTTTAGCCGATGAACTTCTAACCTTGAATATTCAATTAGAACAAGCCATTAATGATAAACAGTCAACAGAAAACGAAACCCGTAGCCTAGCCGACAAATTGTCGGTACTAGAACAACGAAACAATGCGTTGTCAGGTCGCATTAACGCGATTGAAAACGAAATTCGCGAAATGGCAACACAAATGGTGTCTCAAAGTAGCTCACCCGGCGGTACACCGTCATCAACACCCATTAGCACCGGTCCGTAAGATAAAATGGCAGCGCCCTGTGTAAACAGGGCGCTGCGTAATGTTGAATGTGCTCATCTGATCTTGATCAAAGCATAATCACAAACTCCCCGTATAATCCTCTTCTACTCACATCATTCTCAGCATTAATCACACTGCAAAATAGTCAAAGGTTGGTCTAGAATCTGCCAATAGCGCCGATAATTGTAGTGCGCGACTAACAATTAGCGAGACACATGCGATGGATTCAGGATTTTGGAAGCTCTATTCTCAAATTGAGAAAACATTTTTCTTCACGTTAAGTAGAAAAATTTTAGGTAATCTGACATTTCTACTGGCATTTCAAATTGCCAGTTTCATCATTTTATTACAAATTGAAAGTAACGCCTCTACAGACAATACGGTACTATTTAGCTGGGCAAAGTGGTTATTCGCTATTAATGTAGCGGCATTTTGCTTTACCGCATTCTACTTAAATTATCTTTTCGTTCGGCCAATCAAAGCCATTTTGAACGGACTGAAAAAAATTAACGCCGAACAAGCAGACCTCACCACAACACTACCCGCATTTACCTTTGACGAATTTCGCCAAGTTTCTGAAACTTATAATGCCTTTACCTATAAGCTGTCAGATTTAATCAATACCGTATATCAGCGAGCCGAGCACGCCAACAGCGCGGCAAGTACCGTTGCCATTGAAGTGAATCAAGCCAACACAAATACAAACTCGCAAAAGGCCCTGAGTGAGCAAATTTTCGCCTCGAGTAACCACATCAATAACAATATAAATCACATTGTTAATTCGTCTGAAAATATAGCCAGTAGCAACAAGGAAAATATCACTAAAGCTCAATCAGCCAGTGATCAACTGCAAGCTATTGGGGCACAAATAGACAAAATTGGCGAACTACTCGGTCAATTTACCCATACTGTTGAAGGATTACAGAAGAACGCAGGAAACATACGCGATATCCTTAAGATGGTGGAAGAGTTTGCCGATCAGACCAACCTTTTAGCATTGAACGCCGCTATAGAAGCCGCTCGTGCTGGTGAAGCTGGAAGGGGGTTTGCAGTGGTTGCCGATGAAGTTCGTTCACTATCTACAAAAGTCGGTGGCGCAACGCAGCAGATAACATCATTTATCAATGATATGGATAACTTGGTGAATGAAACAAGGCAAGAATCAGTGCAGTTGGTAACTCAATCACAAAATGCACACACTACAATCAACGAAACGAGCGGCAGCTTTACCGTGATGCTTTCAGAACTCAACCAAAACATCGAAGAATTTAACGCTATCAGCGGCGCATTAAATGAGCTCAACACTCAGTATATACAAACCCATAAAACCGTTGAGGATATTGCTAGCTTAAGCGATGAAGTCCAGCTTCAGATGATACAAATTAGTCGTGAGGCCGAAGCAACACAAGAGCAAACCGCACAAACTCAGCAACAACTTTCAACCATAAAAACTCACTAATTTTCGAGTTTTAGCAGCTATTTGTTATACGTAAGGATAATTCTAGGCGGTTTTCACCGCTCTATCTTGCGCTACTCTTTTTTCAAACTATCTTTAACACATAGGCAGAAGATCAGTTTGAGTTTATGGCATTATTTAAAAAGTCGAATCAGGCCCCCAGTCAGTCCCAACTCTCCCCATGGAAAATCGCCATTATTGACGATGAAATCGCTGTACACGAAGTTACCAAGCTCACACTAAGAAACTTTAGTTTTGAAAATCGAGGACTTTCCTTTTATTCCGCATATAGCGCTGAGGAAGGACGAAAATTGTTTCAAGAAACACCGGATATTGCCTTGGCATTCGTAGATGTGGTTATGGAGACTGACCACGCAGGTCTTGAACTAATAGAATACATCAGAAAAGAAATCAAAAACCAGACGGCTCGCTTAGTGTTGCGTACAGGACAGCCAGGTCAAGCGCCTGAAGAAGAAGTAATACGTCGTTACGATATTAACGATTACAAAGCAAAAACTGAATTGTCCTCAGCGAAGCTAAAATCCTGTGTTTATACTGCCATTCGTTCCTACAGAGATATACGAACCATAGAGCTAGGTAAGCGAGGAATGGAAGATGTATTGCAATCATCTTCATCGGTTTTGCAAAGCCAAACTCTGGTTCAATTTGGCACAGCAGTGCTAAAACAAACACTTACACTGCTTAATCTCGACCATTCTATTTTGTACTTAACCACACAACAAACAGACCTTTACGGAGACTCAAAACTCACCGTACTCGCTGCCAGTGGCGATCTTGCTCAACTCAGTGAGCCCGGAATTTCGTGCAATATTCCCAAAGAAATAGAGAAAGAAATTAACCAAGTATTTAAAAACAAAGCAAACTACCAATCTGACGATTTGTTTATTGGGTACTACCCATCTGGTACGGCGTCGTGCAACATTTTGTACGTCAAGCTTACGCACCCTCTTAATGATGTACAAAAAACCGTATTAGAGATGTTTGCATCAAACGTAGCCCTAGTATTTCAAAACCTGACACAGAAAGAAGACATTCAACAAACCCAAAAAGAGCTCATCATGGTATTGAGTGATGCCATAGAGCTTCGCAGTAAGGAAACAGGTGGTCACGTTAAGCGGGTTATCTTAATGACCGAGTTTCTTTCGAAAAAACTAGGTATGAGTGATGATTTTATTGACACTATTCGGTACTCGTCAGCGCTTCACGATGTCGGGAAAATTAGCATTCCAGAGAGCATTTTACACAAACCTGGCAAACTCAATGACGAAGAATGGGAGATCATGAAAACCCATGCTCAAAGAGGATATGAGCTGTTGGCTGATTCTGACCGTATCGTAGCGAAAATGGGGGCTATTATTGCTAAAACTCACCATGAACGTTGGGATGGTAAGGGTTACCCTGAGGGCTTAGCCGGAGAAGAAATTCCTATAGAAGGTCGCATCATGGCAATAGTAGATGTAATAGACGCCCTACTCTCAAAACGCTGTTACAAACCCGCTTGGTCATCGGATAAAGTCATTGACTACCTTAAGGAAAACGCTGGAGTTCAATTCGATCCAAAAGTTACTGACGTTGCCGTTAAATATTTCGATACGTTTTTAAAGATTCGCGCATTACAACCGGATGAAGACGAATGAATGTTGAACTAGAAAGCATACTGCTTAAAGTGAGCCAGAGCCCAGATATTGATGGTGGAGAGCTTGATAGAGCCTCAAGACTAATTATTAACTCAGTGTGCGAAGGGTTGAATATTACACGCGCTGGTATTTGGTTACTAGGAGAGCATGGGGACACTATCGAATGCCAACTCCTCATTGATAAAGGCAATGATCTAGATAGTGAAAGCTTGATACTCAGAAGAGATGATTTTCCTCAATACTTTGCGGCACTTGATAAAGAGCGCAGTATTCCAGCTCATGATGCCATGACAGATTCTGCAACCATAGAGTTTGCAGAAGTGTACCTAACACCTCTAGGTATTACATCTATGCTAGATGTGCCTATCAGGCACAGAGGAAAGATGATAGGCATTATTTGCTGTGAAAACCAAAGTGCACAGCGCCAATGGCACGACGACGAAATTGTATTTTCCTCTTCTCTTGCAGATTTATACGGAAGAGCGGTGAGTGCAAAGGAGAGAGCGGACTATCAAGCTCAACTTCTGGAAATGAACCAAAGTTTAGAACGTAAGGTTGAAGAACGAACTCAAGCACTGCAAGCGGCTCAGGAAAAACTTATTGAGTCGGAAAAAATGGCGGCGCTGGGTAATTTAGTGGCGGGGGTTGCCCACGAGGTTAATACCCCTTTAGGGATTGCCCTAACCTCGGTAAGTCATTGCACTGAAGAACTTAAAAAAACCTTTCGCGCATTTGAAAGCGAAACCCTCTCTGAAAATCAATTTCGCGAGTTTGTTGACTCCTGTTCCGAAGGTTTACATTTAGCAGAGCAAAGCTTAATGAGAGCGGGAACACTCGTTCAAGATTTCAAGCGAACGGCGGCAGATCAAGTGTCGTTGGAAGAAGAAGAAATCATTCTCAATGAGTATATTGAGCAGGTGATAAATCCACTTAAGCCCATGTTGCGAAAAGAACAAGTCAAATTACACCTAGAACTAACCCCCAATATATCCATCACCACTTGCCCGGGAACCATAGCACAGCTGCTAACAAACTTACTTTCAAACGCACAACGTCACGCTTTTATTGGCTCCGACCCATCGACTACTAATACGATTATTGTAACCTGTGATAAAACAGAGAAAGGCGTGTTTATTCGCGTTGCAGATAACGGTGTAGGTATTCCGGTTGAGTTTCACAAAAAGGTTTTTGAACCTTTTTACACTACCGCAAGAGAACAAGGCGGTACTGGGTTAGGATTGCCTATTTTATACAACCTTGTTACTCAAAAACTCAATGGTGAAATAGATTTAGTATCATCTTCAAACCAGGGCACGGAAATTACCGTGTGGATAAAGCTTAACCCACAAGAGTAACAGTAGCAGTATTCGCTACAATATGCCGAATCAAACCACTATGTAGTGAATAAAATACATACCAATTTACCTAGACCAAGCTAACCCATTGTTTTTATTAAACTATAATCATTGGCAAGGTGATTGCTTGTTTTATTATCGTTACTACCTAGCAAGGATAATAAGGATGAACGAAGAACAAGCCCGTAAACACATAGAAGAACTAAAAGGCTACTACGCACATTTAGCAGCTTTTGTTGGCGTAAACCTGTTTTTGTTTATGATCAATATGGTAACTAGTCCGTCGGCAATTTGGTTTATATACCCCTTATTTGGCTGGGGAATAGGACTTATTATTCACACTGTTACTGTGTATGGAAGTGGGCATGATTGGGAGCAACGTAAGCTTCAGGAGCTCACTGGCTTGAATGACACCCGCGAAGAGCTAGAGCGCCTGTCAGAGCGTACCGACAGCTTAATTACCATCCTTTCTAGCGTAGATTGGGAAAAGATAGACCCTGAGTTGGTGCAAACACAAAAGAACCTGAAAAAAGCCCAAGCCGACATTGAGGCCTTAAAGAAAGGTGAAAGCGCTGAAAACCAAGCAAAAGTGAAAGAAGAAATTGAAAAACTAGAAGCTTTCGTTACCAGTTCTAAGTTTGACTACTATGAAATGGCAGCCGATGAAGGAAAAAGTAATCACTAGCTTATTATAAATTTTACACCCATAAAAAAAGCGCCGATTGGCGCTTTTTTTATGCTTGGCTTTGTCTTATCGACGTAGGCCAAGACGCTTGATTAGGTCGAAGTAACGCTCAGCGTTTTTGCCTTTCAAGTAATCAAGAAGCTTACGACGCTGGCTAACCATGCGAAGTAGACCACGACGTGAGTGGTGATCTTTCTTATGGTCAGCAAAGTGACCTTGAAGCTTGTTGATGTTGTGCGTTAGCAAAGCTACTTGCACTTCTGGTGAACCAGTATCACCCTCTTTAACTGCGTATTCAGCGATGATGTTTGCAGTTTCTGCTTTAGTTAGTGACATAACATTCTCCTAAGTTTGGTCCGGCCGATCACTAATTCAGCCAGACAGAATGAAGCGCGTATTATAATGACGCGACGGCTTTAAGCAAGCGCTAATACAACTATATCAATGCCGGAACTACAGATGCTATTAATAACCCCGCCATCACGTAATTGAAACGTCTCATTTTAACTTCAGTACTTAACACAACACTGAGTTTTTGCCCCAGCACAGTCCATGCGCTAATCGAAGGCAAATTAATCATGCCAAAAACAATAGCCACCGTAAGAATCGACAGAAAATTACGATCTGGCGCATAAAGAGTAATCGAGGTAAGTGCCATGGTCCACGCTTTGGGATTTACCCATTGAAACATCACCGCTTGCAGGAAAGTCATTGGTTTACTCCCTGCCCGTCCGCCTAACTTTCTAAATTTTGTAGTAGCAATCTTGTAGGCTAGATAAAACAAATACAGAGCGCTTACCCACTTGAGGATCTCATAGGCGACAGGAAAGCTATCAAATATCTGAATAACACCAATACCCACAAGTAGCACCATAAGGGTAAACCCTATCGCAACACCAAACATATGAGGTAGTGTGAGTCTAACGCCATAATTCGCCCCCGATGCCATCAACATTAAGTTATTAGGCCCAGGCGTTATGGATGAAACAAACGCAAACACTGCCAAACTGAAAATAAGCTCCACAAAACGCCTCCTGTAAATTAACGAACAAAATAATTGTATCGCGCTTCCTTTCGAATTAACTTGCGTTTATTGTTAAAATAAATACTTACTTGCAACTTACTATGAAAATAGATCGATATAACGAACAAATATTGCGCCACATAAAGAAGGACGGCAGAATACCTAACAATCAGCTCGCGGAATTGGTTGGACTATCTCCCTCTGCATGTCTTCGAAGAGTACAAGAGCTGGAAAGTATAGGCGTGATCAAACATTACAGAGCCGTTATAGATCGCGCCAAGCTGGGCATTAATTTTGTTGCTTATGTCACAGTGGGATTAAAAACACACACCAAAGATGCTCAACTGGCTTTTGAAAAAGCAATGTCACAAGCTCAAGAAGTGCTAGAGTGCCACAATGTAACGGGGGCATATGAGTATTTATTAAGAGTTGAAACTACCGATCTCGTCAGTTACAAAACCTTTCACACTTACGTACTTGGAGACCTTCCTCAAGTATCAACAATTTCAACCCATGTGGTGATGAATTCGAGCAAAGATGAGAGAAATTAGAACTCGTGTAAACATCAATTTTTGAAGTGCCCACCAAAGCAAAAGATGAGCTGTGTATTGCTCAAAATTACGTGGACCTGCGTTTCATATCAAGATGTGGAATGCCATCCTCTAGATAAACCTCAGAGGTAGGTTCAAAACCAAATTTTTGATAAAACCGAATGAGATATTCCTGCGCACTAATTTCAATGGTGCATTGAGGCCAAATCTGCTCGCAGTGTTTTATCGCTTCTTCAACTAGTATCTTGCCTGCTCCATTACCACGGTAGTTTTCACTGGTAGCTATACGGCCAATACTCACCGAATCATAGCTCAAGCCAGCAGGAAGCAGTCTGGCGCATGCTACCAGTTTGTCATCAACGAACCCCATTAAATGTTGTGTATCAGGGTGGCGGTCTTTCTCATCGAGTTCGGGGTAAGCACAGTTTTGCTCCACCACAAAAACATCAACGCGAAGTTTAAGTAAGTCAAATAGTTGATTGGTCGTAAGTTTGTTAAATGGAAGGGATAACCATTGAATCATAGGTGATAAGACGACAGCTAAAGCAAGAATTCGTCAACTATACGTCATCGAGACATTAAAAAAAATGGTGCAAGTACATAGAAGTCTTGCACTCACAGATTTATTGACTGTATACCACTCGACGCTTCGGGTTTACAAAAAGTTGGCCTTTAGGAACGCCTTGGTCTTTTGGATCGAGAACTCCCTCACCTACACCCAGAAATTCTCCATGGACATCAGTTCCGTGATACACCCTATACGCTTGGCCTTGTTTCAGCCCAACACCATTGGTACCTGAAACACTCTGCCCGTTATCAAATCGCGCTCGCTCTTTATCGTTAATGGTAATAAAGGGCAAACGACTGACAGCGGTATCCATGGGGATAAGTAAAGCATCCAATGTATCAAACTCACCCTCTGGTAAGTTCTCTTGTAGCTCGATTAACCGGTCAAGAGATACCATTTTATCCGTGGGGTAATCAGCCACTTCAGTACGATGCAAGCGAGTAACATAAGCGCCGCACTCAAGATTCTGCCCAATGTCATCTACCAATGAACGAATGTAAGTACCTTTGCTACATTTCACTCGCATATCAACATAAGGCAGTTCGATACGAGTTACCTCAAGCTCAAAGATTTCGATATCACGGGGCTCTCGCTCAATCGTTATGCCTTGTCTAGCGTAGTGATAAAGAGGCTTACCTTGATGTTTCAGTGCAGAAAACATGGATGGAATTTGCTTGCTCTTCCCTAAAAACGCGAGACATGCTTTTTTAACCGAATCTTCATCTACCGTTACCGGTTTCTCTTCAACGATTTCACCATCGGCGTCAGAGGTAGTTGTACGCTGCCCAAGCTTTGCCGTAACTTCATAGGTTTTCTCTGCGTCCAATAAAAACTGAGAGAACTTTGTGGCCTCGCCAAGGCATAATGGCAACATACCACTAGCCAAGGGGTCTAGCGCGCCTGTATGACCTGCTTTTGCAGCTTTGTATAACCAACGCACTTTTTGAAGTAGTTGGTTGGACGACCCACCAAGGGGCTTATCTAGCAATACTATGCCGTTAATATCACGGCCTTTACGACGTCTTGCCATTTACTCCTGCTCTTCAGAATCAGTGCTAGTACCGCGCTTTTGCTCATCTTCTGCCAAAGTTTGAGACACAAGATTAGAAATTCGCATACCTTCAACAATAGATTTATCTTCAAAGAAATGAAGATGAGGAACAGAACGCATTCTTAAGCGCTTTGACAAAATATTGCGAATAAAGCCCTTAAACTCCGCGAGCTGCTTAATTAGCACCTTACTTTCTTCTTCAGTACTGTTATAGATAGTCACGAAGATTTTTGCATGGGCTAAATCACGAGACACGTCCACATCAGACACGGTAATCAACGGTAAATCACCCACACGGTGCTTGTATTCATTTTGCAGGATACTCGCAACTTCTTTATGAATTTGCTGCGCTACCCTGTCGGTACGTGAAAACTCACGAGCCATAACTCTCTCCTAATTTTCCATCGAAGCATTACATGCGTTAACGTTTTGTAGGGAAATGATGAAGGTGAATTGACGTAAAGGCGCTGTAAATACCTCCCTGTAAGCTCAGTGCAGGCATCCATGCCAGCAATGCTTTACTTTCAATTCACCTTCACCCTCTCACCTCAAAGCGGCGTGTAACACTATGATGCTTCCACCGTAATTAAAGTGATTCGCACTCAAGTTTAGCCCATCAGCTCAGGATGGGAGTGAGTAGAATCTGAGAGCAACGAGCCTACATGGATGTATTCATGGCGACTTTGCATCAGATGGAGCTCACTACCATCTACAATGATGGTAGACGGTGGACAAAAAGCCAAAAACGGGGGCTTTGCCCCCGTTTTAAATTATCTAGCAGAAGGTTGGCGATTAAATTTCGCGTTTCACTTCTACAATTTCGAAGACCTCGATTTGGTCTCCAACTTTAACGTCGTTGTAGTTCTTAACGCCGATACCACATTCCATACCGTTACGAACGTCTTGTACGTCGTCTTTAAAGCGACGAAGTGATTCTAGCTCACCTTCGTAAATTACCACGTTGTCACGTAGTACACGGATTGGGTTGCTACGCTTAACCACACCTTCGGTAACCATACAGCCCGCAATTGCACCAAGCTTAGGCGACTTAAATACGTCACGAACTTCCGCAAGACCAATGATTTCTTGTTTGAACTCAGGAGCAAGCATACCGCTCATTGCCGCTTTAACTTCGTCAATAAGGTCGTAGATTACGCTGTAGTAACGCAAATCAATTTCTTCGGCTTCTAGTACA
>JALUXV010000303.1 GCA_027013165.1 Alteromonadaceae bacterium
TTTGAAAAACGCCATCAACAGGTTATTGAAAGGTTTGGACGTTATCCACACCGAAATACAATCCTTGGACGCGAGTCTACCTCTGACGAAGTTGCTTTCCTAAAGAAGACACCTCAAGGTTTCTAACACTGCTTTGTCTTCACTATTGAACCTGGTTTTATCATTCAGCCTTGACGCCAACGGCTGCCGCCCTTTCCGTTTAAGCTTACACTCTTTGGTTCGCCATCTAGCAAACTTGGCAAGTTGCGCCTTTAAATATTGCTTGATGTAATTGCACGGTTATTTTTATCATTACAAAGTAACAATCGTTTCTCTTGACTTTCTAATGAAACAGATGTTTCATAAAGTAAAGACGAATAAAGAATCAATAACCAATAAGTAACGCGCTGTGAGCTCTCCTTTTGTACTAAAGCCCTGTGATGCAAGGTTCACACAGGCAATTGAAAATATTGAAGTAACCATTGATGCCATTTATAACGGTGAAGGCAAGGCGTCTTCGTCAAAAAACACGGCAAACCAAGAGGAAATCGAGGGTTCAACGGATGCGCGTTATGCCGCAAAGCCGCTTAGCGGATTAGGGCTTGCGGTGAAGGATTTGTTTCATATTCAAGGTTTACCGACTGCTGCGGGCAACCCAGACTGGTTGGCAACCCACTCTATAGCCGAAAATACCAATAGCTGTGTGGCGAATATACTTAAAGCAGGTGCCGTGTTTAAAGGTAAAACTATTACCGATGAACTGGCCTATAGCTTACATGGGCAAAATAAGCATTACCGAGCTCTAGTAAACCCAGCGGCACCGGCCCATATTCCGGGTGGTTCTTCGTCGGGCTCTGCAGTGGCGGTTAGCGCCCACCTTGCCGACATTGGTCTTGGCACAGATACGGGCGGCTCTATTCGGGTACCGTCTAGCTACCAAGGGTTATGGGGACTTCGCACAACCCATGGGGCAGTCACGTGTGACAATATGGTAGCGCTTGCGCCTTCGTTCGATACCGTAGGTTGGATGACCCGCGACCTAGACACGCTAACTAAGGTTGCAAACGTTTGTCTGAATAGCGCTACGCAAAGCACAATATCAGAAGCACCAAAATTTGGTATAGCAGCACATTTGTTCGAACAAACATCTCACAAATCGCTATGCAAAACCTGGCTTGCGGCGCTTGCTGAACACAGCGACTGCATTGAGTTGTCAGAAGCACAGCTAAATTTAAATACGTTAGAAACCGCCGCTACATTTCGCACCTTACAAGGCGGTGAAATTTGGCAGCAACATGGCGAATGGATTGAAGATACTCAACCCGATATCGCTGACGACATTATGTTGCGCTTGGATTGGTGTAAAACCATAACAACCCAAGATATACAACACGCAAAAGCGCAACAAACCGTGGTAATAAATCATTTAAATGCGCTATTTGAAAAAATAGATGTTTTGGTTATTCCCACAACACCCGGTGTTGCACCTCGTTGCGATGCTGATGAAACGACTCTGGCAAATGATAGAAACGCTCTGCTTGCACTTACTGCCATAGCAGGGCTTGCGGGTTTACCCCAGCTTCATTTGCCGTTGTTTACCCTACACAACGCCCCGTGCGGATTATCGCTTGTGGGCAAAAAAGGCAACGATCTTGCACTTCTCGCGTTGGCAAAAAAGCTAACCACTCGCTAAACGTGCACAGTGTGCTGGCCTTATTTGAGTCACAGTTAAATCGCACTTAAATAGGGCATAAAGCGTACTATCGCATTCAAGTTGAAAGTAGAAAGCGGAAGTAAGACCTTAACTCGCGTCAATTTGCCTGGCTCTTGACTAGCTAAGGCTAAAGCTGACGGCGTGGTTGCTGATTTTTAGAAGGAAATAAATATGAGTGAAAAACCAAACATCGCGTTCACTGCCCCTCACTTTGCTGCATCGCAAGTTGGTTTAAACATACTAGAAAAAGGCGGTACTGCGATTGAAGCTATGGTGGCGGCAGCTGCCTCTATTGCGGTTGAATACCCGCACATGAACGGTATGGGTGGCGATGGG
>JALUXV010000304.1 GCA_027013165.1 Alteromonadaceae bacterium
GATCTGAAGGGCAAAACCGTTGATCCGGATTCGGAACAGGTGGTGGATATGATTGGCTTTCTGGAGGCCGTGGAAAAAGCGCTCCAGTGAGCGTCTGAATCATCGGAGCGCCGGCTTTCCAAACGTATTTGACGATATTGCCCTGAATCAGCATGCCGCCAAGCTTAACGGTGCCCTGAAAAAGTTAATGGGGAGGAAAAACGAGTATTCTGCTTTGGTAGCCTGCAGAAAGTGCTAAGTTTTTGTTATGACCATGACCATGACCTTTCGATAAAGGATAGTAAACATGATGCGAAGCGAATTTCTTCAGGAATTGATCAAGCAGCTCTCGCCAACACTGGATTCGACAACTTATGTCTACTGCACGGTGCCAAAGGCAAAGTACGGTGAACTGGAACACCTCAAGCCCATTGTCAGCATTGCCGAACTGGAAGGCCTTACCCTGGTCATTCCTCTAGATGAGGCCAAGACCGAAGGCCTGGACTACTACAGAGTATTCCGTCGCATCACTCTGGAGGGCCACTCCAGCCTTGAAGCTCTCGGGCTCACATCTGTCGTCACAAGCCTATTGGCTGAACGGGGCATTACCACTAACGTGATAGCAGGGTTCTATCACGATCACATGTTTGTGCCTAGCGATCGCATTGATGAGGCGATGAGAGCGCTTAAAGAGCTTGCCAGTAATCCGGGTGGCTAGCTTTTATGAGCCAGCGAGTTGGTTGTCGTTCTGCCTATCAACCACCTGAGTTTTGCAGGCGGCGTATCTCAGTGTTACGGCCAGAGCGAAAAATGCAGCCAAGCCGCCAAATAGGGTGATCACAGGGATGACGTTCATAAGTTTGAAAACCTCCAATGGTTTTTCGATGGATCCTGCTTCCGTTTTGCAGAGGCTTCTCCCATCGATCAGTTGCAGCGGGCAAACATCGTTTGTCGATGCATTGTGTTCAAGCTAATGATTAGTGTACTTGAAAGAGGCTTTCACGGACGTATGCAGAAACCATTACTGCACGTATGCAAATACCCGTAGACGACGTTAGAAACTTCTCAACCCGCGACGCTGCCCCGGGTTGATTATCTGAGTGTTCTGCTTGAAAAAGTGAGATCAATTCAACATGAGCCAGCCACCTGAACGCTGAAGCTGAGTTCTCTGCTCGGAGGTCAACAGGTCGCGAATGTCCTGTTGGGCTTCAACCTGTAATTCCGTTATTTCCTTGATGACGTCGAAAACCTTTTGCTGTTGATCATTGATATCGCCCGCATCGAGCTCATCTTCGGCGTAAAGCTCCTGTAACTTGAGCGATTCCTCGTACCTTTGGACCTTCAGTTCCTGAAGATCTGATCGCAGCTCCTTTTCAATCCCAGCAATCTCTTCAAGTTGGCCATCGTCAAGATCAAGCTCCATCGAAGGGCCACGAGGCGTGCCCTGATAGCCGTTCATACCATGATGCATCCCACCTTGATTGTGCATGCCATGATGGCGCGAGTGAGCGCTGTTGCCATGGTGTCCTTGATAACCATTTTTATGAGAGTAGTGGTGCTGCATTCCCTGCGCGGTGCCTCCATTCGGTTGGCTAGTGTCAGGGCCCGATGAAGACGGAGCCGGGCCTTCGTGGGCGTGCGCCGTAAAAGCGGTGGCAGAAAGACCCAGAGAGAGAGCCAGGGCAAGCCAATTGCGCGAAGTTTTCTGGAATTTCATTTTTTGTTCTCGCTGTTTTGTGAATGAACTGAGGGACCCATTCCATATCCCGAGTCTAGTTCATACGAGTTGATTCCAGGATTGGCTGATGTGTCTCGCGCCGTCGTTTTGTAAAAACGTATTGGGCGCAGTATCGTTTACTGCGAGTCTGCACCCGTCAATACCTCGACGAGGCCGGCAATCACGGAGCTATGTCTATGACCAAGTCGATGACGGGCCTGCTTACCGATATACTCGTGGCTGAAGGAAAGCTGGACGACAATGCGCTGGTCTCCTCCATCGTTCCAGAGTTTGCGGACAAGTGCATTTGGATCAGCAACTGTCCGACAGGTG
>JALUXV010000305.1 GCA_027013165.1 Alteromonadaceae bacterium
GACGCCGAGCCTTTTGAAGCATTCATCAAGCCCCTTGATGAGCAGCTTGCTGACTACCCGAAGGAACACATTCAAAAAATTAGTACTACGGATTACTCCGGTGACGTTAACTGGAAGTTGGCCGTGGATAATTTCCTCGATGGCTACCATGTTCCCTTTGTTCATTCACAAGCCTGTACGGTGGAGTCGGTACTAGAGCAAGATGACTTATTTTTGTCTGACAACATTGTGGGTTTACGCCTCATGAATGGCGCCAGTGCAAAACCCGCTAAAACCAGTAAACAGCTACCTCACTGGGAAGGGCTTAAGCCCGAGCTTAAAGGCACTCAGCAATGGTTTGGCATTTTTCCTAACACGTTATTTTTCGTGGACCCATGTTGGGTACAAACCATCGTCATTAAACCCATGGGCGAAACGACTACAGATGAATCTTTAAGTATTTATGTGGTGAATGAAAACGCAGCCAGCGAAGCGTTTGTGGAAGAGCGAGCTCGGCTTCACGACGTGCTAAACGAAGTCAATCAACAAGACATTGAACTGCTCGATAAACTTCAAGTTACACGGAGCAACGCCATTGCTAACCAAGGTCACCTTAACGACGCCTGGGACCAAGTGAATATGACATTCCATCAAATGTGGTTATCCAAAATGTCAGCAGCAAGCACAGAAAAATAGGAAGGCAAATGGCTTCACTTTCAGATTTATCGTTACTCACGACCCAGGCTTACCTGAACGGTGAGTGGGTAACAAAACCTCATTCCTTTGCGGTAAGTAACCCGTTCTCTAGTGAAGTAATAGCCGAGGTTAGCGATTGTGATGAACACGACGCTGCCTCGGCCGTTGCTTGTGCCAAAGCAGCCTTCCCTGCTTGGGCAGCCACCCCTGCAATAGAACGCAGCAAGTTACTGAAACAATGGTATGCACTGATTATTGAGAATCAGGCTGAACTTGGCAAAATATTAACCTTGGAACAGGGTAAACCGCTAAAAGAAGCGGTGGGCGAAATTGCCTACGGCGCGTCGTTTATTGAGTGGTTCGCAGAAGAAGCTCGACGCTTATATGGAGATACCATTCCCGCGCCGAGCCAAACTAAGCGTATTCTAGTGATAAAGCAGCCTGTGGGTGTGGTCACCGCAATTACGCCATGGAATTTCCCTAATGCCATGATTGCTCGAAAAGCCGCTGCGGCATTGGCGGCAGGTTGCACATTTGTGGTTCGCCCAGCAGCGGAAACACCCCTTTCAGCCCTTGCGTTAGCCATACTGGCAGAACAAGCAGGCATACCTAAAGGGGTTTTTAACGTATTACCTAGCTCAAACGCCGCGGCCATTGGTGAAGTACTGACTCAGCACCCTGATGTGGCTAAATTCTCATTCACCGGGTCCACCCGGGTTGGCAAACTGCTCACCAAACAGTGCGCTGACTCGGTAAAACGCGTGTCGATGGAACTGGGTGGCAATGCGCCTTTTATTGTCTTTGAAGATGCCGATCTAGACGCCGCAGCCACTGGACTGATTCAATCTAAATACCGTAACGCTGGGCAAACCTGTGTGTGCACAAATCGTATTTTAGTACACGAAGCCGTGCACGATGAATTTGTGTCTATTTACCAAGACAAAGTGGCGCGTCTGACGCTGGGTAATGGCCTCGATGAAAACACAGATATTGGTCCTATGATCCATCCGCAAGCCAGCCAAAATGTGCATAACATGGTGAAAGACGCGCTAGATAAAGGGGCTACGCTGCTACTCGGCGGCACCCCGGCCACTGAAAACAATATTTACCCTCCCACCCTATTGACTCATGTCACGCCAGAGATGCGGGTTTTTCGTGAGGAAATCTTTGGCCCCGTATCACCTGTGGTGAAGTTTTCTCACGAAGCCGACGCGATTGCCATGGCAAACGATACCGAGTATGGCTTAGCCGCTTACTTTTATGCCCGAGATATTGGCCGCGTATGGCGAGTCTCAGAAGCGCTTGAATACGGCATGGTGGGCATCAACGAGGGGCTAATTTCTGATACT
>JALUXV010000306.1 GCA_027013165.1 Alteromonadaceae bacterium
CTGACGCGGCCTGGCAACACCATTTCATGCACTACAGGTTGTTGTTTCAGCGTAACTACCGATACTGATGGAGCAGGCATGCCTTGCTGAGCACCTTGCTGTGCTTGCTCGCCTTCGTTCGAACACCCAATAACACCCAAAAGGGTTATTAATGCTGCTGTAACATAAAAAATGCGGCTCATAAAATTTCTATTTCCCAATAACTTTCATACAGAGCACAGCCATGGTTCTGTATCGTTAAATTAAACGTTAGTTGTGCTTCCAATGCGCCGAGTTACCCCAATCCCTACGTTCGGGCAAGAAGAGGATAATCGGAAAAGACATGGCATAGCTAAGCGATCATTAATACGAATCTACGCGCTTATAGGTCATATTGTGCGCATTTAACGATAATAATAAAAGCCAATGAAGGCGAAGTTACCGATGTTGTCGGTCAGTTACCGATGCCTATGTACATTATGCGAATAATACGAAGCTAATAGGCAACACATATTCTATTTAGACGAATAGTAACGGCTAAGAACTTGATAAGCGTGGATAACTGACTGTGCTTCTTGTTGCGTTCCACCTTTATCTGGGTGAGCGGATTGCAGTCTGCGTTTGTAAACATGTTTTAGCTGCACAAGTGTGACGGGCTCGCCTTCGGACAGCCCAAGTACAGTGTGAGAAGTGCTGATATCTTCTTGGTCATGCCTGCTATTACAGCCACCCGACATCCTTTGCCAAAATGCATTTAGCAATGTGTCTACGGTTTTACGGTCAGTTTCTTCAAAATTACCCCAATCTAGATAATACTCAGCAAGCGCATCATGGTTTTGTAACGCCGTCACCGCTTGTTCATCATTACTATGAGCTGGGACACTCTCATCAAAATTATTGAGTTTTATGCCTAGTGCATGAATCTCTAACACACCTTCATTTTGCTCTATCCAATACTGCTTTAACTGATACAGTGCATGAAACAGAATAAAATGCGTTTTAAAAAGCATTAGCGGGTCGCGCAGCGCATCTTCATCGAACAGCTTATAAGGCGCTTTTTTTAATAGCTCAATAAGCGCATACTCAGAAATACCGTTAATAAACAGCGCTTTTTGCGTCGATAAAACATCAACAAGAAGTTCAGCTTGCAATGCGTGTATATTTCTGGCGTCCGGTTGTGTATTCAAACCTAGTACCTATTAATTAACGTCGGTAGAAGAAGATAAACCAAGCGGTCAAACTAAAATAACAACCTTGGAGTTCCCTTGAAAGCACTCATTGCCCTTACCAGTATTGTTGGTTTTTTAATGGTGGTTTTACCTGGACCGCTATATCAGTACGCCGGTGTTAGTTTAGGTACTGCATTTACCTCACTTCGTTTTGGCGTATATGTAGGCGGCGCAGCGTTAATACTAATTATTCTGCAAGTATTGATTAATCGCAAAAGCGTAAACTGGGGTAGTACACTTGTATACGCGATTTTATCGTTAGTAGCAGTTGGCATGCCCGTTAGCATGATGAGTAAAGCGAGCGCCGTTCCCCCCCATTCACGACATTACCACTGACGTAACAAACCCACCTGAGTTTGTTGCCATTGCACCACTTCGAGAAGGCGCACCAAACTCCATTGCCTATGAAGGTGGTGAGGTAACCAAACAGCAGCTTGAGGCTTATCCTGAAATTAAAACTCAGCGACTTCCTCAACCTATAAACGAAGTTTACATGGCTGCAGAAAAAGCCGTTGTAGCGCTTGGGTGGGAACGAGTAAGTGAAGGCGCAATCCCTAACACGGTAGAAGCAACCGATACTACCGCTTGGTTTGGCTTTAAGGACGACGTAGTCATTCGATTAACCGCCAAAAGCGATGACACCCTTGTAGATGTTCGCAGTAAATCGCGAGTAGGTAAAAGTGACTTGGGTACAAACGCTGAGCGAATTGAGACTTTCATGGCTGAACTAAGGAACCAGTTGGGTTATCACTAAACCAACCTAAAAAGCGCAGCAACTATATAAAAGCCCGACAGTGAATCGCTGTTGGGCTTC
>JALUXV010000307.1 GCA_027013165.1 Alteromonadaceae bacterium
GGTTGTATTCACCGACACTATGGGAGGATCGATATCTGGGTATTCTCGCAGTGACAGCATAGACACTGCCACCACACCAAAGATAATCAATAAAGAATTAATTACCGTGGCAAAGACCGGGCGTTTAACTGATATATCAGACAGCAACATAGTTATTCCCCGCTTTGCGCTTGGGTATTATCTTGAGCGCGGCTTAGCACACGAACCTTTGATTGGTCTTGCACGCGCAGTGTACCGTCTACCACTACTTCTTCGCCTTCTGTAAGCCCTGAAATCACTTGTACAAAGCCGGGTCTGCGCTCGCCTAATAATACCTCTCGCTGTGAAACCGTGTCGTTCTCCACCACATAAACGTATTGCTTATCTTGAACAGGTACTAAGGCTCTCTCTGCGACAACAAGAGTGTTAAGTACGCGTTTCTCTACCACAACAGTCAGCAACATACCTGGGCGAAGTTTTGCTTCGCTATTATCTATGACGGCACGAACAGAGATTGAACGGCTTACTGGGTCTAGTCGAGTGTCGATATTCGAAATGGTGCCTTCAAAAACCACGCCGGGATACGCAACAGAAGAGGCGGACACCCGTTGTCCATTTGATAGGCTCGCTAGTTGGCTTTCCGATACACTAAAATCCACTTTAACTACACTGATGTCATCCAACGTAGTGATTGCATCCGCAGGACGAACAAGGGCACCTTTACTAATTTGACGTACACCCAAATAGCCAGCAAATGGCGCTTTTACGTTGAGGTCATCTAACTGTGCTTTAGCCACATCCAACTGAGCTTCAAGGGCTTTTACTCTGGCTTGCTGTTCGTCGAGAAGTTGTTCAGACGCTGCACTCGACTGACGCAAGTCAGCAACACGACTAAACTGACGTTTGGCTTCTTCAATGTTCGCCTCTAGCTCAGCAATACGGGCTAGCTCTTCTTTATTGTTCAATTCAACCAATACTTGACCTGCAACCACTTTGTCACCATCGTCAAAGTTTACCGATTGCACAGTATCCGTTACCTGTGCGGTAATAGTGACAGACTCGTTGGCCACTGCGGTTCCCAGCGCTTCTATAGTAATTGGGAACGACTGCATAGATACAATGCTGGTCTTAACTGGAGTTTGTCTATTGCCTGGACCTTGTTGCTCATTTTCACTTGGCAAATTCAAATACACCACTACAGCGGCTAGAAGTACAACGCCAATCAATAAAGGCGATAGCGAAAATCGTGACGACATAAGACTTTCCTGTTGGTTATGGGGTTCCTCGTGATAAAGTACCCCAAGTGGTGCTAGAGGCTTCCATGTGCTTGTAATACACAGAAAACTTTAGTGTAGTAAGTTATTTCAAAGTATGTATTTTACCGAATCAAATGAAAACCGCTTTTCGCTCATCAGCTATTTTGGTTGTTTTAACGCTTTTAGGCTGCTCTAACAACACACCGTCTGCGCCAGCGTGCCGTACAACAGATGAAAAAACACATACAGAACAACAAGCTGCTTGCGTAATAAAAACTGAGTATTCTGTACTCATGATACGTCATAGGTTGTCTGGAAGATTAGATTTTCCCGGCGGCGGAGCTCAAGAGGGTGAATCCTTGGCATGCACGGCGCACAGAGAAACGTGGGAAGAGACCGGATTAAACGTGCTGGTAAGAGACAAAGTTGCAGTTACCAAGAACGGACTTGCCCTATTTGCCTGTGATGAAAGCGCAGATTTAGATCAGCTTCCAACAGAATTTTCCGCGCCAGAATGGTCTGCTATTGAAGTAATTCAGCTCGAAAAAGTTAGGCCCTTTGAGATAGATCACGACCACCTACGCTACCCCGATGATTTAATACCGCTAAGAGATGCCTACGTCGCTCACAGCCCCACCGCACAATAGCAGCCTAATAGTTGTGAGTTAGTTGAGGCTTTGTTACCGTGTCGACAACATAATTCAGGAGAACGATAGTGTTTTCACTCCCGTCTTTAAATTTAAAAGGTAAAGTGTCCGAACAAGAATGGAAAGTTCGCGTAGACCTTGCCGCCTGTTACCGACTAGTCGCCGATATGCGCTGGGGTGACCTAATTTATACCCATATTTCTGCCAAGGTGCCTGACAGCGACCATTATTTGGTTAACGCCTTTGGATTAGGTTTTGACGAAGTCACCGCTTCCAATTTGGTTAAAGTGGATCTCGAGGGTAATATTCTGGATGATACGCCGCACAAAATTAACCCAGCGGGCTTCACAATACACAGTGCTATCCACGAGGTTCGACAAGATGCCCACTGCGTTATTCATTTACACACCCTTGCCACTATTGCCGTTGCATCGGTGAAAGGCGGGCTAAAGCCTTGGAGTCAGTATTCGCTCTTCTCTCTTCCCTCGTTGTCGTATCACAGTTATGAAGGGTTGGCCGTTGATGAGGGAGAAAAGCATAGACTCCAAAAAGATCTGGGTACAACCAATCATATGCTATTACCCAATCACGGTGGCCTCACCATCGGTGAAACCGTAGGGGACGCCTTTATGCGTTTTTATGATTTACAGCGCGCTTGCGAGATTCAAATGGCACTCATGCGCACCAATGAAAATGTAATTGAGATCCCACAACCCATAATTGACGGTATATATCAACAAGCGAATATTGTGCACAGCGGAGAAACAGGCGGCCAGAAAGCGTGGCCAGCCATGCTGCGAAAAGCGTACAAGCTCGACCCAACTTTTTGTGAATAGGTAATCCACAACGATGAAAGTAACCAAAGTAGAAATTTTTGATATTCAATGTCCAGATCGCCCTATGTGGAATCCTGTGTTTGTACGCGTATATACCGACGAGGGAATTACCGGTGTGGGTGAAGCTGGCCTCGCCTATGATTGGGGCCACAGCGCTGCCGCTCATATGATTAAAGAAATTGCCGAGGCTGTGCTTATTGGCTTTAACCCGTTTCATACCGAAAAGCTGTGGTCAAAAATGTTGCGCGAAGGTTTTTGGGGGCTGGGCGGCGGCCCGGTTATTTATGCGGCGATGAGTGCCATAGACACTGCACTGTGGGACATCAAAGGCAAAGCGTTAGGCCTACCTGTGTACGAGTTACTTGGCGGTAAAACTAACGGAAAGCTCCGTTGTTATGCCAGTCAATTGCAATTTGACTGGGACAAAGAAGTTAATCGCCTAAACGATCCAGCAGACTATGCTCGCGCCACCGAAAAAGCCCTTAAAGATGGTTATGATGCGGTTAAGGTTGACCCGATTGTTTATGATAAAGACGGAAACACCCACTTTGATCGCACCAAGCTATTCACTAAACCTGAACTGAAGTTGTTCAAAGCACGACTTCAAGCGATTCGCGATACCATGGGTGAAGACGGTGACATTATTTTCGAATGCCATAGCTTATTAGGCGCTACAACCGCTATCCAGCTTGGCGATATTGTTGAGGAAATTGGCTGCCTATATTACGAAGAGCCGGTGAACTACTTGAACTCAAAACTTCACGACAAAGTCGCGAAGAACGTCAATGTACCCATCGCTGGTGGCGAGCGTTTGTATCACCGCTGGGATGTTCGCCCCTACCTAGAAGACCAATCTCTTGACGTACTTCAGCCGGATGTGGGTTTATGTGGTGGGTTTACTGAAGCCAAGAAAGTGTGCGACTACGCCGATATCTACGACGTTAGAATTCAAGCCCATGTCTGTGGTGGCCCGGTAGCTACAGCGGCAAGCTTGCACTTAGAAACGGCGATCCCTAACTTCTTAATACATGAGCACCACACTTATGCCATCAAGCACTGGAACCGTGAACTCTGTATTCAAGACCCTCAACCGGTCAATGGTTTTATTGAAGCGCCAGATACTCCAGGAATTGGTATCGAACTTAATGACGAAGTGGTTTACCGTTCGCCTTACATGACTGTGACCGAACTCAACAACTAGCTATCAAAAATCTTAAAGGTAAGTAATTAGTTACTTACCTTTAATCGCATACCATTTCATTGCGTTCTGCTGCATTAACGCCGGTTTATGTTCCGGTGTTACGCTGGCTAGCAAAGCGTCATACCCTTGCCAAAGACTCCCATAAGGCATGCGCCACTGACAAAGCGGGAAATTACTCGCCATTATTATTCTGTCGTGTGTAATAGCTGTCATGGCAGTTTCTACGACTTCACGCACCTGAGACCATACCCATTGTCTGTCCTGCATCTCCCAGCCCGATAACTTTACCGCCACATTATTTAGCGGCGAAAATTGAGACAAATTACGTTTCCATTTACGTGAATTGCAACTAAGTGGAGGAAAGCCTCCGTGGTTTAAAGTTACTTTCAACAATGGCGTTTGCTCCAATACATTAAGTAACGCCTTTACACCTACATCATCTGCAAGGCTGAGTTGAGCTTCAAACATTAACCCCACTGAAGCGAGGTGCTTTAGCGTATGCCGCGCCTTTGGATGCTGCAATATAGTTGCGGCATCTTCGTCTAATATATGACGAACACCAACCACCGCTGGCATATGTGCGAGTGCTTCTATGTGACTAAGTGCATTGTTGCCAAGCAGATCTAGAGTCGCTATGGCACGAAACGGCAGACGACTGGTTTGCTGCAAATAGTAAATTTCTCGCCATGGACGCTTGTTATCAAACCCAGCCTCAATATGAACATACGCCGCCGGTACACTATTGGTGTTAGCTAGCAGTGTGGCTTCCGTGGTCTCTTTGGCTATGGCTGGTTTATCTGGCCAAAACGGAGGGTTCGATGATTTCAACCAGCCGTATTGGCCTTGTTGTAGGGCAAAAAAATGTAAATGTGGATCAACAAAGTTCATCGTTAGTACTAGTGTTATTGTGCCGTGTAGCCGCCATCAACCGCATGTAAGCTGCCAGTGATAAACTTTGCTTGCTCACTGCATAAGAAGTAGGTCATTGCCGCAACATCCTCTGGCTGACCGAGTTTTCCCAAAGGTTGAAGTTCAGCTTCTTCTTGCACTATATCGCTTTTATTTGCCCCTGACATCGATACATACCGATCAATTGCATTGTGAAATAAGGGGGTCTCTATCGTTCCAGGACATACCGCATTTACGCGAATATTGTACTGTGCGTAATCTAACGCGGTGGTTTTTGCCATTGAGGCCAGTGCGGCTTTTGTTAATCCGTAAGCAAACGAGTTTCTTTTGCCCACAAAAGACTGGTCTGAACCCATTAATACAATTGCACCGCACTGCTGTGTTTTCATGTAAGGTAATGTGGCCTTCATAGCAGCATATGCGCCTTTGATATTAAGGTTTATCATGTCGTCCAGTTGAGACTCAGATGTCTCTTCAATAGTTGCTGACAAGTGCTTGCCTGCATTGCAGACTAATGCATCTATCCTCTCAGCGCCTTTGGCGATCAGTTTTACACTCGTTTCGACCTCTTCGACCTTGCTAACATCGCAAGCTAGCCAATTGACATTACTCAGCACACGCTGGGGTTCACAAATATCAAGATTGAAAACGTCATAGCCATTCTCACTGAACTGCTCACACACAGCTAAACCGATACCCATACTACCACCAGTAACAATACAAACAGGACGACTACTCTTCATCATTTATCTCGACATTTATTGCTGTGTTGGCTTTTCCACACCACTCATAACGAACATTGTAACCTTTGCGTTGGTAACGGAAAGGAAAATCACTCCCTATTATTCACAATATTTCATTAACTTTTTGTCGTGGACTACTCTGTAAGAACAAAATGTGTCTATAATATTGCCAAATTAAAACACTTGTTTGAAAAAGGAGTCATCCATGCCAATGACTTATGCCCCTACCGCTGATTTTCAGTTCTTACTAAAAGACTGGTTAGGCCTTGATGCACACTATGCATCTTTAGGCATCGGCGACTTTGATAGTGAATTAGCTAACGAAATCGTAGCTCAGGGTGCCAAGTTTGCCCTTGATGTTGTTGCGCCATTAAATCGCGAAGGCGATGAAGAAGGTTGTAAGCTAGAAGACGGTAAAGTAACTACGCCTAAAGGCTTTGCTGAGGCTTACCAAGAATATGTAGAAAACGGCTGGAACGCCATGCTTGGTAGCGCCGACTACGATGGACAAGATTTACCTTACACCATGGCAGTGCCAGTACACGAAATGCTAAACGCAGCGAACTTGAGTTGGCGTTTAACAACCATGCTGACAGAAAGTGCAATCTTAGCCGTAACCAAACACGCCAGTGACGACATTAAAGCGACTTACCTTGCCAAACTGATTAGCGGTGAATGGACAGGCACAATGAACCTCACTGAGCCTCATGCAGGTACCGACCTAAGCCTACTGAGCACAAAAGCTGAGCCAAAGGGTGACGGAAGTTACAGTATTACAGGTAATAAGATCTTTATTACCGCAGGAGACCAAGATTGGTCTAGCAACGTTATTCACCTTGTATTAGCCCGTCTACCCGATGCACCTAAAGGTGTAAAAGGTATCAGCTTGTTTGTTGTTCCTAAGTTCATTCCCGATGCCAACAACGAACCGGGTGAAGCGAATTTGCTATCGGTAGGTAGTATTGAGCACAAAATGGGTATTAAAGCGAGCCCAACATGTGTGATGAACTTCGACGGTGCAACAGGCTGGTTAGTGGGTGGCGAGAACCAAGGACTAGCGTGCATGTTCACTATGATGAATGATGCGCGTTTCCAAGTAGGTCTGCAAGGTTTGGGTGCAGCGGAAGCGTCTTACCAAGGCGCACTAACCTACGCTAGAGAACGTTTGCAATCACGCGCCCCCCAAGGCATTCAAAACCCTGATGGCAAAGCGGATCCTATCGTTTTTCAACCTGATGTAGCGCGTATGCTACTGACACAGAAGTCTCAGATAGAGGGTTGCCGTGCACTGTCTTTGCTGTATGCCAAATATATGGATATTGAAAAGTTAGGCACTGCGGAAGAAAAAGTTCATGCCGACCTTGTACTGCAATTCTTAACACCCGTTTGCAAAGCCTACATGACTGATATGGGTTTAGAAACTACCAATATCGGTGTTCAAGTATTTGGTGGTCACGGCTTTATTAGAGAATGGGGTATGGAGCAACACGTCCGTGACGTGCGCATTACAATGCTCTATGAGGGCACCAACGGGATCCAAGCACTGGATTTGATTGGTCGTAAACTCACTCGCGATGGCGGAAAAATGCTGGCAGCAACCTACAGTGCGTTCAATGATTTAGTTAGTGACATCAATGATCAGAGCGCTAAGGCTAGTGCGCAAGCGGTACTTGATGAATGGCAAGCAACGTCAAATGAATGTTTGAGCATGGATCCAACCACTGCTGCTACAGCGGCTTGCGATTACTTAGCCTACACTGCGTACTCTTTGGTCGGAGTGTTGTGGTACAGCATGGCTGACAGCGCTAAACAGTGTGAAAACACTGCGATTGCTTCAGCTAAAGAAAAAACCAAGAACTTCTACGTCGATCGTATTCTAGTAAGAAAAGAAGCGCATAAAGCAGCACTGTTTGCTGGCACAGACAGCACGCTTTCTATTTCAGAAAGCGAGTTTGATTATCAGTAGATAGCAACCTACAACTACAGACAATAGAGCCTAACCAAGTTAGGCTCTATTTTAATCAATTAAACGCCTCATCAAACCACTCTTTGATCATCTGCTTTTCGTAAGCCAGCGTATCGCTCTGTCGCCTTGTGCTACTGCCCATCAAAAAGCCCATATCTTTTAACTTTACTTCTTGCCCAGAAATAGTTTGCCCGTCTGCGTCCAACAACGAATAACTAAACTCCATGCGGGGAATATGTATGTCTTGTATCAATCTAACATCATTGCCAGCAGGTCCCATACCTACAAATGACGCAGGCCAAACTTCGCCGGCTAAATCAAGATTGGTTACGGTAATATTTAAGGAGTGGGTCTCGGGCAAGCTAGCCGCTAACTCCTCAAAATAAGCTTCCAAATGCTTAAAGGTTTGCTCCCTAAACGAAGAACGCGACTGATTAACCGGCCTTACATCACGGTAATCTTCTGGGGATTCCCAAGTCACGGTTACTTCTGCCGCAGTGACCGTTTGAGATAAAAGTCCTACAACAAAAAGACTGCTAACACTAAATAATATTCGTACTGAACCCTTTAACATGTTTGTCTCCGATTCCCATTTTGCTAATGTAAACGCATCTGGTTGTTGAATAGACCACTTTCACTGCTGATAATTCAATCAAATTGCTGCATATCAATGATAAAAAAGAGTATAGATCTGCTTCATATCAAGTCTCAAGAAAATAAAGGATGATGGGCTGACTAACTGCACGCTATACTATTGTTGATCTACATTAAATTTCAAACATTAGAAAAAGATTATACTTCACCCCGCCCAAGTAAATCGTGTATTCAGAAAGGTAGTCTCATGAATGATCAAATACCGGTGAAAAATGTAACGCCGGTGAAGGTACACAAGCCAAAATCAGCGGAACAAGGTAAGCGTCGAAGTGCCCGCAGCCGAATATATGTGCGAGCCGTTGAAGGTCCTCTAGAAACGTTCCGCCGCTTCTTTGGTTTATTCTTTATAGTGTTGTTCGCTGGCATTCCGTGGATTCAATATGACGGTCATCAGGCGATATTACTCGACATTATCAACCAACGATTTACCATTTTTCATTTAACACTTTGGCCACAAGACCTCACAGTTCTGGCCTATATATTCATAGTTTCCGCCTTTGCACTTTTCTTTGTAACCACCTTTGCTGGTCGAGTATGGTGCGGATTTATGTGCCCGCAAACTACATGGGTATACATGTACAATCTTATTGAAGAGAAGATAGAAGGGCCCCGCAATAAGCGAATGAAACTCGACGGTCGTCCCATGGATGCCGATAAATTTATTCGTAAATTTCTTAAACATACCCTTTGGATCGCCATAGCAATTCTTACAGCACTCACTTTCGTGGGTTACTTCACCCCTGTAGGTCAGCTTTTTGTCGACTTCTTTACCTTTGGAACAAGTTTTTGGGCCACGTTTTCCGTTTTATTCTTTGCCGGTTGTACCTATGGTAACGCCGGTTATATGCGAGAAATCATGTGCACGCACATGTGTCCCTATGCTCGTTTTCAATCGGCCATGTTCGACAAAGACACCTTTACCGTGTCTTACGATGCCAAAAGAGGCGAGTCTAGAGGCCCACGTCCACGCAAGCTTTCTCACGATGAAGTCAAAGAAAAAGGTCTAGGTGATTGTATTGACTGTAACTTGTGTGTGCAGGTTTGCCCCACAGGTATCGATATTCGAAACGGCCTTCAATACGAGTGTATCAACTGCGGTGCATGTGTAGATGCGTGTAATGGCGTTATGGATAAAATGTCCTACCCTAAAGGGCTTATTAGCTTTACTTCTGAAGAACGCTTGGAAGGTGGAACCACTCATATAGTGCGCCCTAAACTTGTAGGTTATTTTGTGGTTTTGCTGGTCATGGTAGGGTTGTTAATAGGTAATATCGCCACTCGAGTTCCGCTGGAAATCGATATTATTCGCGACCGAAACTCTCTTTATCGGGAAACCAATGAAGGTCTTATTGAAAACGTCTATACCATTAAAGTATTGAATAAATCCCAAGGTACCAATACCTACTTCATTACCGTATCTGGCCTTGCGGACCACCGCTTTATTGGAACTTCTGAAGTCACAGTTGAAGGTGGAAATATGTCTACAACGCCCGTTTCGGTTGCAACCTACCCTGATAATCTGGAAGATAGCGTTACAGACATAGCGTTTACTGTGACAACCACCACAGACAGTGGTGAAGTTATAACGGTAACCGAAGAAACCAAATTCCTTTATCGATGACAGATTTTTCATTTTCAGGGTTAAGCCCTGATACTATATTAGATGCTCTTGAGTCCAAGGGCATCTATCCTCAAAGCGGACTTCTTGCGCTAAATAGCTACGAAAACCGGGTTTACCAATTTGTCGACGACAACAACCAACGGTTAGTCGTTAAGTTTTATCGACCGGCCCGTTGGACTAATGCACAGATCCAAGAAGAACACGACTTTTCTCACGAACTAGCCAACGCAGAAATACCCGTAGTCGCCCCCCAACGTATTGACGGAGAAACACTGCATACCGTTGACGGCTATCGATTTACCGTGTTCCCGTCTGTTGGCGGGCGTCAATTTGAAAACGACAATTTAGATCAGCTCGAGTGGATGGGCAGGTTTATAGGGCGAATACACAGTGTTGCTAAAGCCTCTGCGTTTACCTATCGACCGAGCATCACTACTGACAGCTACCTTGAAGAACCTCGTCAGGTGCTAGAAACCAGTGAGTTACTTCCCGACCATTTAAAAACTGCGTTTTTTGCCATACTCGATCCAGTCATTAACGAGACAAAGCAGCGCTACCATGCTGAGCACGTCATCCGATTACATGGCGACTGCCATCCAGGAAATATCTTATGGCGAGACGGCCCTAGCTTTGTTGATTTAGACGACAGCCGAATGGGCCCAGCAATTCAAGACTTATGGATGATGCTAAGTGGCGACAGACAACAACAATTGTTGCAACTTGATACCTTGATAGAGGCATACGAAGAATTTTGTGAATTCAATAGCAAAGAACTCGCCTTAATTGAGCCTTTACGCGCTATGCGTATGGTGCATTACATGGCCTGGCTGTCTCGCCGTTGGAGCGACCCAGCATTCCCTAGAGCATTTCCATGGTTTGCCGAAGACAAATACTGGGAAGGCCAAATTCTCGCACTCAAAGAACAAATGGCAGCCTTACATGAGCCTCCATTAAAACTAGGCCTGTAAAAACTGCGTTCGTTTGATTTTTTCGTTCACTTATCGACTTCACTAGTGCAGGTGAAATGGCTGTGGTAATCTCAAATGAGTAAAATAGAACTCTAAGGAATGCATTTACAATGAAAAAATTTGCAGTACTAATTGCAATGGCGCTTCTTTTTCCACTTACCGCTTGTGCGCAAGCCCCCGGAGCAAAATGGCAAGAAGGCACCCATTACGTCGTTTTAGATGAAGAGCCCACAGAATCTCCAGTTATTAGAGAATACTTCTCTTTCTGGTGTGCTCATTGCTATCGTTTCGAATCAATTGTCGAGCAAATTAAAGCTCGTAAGAACCCAAACACTAGCTTTGAAAAAGTTCACGTTAACTTTATGGGTATGACGGGCCCTGAGGTACAAGACGCCGCGACTAAAGCAATGTTTATTGCAAAACAGATGAAGCAAGAAGAAGCGATTAACGCCGCAATTTTCAAGTACATCCACGTTCAGCGGGCACCGATTACTAACCTCAATGATCTTCGAAATATCTTCATTGCTAAAGGGTTAGATGGTGATCAGTTTGACGGACTTGAGTCGAGCTTTGGTATTCACCGCTTAATGCAAACAAACCAAGCAAAAATTGATGAGTATCGCTCGTATCTAACGGGTGTACCGAACTTTATTATCAATGGACGCTACCAACCTACCTTTACGCGAGACATGACGCCTGACGATATGATTGAGCTTATTCTTTGGTTGTCACAACAATAATTACTTTTCGTTTTTAACAAACGGGTAGTAACCTTGGTTACTGCCCGTTTTTTGTAAAAGGAATAAACGATAGTGACATTTTC
>JALUXV010000308.1 GCA_027013165.1 Alteromonadaceae bacterium
CATACGATCAATGTTATTGCTCACGACATATTCACTACTAAAAAACCTACGTTGATTCACTCCCGAAAATGCCCCATGTTGATACCCTAAAATTACATCAATAGGAGTCGCAAGCGAGTAATTCGTTAACACTGATTTATTGCCAACATACTCAGTAGTGCGCAATGTCGACGACTTAATTTCAATCCTATCATCAAGCTGTAAGGGTGAGCCGTCACCTTTAAGACCACCAAGGCTTTCTCTTGCTACAGTACACGCGCTACCAACGGCATAAGGCACATTCCACGTACCATTGACTGCCAGATAGCTGCGAGTACCTAGCGGAGATGACGCGAATTCCAAAGTATCGCCTTTTGTAACTTTTATTGGCTGCCACGAATCAACAAGCTTGTTGTTTACTTTAACAATAACACCCCGCCCCGTGACGGCGACGACACCTCCCTCTTCTATCGATACGCTAGCCGCGCCTATCACTTCGAGTTGTGGTGTTGATGGCTCATTATCAACTAAATAATTTCCCCACCAATATGCCTCGTCGTCCATAGGGCCAGACTGGCAAAAACCCGCGCTTTGTACACCGCTTCGACCAACGTCGACAATGATACTTCTCAATCCACTATCAATGAGCTTAATCATTAGGGTAAGCCTTGTATTCTTGTTCGGAAATTGGGTAAAACTCCACAGTATCACCCACATTTAACAAGGCTTGCAGTGACAGATCGGTTGAATCTTCTGTTTTAGCTTCTGTAAAGGTCAGCGAAACAGGGCACAAGCCAAGTAAATTCCACCCTCCGGGTGACACCGAGGGATAGACCGCAGTTTGACGATCTGCAATTGCTACCGCTCCCTTTGGAACTCTTGCCCTAGGTGTGGATAATCTTGGACACGCCAGCGCTTCGGGCGTATCGCCTAAGTATCCAAACCCGGGAACAAATCCAACAGCAAACACCTGATAAGCACATCCACTATGTAAACTAATGATTGTGTCAAAACTGAGGCCAGTTTGTGCCGATATGATGTCAAAATCTGATGCTTGTGGCGCCTTGTACCAAACGGGCAGTTTATGATGCTTCGCTTGCGTGCGTTCACCGTTATCGTCAATAACTGTGTTACGTAAAAATTGATAGACACAGTGGCTGTCCACTTGAATCACATCAAATATAATCAGCAAACTGTTGTACGACGGCAGAATCTCTAAAACCCATGGGTGAGAATCCCTTTGAATCGCTCTTACAAAATGGCTCACATTTCGGTTTTGTGCTGCGATAGTGTCGCCTTTAAAATAGAGTATTAGTCCATTTATTCCCGCTGGAGCAATACCACTGACGTTGCCAAACGGACGCATTAAATTAACCCTTGTTGTAAAACTAATTAGTGTTGATAAGTTGGCGAATGCGCTTAACAAGACTTACCGCATCTGGCGTGTCACCATGCACACACAATGAATCTACTTTTAACGACAATGAAGTGCCATCACTCGCAATAATTGTCCCCTGTGAAACAAGGTGCTTTGCCTGTTCTATAGCCTCTTTAGAATCGAGCACAGCCCCAGCCTGTGTTCGAGGCGTCAATCGCCCTTTTGACGTGTATCGCCTATCAGAAAACGCCTCGAACAATATAGACACATCATATTGTGAAGCCAATGCTTCGTAGGCTTCAAATTCGGGTACCGCTTGGATCATTAATGCCAAACCCTTTGAGCAAAGCTGCATGTCACGCATTGCGGTTAATACAGTTTCATAAATACTCATGTCTTTCATCATGTCGTTGTACAGCGCGCCATGAGGTTTGACGTAATCTAAGGTAACTCCTTGAATTGCGGCCATACCAGACAATGCCGATACCTGATACTGTATTGCTGCTACTAACTCATTGGCAGCCATGGCCATGCTTCGACGACCAAAACCCTGTAAGTCGGGATACGAGGGGTGTGCTCCCACACTTACACCGTGTTTCTTGGCGAGTGCAATTGAATTTTGAAGGGTTACTGGATCACCGCCGTGAA
>JALUXV010000309.1 GCA_027013165.1 Alteromonadaceae bacterium
AGGTGGAATACCTAGCCTGTTTACAACTTCAAAATCACACTGCCGTTAATGTCGAGTGACAGTTTGACCGTGATCCCGCCGTCATCGGTAGTCGCTGTAACTACGCTGTCGTTGAGTAAATCTGGTAATAAGAGGCTTTCTGCGAGACTGTCAAAATTAGCGATGGCTGATTTGGGTATATTGATCATAACTGACGAGACGGGTTCGCTGGCAAAATTTGATACTACTAGCAGGTGCTCTGTACCAGTGGAACGAACGAATACGAACTGTTGCTCGGAATAATTTTCGCCATTTTCCAAATTATGTTGATGCAGACTAGTATAGCTGCCAGCGATGGCTGCTTCTTTGGTGGTGATTGCCATTACCCGTTCATAGTAAGCGCGCAGTGAACGTTCTTGATCGCTCGATTGACCACCATCAAACGCTCCGTCATTCATCCAACGTTGATGGGCAGGTACACCAGCATAATCAAAAATTGAGGTTCGCGTAGGGTCGCCGAAGCCCATATCTTCACTACCGTCTTCTCCCACATCTTGACCAAAGTACAGCAGAGTTGGAGATTGGCTAATGGTAGCAGAAACCACCAGCGCAGGTTTACCTCGCTCTGCACTTCCCGCAAAATCAGGGCTCGCAATACGCTGCTCGTCGTGATTCTCTAAAAAGTGCAACATTTGCGGCGCGATATCGCTCACCTCAGCGTGAATAGCAACAAGGTCTGACACCTTACCTCGTCCTTGCATAATGGCTTTTAGAGTGTCGTAAAAACCCACCTTGTCATATAGATAGTCCATTTTGCCAAGTGCTAAGTAGTCTCGATATTTATCAGGCTGATACACTTCCGCCAACAAGAATGCATCGGGATTTTGCTGTTTAATCGACGAATTCAAAAAAGACCAAAACTCTACGGGTACCATTTCAGCCATATCAAACCTAAAGCCATCTACCCCTTTGTCTAGCCAGTACAACGCAATGTCTCTAAACTTAAACCAAGAAGCTGGTAACTCTTTGCCTTTCCAAAAATCGGCATGGGCTTTGTGATCTAGTGCTGCAAATTCTGGCGGCAATGTTGGAAAATCATAAGTGCCGTCAGGTCGAACTCCGTAATTTATCTTTACGGTTTCATACCAATCGTTGACGGAGGGCTGTGCAGCTCTTGCGCCATTGCCCGTCCACTTTGCGGGCATTTCAGCAAAGCTTCCATCTGACATTGGATGGGACTCACCGCCCAAAACCAATGCACTATGATTTTCAGGCACGCTAAAGGCTTGATCAGGCACATAGTAAAAGTCATTGTCTCTGCGATACTCTACGCTGGTGTCATCTTGTGCACCGAAATCAACAACGCCTTGGGGCGCTGACAAAGACTCATAGCGGCGTGCAACGTGATTAGGCACAATATCAATCACCACTTTCATGCCCGCCTGATGAGTGCGTTCAATCAGTGCTTCAAACTCTTGAAGACGACTTTCAGGATCATCAGCAAGATCAGGGTTAACGTTGTAGTAATCTTTTACTGCATAAGGCGACCCAGCCCTACCCTTGATAACGTCGGGATCATCTAGGGATATACCCACATGGGTATAGTCGGTAACTAAGGCATGATGAGGAACACCCGTGTACCAAATATGTGTGGTACCTAGGTCTTTAATGCTCTGAAGTGCTTGCGGGGTGAAATCGCTAAACTTGCCTACGCCGTTTTGCTCCAACGTGCCCCAGGGAATATTTGATGTATTTGTGTTACCGAACAAACGAGTAAAAACTTGGTATACCACAAATTTGGAAGACTTCTGGCTATTCACTTCCGAGGTATTGGCTTGTTCTACCACACTTTGACTAACCTGCTGAGGTTCGGCGATTTGAGGACTCTCCTTACAAGATAGAAGAGACATCACAGCAATTCCAACAACACTCAAACGAAAAACAGATTTATTTTTTAATACAGTACCATGCATAGTTTTAAGCTAGTCAATTAACATAAAACATAAGCATACGCGTTAATTACTTGTTAACACAATTACATACGTATTCAGTGACGCTTGTGACTATTTAACGCACTATTTTGGCTGTGTTGTTATTGTCTCTGCTACTGCGTATTAGCGCATCGCCTTGATCATACTCACCCTTGGCCAAACGATCATAGAGTACAACGTTTGCAGTTGCTGCTAGATTCATACACGAATAGGTTGGAACATAAACTACATCATCACACCAAGACAATACATCTTCCCCAAGGCTGCCATCCTCTGGACCAAAAACATAAAAAGCGTTTTCAGGATGATTAAACGCAGGTAACGGAATAGCTCCCTCAACCAGCTCGATGGCAACTACTTTAGCTCCCTCGGGCCTAACGTCTTTGAGGTTTTCAACGCCCACTGTTGGTATAACCTTGTGAAACGCTTTTGTGTCGGCATTAAAGTCTTTTGCAAAGCGATACCTTTGACCGGTATAAAACACACTAGACACGCCATAACAGCCCGCTGCTCGTAAAATAGAGGCCACATTAACGGCGTTCTTGGGATTGACCAAACCAATACTGATAGTTTGTTTGGGGAATGATAGAGAACTTTCGGTGGAATCCATAGCGATAGAATTGAAATAACAACGTCAGATAAAATAGGAAATATCGGTAACTTTTGCACAAATAAAGCACCCGGCAATAATAGCAATATTAACTACTCCGCGCATCCACAGGGGCAATTTTTTGGTACTCATATTGAAAAATGCTGTTACTACTACGGCTATACCCATGTAGGCAAACCACAAGGTGAGAAACCCGACCTTCTCTCGTTTAACTAAGAATATGGCAAGATCGTGAAATAAGCCGCTGGCGATAAAAGTTAGCAGAAGCGCGAAAGGCTTGGGCAGAAACCTCGCCAATGGCCTCATGACAAATTTGCCTAAATAGTAACCCCAAATAGGATTCCAGTAGCGCCAAAACGTGCTGAAATTAGGTGCTGATAGCGAGCGTATCAGCATGTTTTGAAGCGAGTTAGGTGCCCCTAAAGGGACACCATTTCGCTTTTTAACATATTGAGAAAGCGTAAGTTTACTCAAAGAAATGGGGCTTAGCTCGCATCGTTTTCGAGAATAAAGTCTCTAAAACTACTTACTGACAATAGAAATATGTCGAAGAACTCGGTTACGTGTTTGTGGCTAATACCACCATTTGCTAATAAGTCGGCCTCTAGAACAGGGTCGTTATCGTTGTCTAAGTACGCTTTTGATAAACGTTTAGTTTTGTTCCATTCATTAACATCTACATACGAAATGTCTACACCAGTAATTGCATAGTATAGTTGCAAGTCACCATCAGGTTTATTGAATAAAATGTAGCTACGACCATCAATTTTAATGCGAATCATACCGTCGTCTATCTGAGAAACTCCGGTGTAACCATCATTGGTTAATATTTGCATTAATTCTTGATCGTTATAACCTCGGGCAAGCTCGTTAGCCATCGCGTTGATTGGCAACATAGCCACAAAAGCTAAAAGTAACAACATACTGCGTAAGTTCTTCATTCCACTCTCCGTTTTAGTGAAAACTCTATTAAGTAAGTGTCAGCGTATCACGATTGGCGATCGTTAACCAAACTCTTAATAAAAACTCTCTGCTCACTGATATTTTGCAGAGGTTATAAATTCTCCGAAGGATTCACACCACACAATAGCGCTGTTGTATCGAGTAGGGTCTATACCGTCAGGGATAGTAACGATAAAATTACGAAAGGTGTTTACGTCACCAACATTAACCATAGTGTGTTTTAGACGTTCAAAATCTGCTTCTGATTCGACAAAAGTTGGCGAAAGATACAATTTGTAATCGGGACCCGGCGCGAGTTCGCCCGAGAAGCTAATGACGGTGGCTGATACAGATAAGATCCCCTCTCCCCAATGCAATGCATCGCTGTCTTTTAAGTCTCGAACAATTTCCGCTTCAAATAACTGATTATTTGATGCCTGAGATAACTGCTGCTCTGATGGCGATTCAGGTGCAGTAAGAATGGGCAAGGTATAAATTCCTACTGCAAACCCTATGAAGCCAACAATGGCATGAGTGACGACAAGGGCCAACAAAATAATGTATTTCATTAATCAGTCCTTATAGCAGGCGCGTCGCAATTTAACAGCTTTACTAATTACTCTTTGTTTTATTTCGTAGGACTTTGGATTCATCATTAGAGGTCACCATGATCTTTTTTCCATCAAAGTTGTCGTACACCTGTTGATGGCTATCCCTAGAAAAAGTATCTGTTCGATTGTCGTAGTCCGTTATCCAGTCTAGCAACATATTTAAGTTAGCATCTTGCGCTGCTTTACTCTCGTACTTGTGCGGTTCCCACGGTCTAGCTTTAGCATTTTTAATACACTCAGACGTAGAAAGATTTAAAAATATGACTTCGTCAGCATAAGGTGTGACCTGTGATATCAAATCAGCGTAACATCCCTCGATAACCCACTGGGTGTTTTTATTGAGGAAACTAGTAATGTTTTCCATAGACTCTTTAATGGGCATGCGCTGGGGAGGTGAACTAGGCAACCACGCTACTGTATCCAAATCCAAATGCCCAGCCTCAAGAGATTCGCTAATTGATCTAGCAAGGGTCGATTTACCAGATCCAGAGTTACCAAATATCACTATTTTCGTCAAAACCACTCTCCTATTGAACGTTGCATTATCCCTGCTGTTTCTTCCAATCATCGGTTAGCATACCGGCAAAACCCCAGTTTTGATCTTCAATTTCTTGAATGACTACATGAGTATATTCAGGTTTTTTACCCAACACTCTTTGCAATGAATGAGTAATATCTGCAACTATTTCAGCTTTCTGTTCTCTCGTTGCTCCATGGGTAATTTGAACATTAACATACGGCATTGATGTCTTCCTTTGACTTGAATAATTTACTTACAGTTTTACTTTAAGTGTCTAACAACTACTACCGAAGAGCCTTGGGTTTTACACTTTGTAACATTAATCACAACCTAGAGGGTTCGAATGTAGAATATCGAGGAATATCAGCGTCTAGGTCATCCCAGTTAGCCTTTGAATCCACAAAATTGTGTGACATTGGTCGCTCGTCGATATCTGAATCTAAGAGTCCAAGTCGTAACCTGAGCAACTCGGGTTTTTCAGCATTAGAGCTATATATCGGAGACGCACACACAGAGCAAAAATGTCTTTTCTTGCCAGGTTTAAATTCGTAGTACGTCAGCTTGTTATCTGGGTCGTTAACCTTGAATTCTTTCGTATTAATAAAACCATTTGTAGCGTACGCGGTACCGCTATTCTTACGGCACAATGAGCAATGACAGTGAATAATGTCGCGAATAGCACCATGCACTTCTATATTAACAGCACCACATAAACACGAACCTTTGTACATCTTGACTTCCTTTGAACCTCTTTTTCCATTACTTGCTAATCGTTTGAATTAGTCGACCACTTTCCCTTCAATTACCGTTCAGAAACAGATAGCAAAATTCCCGCACCGATAAAAGTACTACCGGTCAATCGATTAAAAATTTTGGCTCTACCTTTTCTTAGAATCCATCGCGAAGAACGAGAGCCCAAATAAGCATAAAACACTAGCCAACCCAGCTCTAACACCGCAAAGGTCGAACAAAACACAAGGTATTGCATCATCAAGGAGTCGTTTGGAGAAATGAACTGAGGAAAAAGTGCAGTAAAAAACACAATAGCTTTAGGGTTACTGGCACCAACGAGAAAGCCACTTCTAAAAAACGACCATCTAGCTCGGTTTAGTGGTTCGTTTCCCTTTGCTTTAATATCATAGCTATCAGTTGAAGAAGTAAGCGCCTTATATCCCAAGTATATGAGATACCCTGCACCTACCCATTTAACAATGTTAAACACAAACTCAGATGACGAAACTACAATTCCAAGACCAGTAAACGATAACGTCATAATCCCTAAGATAGCGATCAAGCTTCCCAGCGCCGTATAAAGTGACGCGTTAAAACCAGCAGTGACTGCTTTAGTCATGCACAACAGTACACTAGGCCCAGGTGACGCTGTCAAAACAAAAACCGCAATGACGTATAGTAGCCAAGTTTGAAATTCCATACCTTTATCACCTCATCCTAACTAACAAAGAACAGCGCGCCTCAAAAACTTACTTTTCTATCGAAGTGTGAGCCACTATTTCAGCAATTTTATCCATTAAAAATGAGTTCCTATCGAGACACTCGTCAACAGGGCTATTTAGCGTGAGTACAAACGTTGTGAAATCCGGTAGTTGGTAAGCAACATAGGTGTCACATAGCTTCATTTTACTTCCTGTGAAATGTGCTTTAACTAACACTCCAGAAACACTTAAGTTTTTAAATTCTCCATAAACAGGCTGAGACTCTACTATCGCAATATCGGGATAGGAACTTTTGGAACTATCAATTAACGTATCAATAATAAACGTTACGTCTATTCGCTCTCCCACATCGACTAAGGCACCTGTTGCAAAAAAGCGTGGTTGATTAGGATTTAACTTAAACACAGTAAATCGGTCACTAAATGCTTGAGAATCAATTGAATCTACCCAGCTTAGGCCTGAAATGACCACACCAGACTTCTCGTCATAGAATTGATGGTCATTGGCGAAACAAGCCAAAGGCACTAAAAGCAAAACAAACGCCACAGCACGCCTAAAAAAATGAGTAAAAATACTGCTGGTTTTATTGCAGTGTATTGAAGGTGTCATTAAACATCCTTTGTTAATTATTAAGAAATAAGAACTTGAGCTGCATCCTAGTACCTTACAGCCAAGAATGTCCTCTAATCCTGATTTAAGCCAAGCTCTTTTTGTTTCTTCTTTGTCAACCCGAGCGAAACAAGATGATAAGACGCGTTCAAATAGTATTCGAGTTCTTCATCTTCGTCAGCTGTGCCATCAAACTGCTGGATCCACTTCATTCCCCTACTCGCCAAGTAAGGTGCAGGTCGATACCCTGCTTTTTGTTCTAGAAAATAGTAATTTTGTTCTGATGTCTTAAAAGTGTAAGCTGGCTTGCTTTCAGATTCCCAACCACCAATGGCAAAGACTTTGCCACCAACTTTCCATACAGATGCATTACCCCACTGTATGACATTTGTTGTTGCACGTAACTTGCTACAAAATATATTAAATTCATCATAGGTCACAGCATATTCCTGTTGCGAATAAACGCTGCGTTACGGCAATGAAAAAGTGAGAATATATTGATGGCCTTCTTTGCTCTGTACAATTTCTTTTTTGCCGGAAATACCTGTAAGTTCACCCGTGCCTGAACCCGCAAGCACAATTATTTCCAGCGATGAAGACTCCGCAGACATAACGCCATTGTGTATGAGCGTAAATCCTCCCGACTTTCCGTCGAGTACACCTTCGACCTCTTCAACCGCACAATATGCGGATACTCCGGTCTCGGTGCGCTTACTGAGCATTTGACCGACACCTTTTCCTACAAAGTCACCGCTATAAACTTTGTCTATGGTCATACGTCCTGCGGGATGACTATCTTCGCTAATGGGGGTTAAGTCGACCTCAAAAGTTCCTTTGGCAATCATTTTTTATGTCCTAATACTCTGTAAATACAAGGGTTATGTGCGTTCACTTAACGCTAATTTTATTCCCAACGCGGTAAAGCTTGAGCCAATTGCTCTATGTTTCGAGGTTTAGCTACTTCTCAACAGTGCTAACTTGGCCCCGAAGCCGATAAAAACAATACCGGTAATTGAGTTTAGCCATACTTTAAATCGCTCACTATTTGCTGCGTGTTTAACACGGCTAAGAGCGACGACCATTAGCGCAAACCAGAGAAAATTGACCATGGCATGGGCTGTTACCAGCGTGTAAGCATCAAAAGCAGAACTTCCCTGCGACATAAATTGAGGAAATGCCGCTAAGTAGAACATAGACACTTTTGGGTTCAAGGTGTTCGTTACAAAACCTTCAAGAAAGGCACCAATTAATGAGGGCGCAGTACGTGGTTTTTCGTGTACGTGTTTATTCACCGACGATTTCGATGATACAGCACTCTTTAGTGCCTTAAGACCAATCCAAACAAGATAAGCTGCCCCTAGCATTTTAAAGACAAAAAATGCGGTAGCGGACTGAACCAGCAATAATGATATGCCGAAAATAGACAAGGTACCGTGCACATAAAAAGCACCCAAGAAACCTGCGACATTGGCAAAGCCTGCCTTTTGTCCCCACAAACTCACCGTTTTGGTAACTAAAAAACCATTTGGCCCAGGAGAAACCACCAAAAGTGTCGCCACTGCAACAAACGCCAACACATTACTCATATCCATAATTATTCCTTCTCAGCTGTTGGAACTATTGCTGAAGTAGTATGACTAGCCAAACCCCTTTTCTAGTTTGTTTAGGTTACGCATATTTTCTATCCATTCCAACTGAGATTCGCAAAAAGTATCCACAGCTGGAGACAAATGATCGACATTGTCTAATGCGCCCAAATAGATGATAGTAAGACCCGTATATTTGGGATTTTCATTATAAATTGGGGTACCACAGCTTGCGCAAAAACTTTTAGATGCATTTTCAGATACTTGAACCCGTGTGACGTTACCGCTAACTAAAGAAAATTCATCAGTCGGCACAACGACATACGTTGAAAATGCGCTACCGTTCATTTTTCGGCAAAGCTGACAATGGCAATTTAGAATAGCTTTGATGTTTTCAGAAGTAACAAAAGTCACCGCTTTGCAGTTACAACTTCCTTCCATGAAATCCTCTCTGTGGAGTTATTACTCATTATGGGTTAAACAATGATCGCTGAGGAAAGTTCAACTACGTGGAGAATGCGGCACAGTATGCCTGCCGCCGCGTTCTAAGATATTTACGGTCTCATTCGATGGCTGAATAAGGATTTTCCGCTAAAAGGTATGCACGAAGGTCTGCTTTTTGGGGTTGAGCATTTAACCACTCTCTAATTTCTTTTATTTTCGCGTAGTTGTCTGTGCCAAATTTAGATTGATAGATATCCGCAAAGGTATTAGATGCACTTTCTTCTCTTATATTTAACTGCCATTGCTGAGTAACAAGGTTGTTCAGAGAGCCAGCAACACCCTCAGCCTTCAACAATTCCCACTCACCCTTATCTAACCAAATTCCACCAACTGCGGCACTATAATCAACTCGGTGAGGTGTTTTTGCGGATACTTTAAATTTCCTCATGATAGTACCAGTCACTGGACACAACAGGGCTTTAGCAGTATCGGTAAGCGTATCTTCCGACCATTCAGAAGGCTCTGGTATTTGATGTTCGGGGTTATGTTCTTTCCAGCTAACAAAGTCTTCGATTAAAATCCAATTACCTTCACAATTAGTGCACGTATGGCCTCTGAATAGGCCGTCGATAAAACTTGGACGCAACACACCATTTTTACAACTTGTACAATTCACGCTTAATCCTTAAGTCAAATATCTTTTCGGTAATTCTACTACATTTTTAAGAAGTTTATTCAAGAGCGCTAATTAGTTTTCAGTAGTTGACGGCGATAAGTCGTTACATATCTGGCAGCAACATTCTTGCGAAAGATATATACCCGTCAATGAATAAAAAATAGTGAGCGATATTTCAATCGAAAGTAGCATGAATTGTGACGTGCATTTTTGCACGTCTTTACCTATAACTTAAAAGAGACGCAGAAGCTTCTATTGTTGGTTTTTAATATTGGTAATCGGGCGAACTTAACATGTCAATCTTTCAACCTCATGGCCAATATTCAATGTCGGTAAGCGGTAGAATTTTTCACGTTAAATGTAAAGGTGCTTGGAATGCAGAAACTATGAAACTTTATGCTTCTGACGCACTAGAAAGAACGAAACATCTGTTTGGTCAACCTTGGGCAATGATCAGTGATATTGACGAGTGGGAGTTGGCAACCCCAGACGTAGAGCCAATACTCATTTGGCTGCTTGATCAAGGCGTTAAAAATGGATTAGTGAGGGAAGCCGTGGTTAATAATCATGGACGAATAAAATTAAAGCAATTTAACGTGAGTATGCCGAACGACCCAAGATTTGAACGAAAAATGTTCACCACGGAAGTACTCGCTAAAGAATGGCTTAGCAACGAAGGCTTCGTGTATTAGTCTTGTCTAAATTTAACACTATAATCTTGTAATATTTAGTCGACTAACGACAATCAATTTGCGTGCTTTAACCATGTATTGTTACGATAGTGTTAATACAAAAATACGCAAAGAATACCCTATGCAAACATTTGACTCATTCGCAGATTTCTACCCCTACTATCTCGAAGAGCACAGCAACCAGATTTGTCGACGCTTGCATTTTATTGGCTCTACTCTGGTGCTTGCAATCATAGCGTACGCTATCGTTACGCAAACTTGGATTGCGTTGTGGTTTGTTCCTCTAGCTGGTTACGGGTTTGCTTGGATTGGCCACTTTTTCTACGAGCACAATAAGCCTGCGACTTTCAAACACCCTTTTTATAGCCTCTTGGGCGATTGGGTGATGTACAAAGATATATTAACAGGCAAGGTTTCAATGTAATGCACAAGGTTTTGCTGGTGAACACACTAACGTGCTAACCAGCGACCTGCAAAAATAATGGGAATACACATCAACATTTGTCAGGAATAACAGGCACTGTCGAACTATAGTGAAATCCCTAACTTAGGGCTCAGAAACACTATGGAAAGAGAGATTCCGAAGTAAAAAATAACCGAACTCCAAAAAGGACGCCTCTTGGTATAATCAGCTTTATACCAAAAAGTAGCAATGCCAATTCCAATCAGTATTCCCAGCAACGTTAAAGGAGATCCCAAGCCAATTTTCTCTAATACTGCGGAAAAGAACATACCGCTAAACAATGCAATAAGCAGCCATGCAGGCCATAGAATGATGACCCACAAACCTCTTCCTGCTGCTGTATTATTAATTACCTTGTTAGCAAGTTCTTCGCCCCTTTGCCTAGAGCGTTCTTCCATTCTACGGTTAAGATTTCGACTTGCCCTTTCTAAGTCTTTCATGCTGTAGCCCATGTCATTCCCTTAGTGTATTTTTATCGTTTATATACCGTAGATATTAGGTTACTGAGTTTCCACATTTTTGGCATTCACCCTTGTAGTGAGTAATTATTTTCTGATAAGTATCTTGACTGCATCTAGGACACCAAGAAAACTTAAACTTGGGTGATTCACTGTAATACGGGATATTTTTCTCGTAAGACGCCATTTTTCTCTCCTTAATTCCAAAACATCTAAAATCACAAACCAGTTATAACGAGCACACTTCGTCTCTATTGACCTTATTTCATTTAAGGCGCTTGGAAGCACCCTTGATAAACGTCCGCCAATAAGCACACCAATGAAGTCCCCAAACTTACCCTTTGAAACCATCAATGATATGACAAAAGCGACAATCTCAACACTATAGATACTCAACTTGAGTTTAGATAATCGAGTAGGAGGGAGTTTCACAACTCCCGTCCTCTCACACCACCGGGCGTACGGTTCCGTACCACGGCGGTTCATATTAACACTGGAACTGTCGGTGACTTTCCAGCAGCGACACTAACCCCATTT
>JALUXV010000310.1 GCA_027013165.1 Alteromonadaceae bacterium
GAGTATAAGACGGATTAAAGCTATTTGCTACCCCCTATGACAGTTGTCTTTTTGACTAGATTGGTTTGTTGAATTATCGAATTGTGGGAGTATTTTAAGGCGTGTTAGTTTGCAATGTCTTGCGACGATAGGCCTTTGGTGCAGGAAATGGGGGGTGAAGCGCGAATAGCCCCACCATTTACTAGCGTTTTTCTTTACTCTTGCAGCAGTAAATGGAGCCTACGCCCCAAAATTGAAGTCACGTTGAATAGTGAAATCGTTTGTGTATTGTTCATCAGGTGGTGCACGCAAATGTGGCAATAGCTTTGTTTGTTTAGAAGTTGGGTGCTTTTTATCTATATGTGCCAGTATTTTCTGAATAACGTGTATATCTATAATACAAGCGATGATGCTTACATTGTGGTTCTCGCATTTTTCGCATTCGGTAATGTCTATATTGAATACCCGCTTTAACCGCTGTGCCCATGACATAGCCCTTGCATGGTAAGGTTTATCTGATTGCCCATCTTTTTGATTGACAATTTTCGGGCTGTTTTTGCCTCTCTGTGACGCAGTAATTTGTGCTCTTAGATTGCTGTTGGGAGCAAATACCCCATAAAATCGGGTGAGATTTAGTCTTGGCGGTGGAATGAGGGCCACTAGTTTGCCAATAAAGTCGAGCGGTTCAAAGAATACATGTGTTGTGCCGTCTCGATAGGGTGTTTTTAATTCATAGCGCACTTTTCCATGGTCAGTCATACTTAAACGCTGTTCACTAATCGCTGGGCGGCTGATGTAGCGACATAGTCTTTCTAACTTCTCTGGCTCATCGGCATTAGCGAAGACCCCTGCGTGTAAGGAAAAACCTGAGGTATTGGCTAACTGACCATATTCGCCTTCATTGCTGGCAGGGAGTGTCTGTAGTGTAAACACCTTTTGACCTTGTTGTGGTCCCATGGCAATCCGATAGCTGACGGAGGCCCCTTGCAACTGCAATAGACTATCTTCATCATCAATAGGTAAGTTAAGAAAACTGTTTTCTATGTCGCGCTCCACTAACCCCACTTTCTCCAAATAGTTGGCAATTCGATAGCTAATGGTGTGAACTAGCTCCACCATGTCGCTATGGGACGGCGCTTTGATGCGGGTAAAAGTCGTACCACTTAATGGATTTTCACTTATTGCACCTTCTAAGAACAACATGTGGAAATGGATGTTTAGATTGAGGGCGCTACCAAATCGCTGAATAAGGGTAACAGCCCCAGTTTTCGATTGTTTGTTGGTAAAGCCGGCCTTGTTCACAATGTGCGTGGAAATGGCGCGGTGAATGATTTGCATCACTTTGCTCAATTCACTTGGGTTTCTTGCTAGCAGTAATCGAAGTGGAATAGGTAAGCTTAAGACCCACTGACGAATTGGATAACCAAGTAATACGTCATCTACAAGTAGCGCTGCACTTTCTGCCATTCTTCTGGCTCCGCAGCTAGGACAGAAACCTCTGCGTTTACAGCTAAAAGCGACTAACTTCTCATGCTGGCAGTCGCCACATACCACGCGTAAAAAGCCGTGCTCTAGTCGTCCACAACGCAAGAAATCATCAAACTCACGCTCAACATAATTGGGTAAATACTTGCCTTGGTCGGCTAGGTTTGCGGTAAAGTCTGGGTAGTAACGTTCAACCAATTGATAGAGTAGCGTTGTTTCTGGTCGATGGCGCTTGTATGTTTCACTTTGTTGTAATGCCAACACACTCCTTCATCCCTGAATTGTGTACCGACAAGTGTGGCAAAAAAAGACCTAACTTACGACTGGTTGAATGTCCGGTTTGGATGTTTTTTGTCAGTCAACTAAAACCGCAAACAACTCATTAAATGTCGAATTTTCACTCACTTCTCAGTGCCCAGAAAATGGAAATAATTCTGTGGTTTACCTAAATGCGGCTGGCCATATTCGGTCCAGTCCAGACCGTTGTGTATGAAACACTCCGCATTGTGGTTGTTAGCGTGGCGTGCACTTAAAAACAC
>JALUXV010000311.1 GCA_027013165.1 Alteromonadaceae bacterium
GGTCGTCGATTCCACCTTAAACTGAACTTTGATATTGCGTGTTTCTTTCACAAAATCCATCAGCACTTTGGGAAAGTAAAGCTGTTCAATGATGGGGCCAACGCCAATTCCTAAGCTACCGCCTTCTAAATTGGTCAATAATTCTACGTGGCGACGCATGGCATTCAATTTAGATTGGATGTGTTGGCCATTATTGATTAAGTAAGTAGCGATTTCGGTAGGCGTCATACCTGTGGTATGGCGATAGAACAAGTCCACCTTAAGCATTTGTTCTAAGCGTGAGATTCGCTTACTTAAGGTTGGCTGCGACATAAACAATTTATTCGCCGCTTTGCTAATACTGCCGGTTGTTGCAACCGTCTTTATTAAGTTGATATCCGATACATCCAGCATACGGAACTCTTCAGCTTTGGTGGTTTCTTGCTGCCTACTGTATTCCTTTTGTTGCATGTTTTGAACTGAGCGCTTCAAGATTCGAAGAGTCTAGGGCTTGTTGACACTATTTAGACCTTCGTTGCTGAAGGTCAGTGTTTTGATGAACTAGGCCTGTTTTAACCAAGTGCATTCGGCTTCTTCACCTGGGTTTGGCAGGATATGGCCTCCTTCCATGACCCATTGGGCTGGCACTTCCATAAATTCAATGTGCAGGTCTTTGTCTTCTATTGCTAACGTTGCGCAGACATCCCGGTGCATTTGAGCTTGCAGTTGGTTCTTCAACTCATCCGTACGTCCTTTACGCACAGCGGATAAAATGTGGTATTGCTGCCCAGGGGCCAATGGGAAGTCGTCCCAATAAATGACGTTAACGAAAGTGTCTGGGGCACCCGTTAAGCTACAGTGCGTGACCACGATCTGTTTGGCTAATTTTTGCTTTTGCGCATCAGACAATCCAACACGGCTAGAAACGTTGTACAAAGGCATGGTGGGATTCCTATCGAATGTTGCTGGACATGTGCAACTCACCTTGGGTGAGCTTACTGAAGATGAGTTTGCAAGCGAGTTTAATCAGGTAATAACCACGTTTGGCCGGGTTAATACGGCGAATGGATAATTTGCTGTACTCCTCGGATAATTGGTTATCCATGACGGAAAGGATGATTTCGTTTTCGCTGCAGTCGGTTACTGCCATCCACATCCGGCAAAAGTCTGCCATGAAGGCATGGCGAACTGCATTGGCGCTGCCATCAGCAATAGGCATCGACACGGTTGAGGCTCGAGATGGACGGCCAGCAATGTAGGCCTGACCTTTGGGGATCATGATCCAAACCACCGAGAGCGTGAAATTCAGACCAAAGTGTTGCTGATACAGTTGAGTGGCTTTCTCTGCCAGCTCATGCCGCATGGCGGCATCCAGTTGTGCTTCCTGATACATGCACAGCATACGCACCTTATCGCTCATAAGAGTTCCCCTTTTGTACTTGACGGTCTACTCAGGCTAACCATTCAGATTGTGGATGGGTATTGAAGACTTTTTCGTGGGGGAGGTAAGAATCGGAATAGTGTCGTATCGGTGGCCTATCGCGGTGGCTGCTGAAAGATGCTCACCAATGGGTTCCGTCGCCACTTTTATCCTGCCTTGTCGGATAGGCGTTTATTAACTAGATTTATTGAACACTGCAACACTACGGACTCCTCTCATTGACAGCCGTTCTGAGGTCATAAGTAACAATGAAACCGTCATCGACAAGCATTATCTGGAAGTTAACACTGCCGATTATTGGTTTCTTTATACTGGTCTTAGTGGGTTTCTCGGTTTTATTGCCAATCAATCTAGCCACAAATACGGAAAACGAAACCATTGTCGCTGCGGTTAATTCCGCCAGTCAATTTAAGCAGTTACGCAGTTATTATTCCGAGCATATTGTTAAAACTTTAGTGGGTCACGTAGATGGCGTTAGTGCATCGACTGATCACAAAAATATTCCGGGTGTTATTCCTGTACCGGCCACCTTTATGCACGATATGAGCGCCGTTATGAGTATCGAAAATATTAAATTTTC
>JALUXV010000312.1 GCA_027013165.1 Alteromonadaceae bacterium
CTTTTTCACCACCTGTTGAAAAACTCTCAAAGTCATAATTTTTCATCCCATATCCGGTTAATATATTATCCCGATAGTGTGGAAATATTGCATTACCTCTTGGGTCTGTCATAACTGTAAATCGTTCATCGTCAAGGTTATCGATACCTCTTGACTCAAGATATTTATGACTTCGTGTTTCACTCATCTTCATAAATGAGTGAATCACTTGTGAATGGTCACGAGTAATTGGTTTAGGCTTATAAATCCTTGGTGAAACAGGTTCTGGAATATTAAGAACTGGTCTAAGTTCTTTCCGAACTTGACCCAGATTCATATTGTTATGTTTCTGAACCCAGTCAATAATACTTCCGCTGTTTGAATCATTATGAACATCAAAGTAAATACCATGGCCAGCCTGATCCGTTGTTATTATCAATTTCTCATTACCATTGCGCATCACAATAGAACTCTTTGAACTATTTTTTTCATCAAGTTCATATCCTTGCCTGGATAAATAATCCGGTAATGATATTTCTGTTTTAAATCTTTCAAGTTCATTACTTCTATTCTGTCTCATTGTTCTAATTCCTCTTTCAATAACTGGGCTATTCTGTTGTATGCTTTGGTCAATTGTTGCACCTGCGAACTCAAGCTGTTCACTTGTGATTGCAAAACTTCGTGCTGTTGCTTCTGCTGTTTGTTCAAAGTCTCTAAGCCATCCATCAATCTTTGTTCTAATTCTGTCATGTAAGTCTCCTATCTTAAGTCTAAGATTCTGTATCCACCCTGATATTCTCCCGCCTCTGGAATTGTCTTGGCGCATAGTTTCCCGTCGCAGTGGCTCACTTGAATGTTGCCGCCTGCTGTTTTCAATGTTGAAATCGTTTGGTTCATGTCGGCTATCTTTTTCTCGTACTGGTTCAGGTTGTATTGCATCCATCCCCAACCTATTAGCAATATGAGCAGAAAGGTTAGGCTTGGATAAAGTGCCATTTTCCACCACTGGATTTTGAATTGTTCCTTTGACTTCTTCATTTCTGATTTCATTTCTTGCAGTGACTTCGATATCTGTTTGCTGCTCGATTTTATATCGCTGAGCGTTGAACGCAGCTCTCGCTGAACTGAGACGTTCAAGCGTTTGCTTAAGTCCTCTAAGCTCTTTTGCGACTTCATCAGGATCTCGTCTTGGTTGTTCTGTAACTGCTCTTTCAAGCGTTGGTTTAAAGCTGTATCCTTCGGCATAATATCCACCTGTTAATCTTATGTTTTTCCCGTTGTCAGGATTGACGATAGAAATAGATTTTTCTGTTATTGAGTCTTTTCCTCGGCGCTGTGCAATCTCAAACCCCAGACCTTTGATAGTGTCAACAACATCAGCACGGGACTGAACCAATCCAATGATTTCTTGTTGTCCTATTAAATCGCCAATAAGCCGTTTTGTTTCATTCAGCGGCCTATCACTTATCCCAGCTTTGATTTCTTCATTGCTTGCGGTTCTGGTCATTCTCTGGCGTTCCGGATCATCAGGGTCTGCCCAGTTATTTTCCAAGTTCTGAATGCGCCTGACAGTATCGCCCAAGGCTTCTTTGAATTTCCCAGGCGGCTTAATGTTTAAAGATTTCCCGGTTGTCAATTCGACACGGGGTACAATGTAATGAAGTTCTGTATGTCCTGCGTGGCTGTGCCGTTCCCATAAAATATTATATTGGTCTTGTGACAATCCAGCGAAATGAGCCTTCTCCCAAGCATCAATAAACTTCTCTTGCTGTTCCGGAGTCGGTTTGTCTCCATGTTCCCAGTCGATGACTCCTGATGTGTATTTCCATTTGAAATCTAATCCATCGATTAAGTCTCTGGTTACATCAGGATCACCCCGAACAACTTCCGGCGGTGGATCTCTTTGGTCTTTGATACGCTGACCGTTTTCATCTTTGTCATAGATAAGTCGACCATCTTTATCACGATGTGAACGATAATTATAATCGTTGCCGACATATTCGACAGGACCAGCGCCG
>JALUXV010000313.1 GCA_027013165.1 Alteromonadaceae bacterium
CCTCTTCTAGGTATTCACTTTCTGTATAACGCCACGTTAGGCCTAATGTTAGCCGTGAAAATTGATAACCTATCTGTGTATTGGCACTTTTATATATGATGACACTGTCGTCAAATTCTAAATTTTGGGATGTTAGCTCTACAAACTGCTCTCCTGCACCTAAATCGTAAGCTAAGCTACTGGGCTGAAAACAATCAGAAATACTCGAAGCGTCACTTGCACATACGAATACGCCTAAGCTTTCACTGTCGGTCAGTAGTCTGGACGTTGTGGTGACATCTTCATTGTAGGAAAAAGAAGAACGAAAATACTTGGTATTATAGGAAATTTGAGCGGCTGCGGACTCTCCGTAGAAGCGCCTATCGTATGAGCCTGCCACGCTGGTTCGGCTACTTAGGGCCCATGCGATATCAAGCCCTACATAAGTTTCATTCTCATCGGTATCCGAATCACTTCTGTTGGCGGTGAGGGCAATGTAGCGCTCTGCAGATTGTCGATAGGTTATGCCAGCGCCATAGCTATTAAATTGTCGTGTTGCGCTGTCAGTGTTGTCAGTACTATTGATTTGATTCGCTTCATGAAAGGCCGTTACACGAAGTGCCCAGTCACTAAATAACATAGCATCAGCGGTAAACTCGCCTTCGCGGGTAAAGAAGTCACCTGATGACGTGGTGCTTCGGCTGGTGTCCTGATAGCTTCCTGTAAGCGTCCAAAACAAGCGTCTGGCGCGGTCACCGTTAGCAAGCGTCCCCGTCAGGCTAGTACTGTCATTATCCAATCCGGTTGAATTTGTACTTGATTCCTCAGACTCTACAACAGAGTAAGCAGCTGAGCCAAGCGCGGTGATCCAATCGCCGTTGATGAACTGTAGCGTTCCCGACAGCGTGTTCGTGCGGGTTTTCGAAAGTCCTTCAGAATTCGTGACAAAATCAGTCAACAAATAACTGCTTGACGATGTATTTTGATAATTGAGTGCGCCATTAGCTTGCAGGAGTAAATATTCATCAAAAGGTTGCCACTGGGCTGTATAGCGATACTCAGCATAGGTGTCTTCTTCGCCGCTGGTATCATTTTCTCGTTCTAGGTGGGTGACGGTGCTCGACCAGTTCCCAGAAAACGTTCTTGATGAATAAGTGGCTATCAGGCTAGGGACTATACTTACTGTGGTAAGCGAAAGGTTACCGTCTGTTTCCGTTTGCACATCTTGATAAATAACTTCCGCTTCACTCTGCGCTGTTATTTTTAAGTCGGATTGTGCCAAGGCCGTCGTAGAAGAAAATAGTCCTGCGAAGGTAATCGCGACTTGACTGTATTTAATGCGATTACCTTTAACGGTGTTATTCACTTCTCTCGGCATAATAGTAGCCATAATAGCCGCTGTGGTCTGTATCATTGTGAACAGATTTATTTACTACAAAGCCGATGGCCATTTCAGGGTTCAGTCGTTCAACCGCAAGTTTAATGTCGGCTATTTTGGCTTTACCTTCTTCAACAACGACAACCGCTTGACCAGCAAAGTTAGCCAAAATGGCACTTTCGTTAATTCCAATCAAAGGTGGGGTATCAAAAATAACAATACGGTCAGGGTATCTGTTGGCGAATTCATCTACGGTCTCATGCATCTTGTAGCTGGCAAGCATTTCAGTAGACAGGTGATGGGATTTACCCGCAGGAATAAGCTTTAGTTTATCGACATTGGTGTGATATAGCACATCGGAAATATCTTCTACGTCACCCGTCAGGTATTCCATTAACCCTTTTCTAGGTTTGAGTTCTAGCGTACGAAGTACATTTGGCTTTAGTACATCCGCATCAATCAATAGCACGGTTTTGTCTTGCTCAGACGCAATACTTAATGCAAGGTTTGTGGCCGTAAAGGTTTTACCTTCTGAAGGACGACTGCTGGTAACCATAATAATATTAGGGTTTTTCAGCGTTTTCGAGAGTGGACCAAACGCATTCGCTAACAGCTTTCGTTTAATTTCTCGGT
>JALUXV010000314.1 GCA_027013165.1 Alteromonadaceae bacterium
CTAGACGTCTAAACGTTTTTTTCATCTGGTGGGAAAAATGTTAGCTATTTTGCTTATGCACCATCACTAACATTTCAGCTTCAGCACGAGGAATGTCACAGGCTTCAATAATTTCGTCAATACTGGCGCCTTGCTTAACTAAGTCTGCAGCACGCTGATATAAACGCAATGAAGGGTCTTGTAGCTTGAGCTCACGAAGCTGATTTTCTATATCAGTTTGCTTTTCGTCTAGCTCTTGAAGATGGCGGGTGATGACCAATGCGCGTGCTTGTGCCTCGTTCTGTTGGTTGTTCGCATTTTTAGCGAGCGCTTCAGCACGGGCAATAGCCTCTGCGTTAGCTTCCTCACTTTCGCTTAATGCAGAACGCAACTTGTTTATGTGCGAATACAGCACACCCATCGTGGCGACGAGTATAACTACGAGAATACACAGTATGAGTTCTAGTAAGGTAGGTGCAGCAAGCTGCCAATCCATGGACGTAACCCTTGGGAAAGTGTTGGCGGTATAGACAACCGATACCGCCTATTCATTATCTATATATTACTAAGCTCATCCCACTCTTCGTCGCTTAGCAATTTATTGAGGTCGACTAGGATAAGCAGTTCGCCATCGCGGTTGCTAACGCCTTGAATAAACTTGGCACTTTCTTCAGTACCAACGTTAGGCGCACTATCAATTTCTGAAGATTTCAGATACACCACTTCGGCTACACTATCCACCAAAATACCGACAACCTGTTCGTCGGACTCAATGATCACTATACGTGTATTGTCCGTGATTTCCGTCGGAGGTAGTCCAAAACGAGCACGGGTATCGATGACAGTCACCACGTTGCCACGCAAATTTATAATACCAAGCACATAGTCTGGTGCACCGGGTACAGGGGCTATTTCGGTATAACGCAAGACTTCTTGTACTTGCATTACGTTAATACCGTAAGTTTCTTCACCTAAGCGATACGTCACCCATTGAAGGACTTCGTCGTTGCTGTCGGTAGCATTATTATTCATTCTTTCGTCGCTCATGAACCTGGCTCCCAATACTATGGCGTCTGGTCGTTACTGCCTAAGCCTTTGTTAAGCATAGATATTAATTCTTCAACGTCAATTAACGCGCACATTTTTTCTTTAACCATCCCTGCTAACCAGGGACGCTTACCTGTGGACTCGCGCCATTTAACATCATCGGTAGTCAAATTGACTGTATTTACAAGCTTTTCGCTTGCTAATCCCCACGCACTCTCTCCTAACATTATAAGATATCGGTAGTTAAGTGATTGTGCGAGGTTTTCGTCATATTTTTCCGGCATTACCCATTTTGCAGAGTCAACAACACTTAGTTTAGACTCTCTGTGCAACATTACACCCATAAACCAGTCAGGTTTTCCAAATAAAGGGCCTATTTTTTCAATTTGGTGTATACCACCTAGCGATGTTAATGGCACCGCTAGTGTTAATCCCGCCACCTCAAAGAATAGCGCCTGAAAGCGAAAGCCGAGAGTATCCTTTAGTGGAACTTTTGATATTGGACTTCGACCTAATACCTCGTCTTGTTCTTGCGCTGCTGAAGTTTCAGCGTAAAACTGTTGCTGTTTACCATCAACCGTCTCGACTTTTTGCGTTTCAATTAACGATGTAACCTTTTCCGCTATCGCCTCCTGCTCACTCGTTGGAGGCTCACTTTTTTCAACGGTTGAAACAAGCGCTGATTCAGCCATCTGCTGAGAAGCCTGCTCTAGCAATTTTGCCGTGCGCGCAGTCACATCTTCAGGTGTTTCTGGCTCTTTAAGAAGGCTATCTAAGTATGCCTCCATTACTTCTTCACGGGCAAATGGCGATTGCTTGCTCATGCTTTTGTTATTTCTCCAATACGGCTAACAGTTTCTCGTAGGCATTTACACCTCTCGTCTTTGGATACGCAGCAGAGATCGGAAGCTGTACCAAACTTGCATCTCTAAAGTGCGTATCAACCGGAATCACACCTTC
>JALUXV010000315.1 GCA_027013165.1 Alteromonadaceae bacterium
CGCAATAGCCCCACCTACGTTGTTGTTTGATTCGTCGTCTTTTTACTAGGAGCCAACAACTTGAGACAGAATCACCAAGTCCATGCACCTAGATCCATTTTCATATATTGGCTCTGGATAGTTCTTAAGAAAATAGTCTTTCTCCACTGAGATAACTTCGAATCCAGCTTTTTTGTAGAGTGCTATTTGATACTCGCTCGTATTGCCCGTACAAATTCTAAGTTCTGCTTCTGATAATGTGGCGAAGAGAGATGTCACATGCATCAAGAGTTTATATCCAATGCCTCTACCCTGATATCGGGGATCAACAGCCAGATTTTTTATTTCGAATAAGCTATCGCTATGTTTGTAGAGTACCGCTACGCCCACAGCCTGATTATCAATCACTGCTGTGTATACCTCGCTCGATGGCAGATACTGTTCTACCAATTCTCTGGACGGATCCGCCAGGAGCAACAGATTCCACAGATCATCCGAGTTTCTGGTTTTCTCTATCTTTATCACAGGCATATTGATTCGTGGGGCACTCGTTGATTTATTACTCGCTGTTTGGTCGCTGATGCTCGCGAATAAACAGATAAGCGGCGGTGCAGGAATAACCAACCACCGGGATTTAAGGCTTAGACGTATTGCATCAGTGAAAACCAAAACCCAGAATACGACGCAACTGATGAAGAGTAAATTCGAAGGTATTTGGCTGCAATTGCTCTTTAAAATTGATAACGACCATTGCAGTCTGATCGTAATTATATTTTTTAAAGTTAGGCATGCGAGAGTTCTTTTTTCGATGCCGAATTTTATCAAGAAACACTAATGTTTTTGAATTTTTCTACAGCTTCAACGTCGTGGTTTGAGGTCGGAACAGAGCGAAGCGGTGTGTAGGATGTCTCAGCCGCGCCTCTTTGGCGCGGCAAACAACACCACCTTGTTGTGCATTCATTTTTTTCCCGGCAACTCAATAACATTGCCCTTAGATCTAGCTTTGTTTTTGGCGTTTACCTTTTTCACTTTGCATAGCAGATGAGGCGAAACATTCCACTTTTGGCCGGACTCAGTAATTACAGTTACAGTTTTCTTGTTGAATTTGACCAATGTCCCTGTTTGCCTGCCTCTACCGGGAGGCTCAAAACTCACTTCTTCACCAGGATTGAACTGCATCATTTCTTTGTGAGTGTGCATAGACTCCAAAAACTTGAGCCTCTCGACAATTCTATGATTGAGTTCAACAAGCTCTTCTTCAGACAAGCTATCAATATCTATAATCATTCAAAATCTGGCTCTTTAATTTGATGGACTGGCAACTAATGCTAGCGGTCAGGGACAGGCTTGGAGCTGTAGCATGCACTTGTTAGGCATTTTTCTTTGCCGGTTCTACTGAACCAATACATTGTACTTTACCATCAAACTCGGTAAATACATCTCCCGAAAAGTCATTGTTAAGTTTAAATGTAATTAACGGTAAATCAGTTGGTTCTACGCCGATATCTATACCTGATTCATTTAAACTCATTGAAAACCATGTTCACCCTGCACTTTTAATTCTGAGACAACGATGCCTATTTGACTTTCAATACCCTCAATTGACACAGGGGAAGCATAAACACACATTCACCCTTTTGCATGCCTTGCTCTATTGCTAACAACATAAAACCGACATGGTCGTTCTGTTTTGACCACCGCACGGTGAAATTGGCGCGTAATTGCGTAAGCAATTTAAGTGACAATTTTTACGTGTCCGATTGCTGCCTCAATAACCGGCGGGCGCATTTTGCGCATCCGGCGCCATAGGCGCGTAGTTAATTGACTTGCTAAATGCTTTACGGCAACCTATGCGCATACTGTATACGCACAGGAAATAATCCATGCAACATATATATGACAGGGCAGCACCTAAAAAACCAACAAACCTCAGTATAAACAGTAACTTACTGGCCAAAGCTAGGGATTTGGATATCAATCTATCGGCCACTCTTGAGAAAGCTCTT
>JALUXV010000316.1 GCA_027013165.1 Alteromonadaceae bacterium
CGGCAATAACATGATGTATTTGCCTTTAGATAAGATTATGGAACGCCAGCAATCTACTAATAACAAGAATACTCGCAATACACTGGAAGGCTTACAAGCACCAGTAACTGATGCTAACGGCCGCAGCCGCAACAGCTCGCCAAGTATGGGCTTGCGTGGCGATAGCTACAGAGAGGGGAGATAAGCACAATGAAGAATTTGTTAATTGCAGTATTTGTTCTTCTTGTAATGCTTGCATCAGGCTCACTGTTTGCAGTTAAAGAAGGCGAGCGCGCCATTGTTATTCAGTTTGGTAAAGTGCAAAGAGACGATGCGACCGGCGATACAAAAGTATTTGAACCAGGCCTTCACTTTAAACTTCCATTTATCGATTCAGTCCGTGTTCTTGATGCGCGAATTCAAACGTTAGATGGATCACCAGACCGCTTTGTAACAAGCGAGAAGAAAGACCTGATTGTTGACTCTTATGTTAAGTGGCGCATAGAAGACTTTGCACGTTACTATCTATCAACGGGTGGCAACAAGCTGCAAGCAGAAGCGCTACTGAAGCAAAAAGTAAACAACGGCCTACGTTCTGAGTTTGGTACTCGTACTATTGCACAAATCGTTTCTGGTGAGCGTTCAGCGCTTATGAACCAAGCAATGGAACAAGCTTCTACATCGTCTGACGAGCTTGGTATTGAAATTGTAGACGTACGCGTTAAGCAGATTAACTTACCTACTGAGGTGAGCAACTCGATCTTCCAGCGTATGCGCGCAGAGCGTGCCGCCGTAGCTCGTGAGCACCGTTCAGAAGGTCAAGAGCAAGCCGAAGTCATTAAGGCGAACATCGATGCTAAGGTAACGGTAATGCTTGCTGATGCTGAGCGTAATGCTCGACAACTTCGCGGTGAAGGTGATGCGATTGCGGCACAAATTTACGCTGACGCGTACTCAAAGAACGCTGATTTTTACAGCTTCCTGCGCAGTATGGATGCGTATAAGCAAAGCTTTAACAGCAAACAAGATGTCATGGTTATTGCACCAGATAGCGACTTCTTCAAGTATATGAACAAGTCAAACGGTAACTAAATAGCCGTAATTTGAAGCTTTAAAAACCAGTCTTTTTAGACTGGTTTTTTTACGCCTTTCAAAAGGCTAAAGGTATGATATAGCGAGTTATATTTCATCTGTGTAGCCGGGCAATTTTAGGAAAATATACACTGACTTAACCCTTCATTTACCCTACCTACTGCCAAATTTTCACAGAATCGGGTAAAATACCACCTGAATATTATTAAAACACGTCACTATTTATGTACAAGGTTGATGCCTTCCCAGCATTAACCTTGGTGTGGTAGACGTCAATAAACGACAGAGGGAAGATTTTGACAACGGAAAATACAAATACAGTGTCTGCCGATGATAGGGGCGGACAAGGTGGGTTATTCTCGCGATTTCTCACCACGGTGGAATGGTTAGGAAACCTGCTCCCACATCCAGTAACGCTGTTCGCTCTGCTTTCACTTTTTATAGTGTTACTTAGTGGGATACTTGGTTACTTTGACATTGCTGTAGCTGACCCTCGCCCAATAGGTGCAAAGGGGCGCGAAGAAGACGGTATGATTGAAGTCATATCGCTGATGAGCGCAGAAGGTTTGCAGCGAATAGTGACAGGCTTGGTTACCAATTTCACAGGCTTTGCGCCGCTGGGTACCGTACTTGTTGCGCTTCTTGGTGTATCGGTAGCAGAACATTCTGGCCTTTTGTCGGCAGCTATGCGCGCATTGGTGATGAATGCCTCTAAACGTGCCGTGACCTTTGCTATCGTCTTCGCAGGTATCATTTCAAACACAGCATCAGAGCTTGGCTACGTGGTACTTATTCCACTGGCAGCGATGATTTTCCACTCGTTAGGTCGTCACCCGTTAGCGGGTCTGGCCGCCGCGTTTGCAGGTGTATCGGCTGGCTATAGCGCCAACCTACTGCTTGGAACTGTTGACCC
>JALUXV010000317.1 GCA_027013165.1 Alteromonadaceae bacterium
ACCTGTACAACGTTAGAAACGCTTGCAAGTTATAGCGACAAAAATGGCTGGATTATTGATACTGATGCCTACCTCGTCAAACCATTCGATTACGAGGGGTTAAAGCTAGATAGAGATGCACTAAAAGCATGGGGCTACCAACTCTTCGTGCCTTTCTTAAAAGAGGGAAAACTGTGGGGATTTGCTGTTCTCGCGTCAGGAGACAATGAAAAAATCACTTTAAATTGGGAAGTGAAAGACTATCTAACCGCCGTATCTGAGCAAGTAGGCACGTACATGCAGCACCACGAGGCGGCTCAAGTGGTAGCAGAAAACGCCCAATTTGCGGCATTCAATCGAATGTCTGCGTTCGTTTTACATGACTTAAAAAATGTACTAGCTCAAGTCGACCTTATTCTTGCCAATGCTCAACAGCATAAACACAACCCTGAATTTATCGAAGACACCTTCGAAACCTTGGAGCATACTAAGGCAAGAATGGAAAAAATGCTCAAACAGCTGACTGATAAGAAGGCCGTTGAAGAAGGTGTAAACTCAGAATTTTTGATTTCGGAGCTGGCCAAAGACGTGGTCAACAACCGCTGTTCAGGTTTACGTCCGCTACCAACAGTTCATGTGCTAAAAGAAACGGCCGTGACGGTTGATAAGGATAAGGTGGCAAACGTGCTTTATCACCTAATCAGCAACGCTCAGCAGGCAACCGCGGATGACGGAGAAGTCGACGTGGTGATTACTGGAAATTCTGACAACAAAACGCAGCTAGTTTTGATAGAAGATACAGGGTCAGGTATGGATAAAGCGTTTATTGAAGAGCGACTATTCAAGCCATTTGATACCACGAAAGGCAATGCTGGTATGGGGATTGGTGCATATGATGCAAAAACATATATCGAGTCTATCGGTGGCAAACTAACTGTTCAAAGTGAACCTGGACGCGGTAGCTGTTTTACACTGTATTTTCCGATAGGATAGGGTGTATAACTAAAAAGTGGATGAAGCATTATCAAATCCACTCCCTTTCGATGGATGAAGTAGAATAATAGGATGATGAAATGACCGATACCATTTTGGTAGTAGATGATGATTTAGGTATCCAAAAGCAACTTAAATGGAGTCTTACCGATTACAACGTTGTTTTTGCAGACGATCACACATCTGCCATAGCCCAGCTCCGTCGTTTTGAACCTAAGGTTGTTACCCTAGATTTAGGGCTTCCGCCAGATCCAGCGAATGCGTCGGAAGGTTTGCGTATTCTTCACGACATCATTGCGCTAGCGCCGAGAACTAAGGTGATCGTGGTGACTGGCAACAGTGATAAGCAAAATGCGCTTAAAGCCATTGATTTTGGTGCCTATGATTTTTATCAAAAGCCTATCGATTCAGATACCATTAAACTGTTGGTCAATCGTGCTTTAAATTTGTCGAAGCTGGAGCATGAGAACAGCATTTTATCGCGCACCCGTTCAGGCATGTCGAGGATCGTCGGCAATAGCGAGGCTATTCAAAAAGTCGTGCGCCGAGCCGAGAAAATTGCTAATACCGATATCAGCACTTTACTGCTTGGTGAAAGTGGTACAGGTAAAGAAGTATTTGCGCGCAGTATTCATGAACACAGCCCAAGAAAAGATAAACCATTTGTGGCGATTAACTGTGCATCAATACCCGAGAACTTGTTAGAAAGTGAGTTGTTTGGATATGAGAAAGGGGCGTTCACTGGCGCGAATAAAACCACCATAGGTAAAATTGAAACCGCGCAAGGCGGTACCTTGTTTCTCGATGAAATAGGGGACATGCCAATAGGGTTACAAGCTAAGATGCTCCGCTTCTTGCAGGAGCGAGTGATAGAACGCGTGGGCGGGCGCAATGAAATTCCTGTTGATATAAGGGTTATCTGTGCGACTCACAGAGATTTGCAGGCCATGGTAGCGCAGGAAACTTTTAGGGAAGATTTGTATTACCGAGTAGGTGAAATGCCCATTGTAAT
>JALUXV010000318.1 GCA_027013165.1 Alteromonadaceae bacterium
CAAAGCTTCCGTCGGCTGCCAAATCTTTTACGTGCCATAGTTTGAAGCGACCTGGGTATTTATTAAAGTAAGTAATAGGGTCGAAGCCTGCTTTTACTGTCCAGTACAAATCTAACTCTATACTTAGACTATCTGCACTTGTTTCATTCAACAATACATCCATAGGTAACTCGCCCTCGCGATTTTCAAATTCGAAATCGTGATTGTGGTAAGCCAATGTTAACCCAGCGCTTTTGCATGTTTCACCGTAGCGGTTTAAATCTTCAGCTAAGCGATAGTAAGTTGCAATGTCTTTCCCTCGTTGTTCTTGGGTAAGCCAAGGCATTACAACGTACTTGTGACCCAGTTGTTTCGATATGTCTATTATTTGATTGATGTTGTTTGCAAACATATCAAGGGGGAAGTGCGCAGAGGGCGATGTAAGCCCCTCTCCTTCGAGTATTTGTTTTATATCGTTCAAGTCATGATCAAAATAACCTGCAAATTCCAGCTCGTTGTAACCCACATCAGCAGCAAGTTTCAACGTTGCGGGCACGCTGACCTGCATAATGTCTCGAAGGGTATATAGCTGCAAACCTATACTGTGGTGTTTACTGTTAGCCATACTGTGTCCATGGGCAAATAATGATGAGGAAAACGCTGTTGAAGTTGCTAAACCTGCAAGCTTTATAAATTGTCGGCGATCTAGCGTAAAGTTCGCTGGTGTGTTGTTTTGCATCCTAGTTTCCTCTTCTTTAATGGTGGCTAATTAATGGCTGTTAGTCTGGAGCTTTACTGGTACTTTCTCTCACAATAAGCTCAAATGGCATTATCACTTTTGGCGCTTTACGAATTTTGTCGTTAAGTAAATCCACAAGAAGGGTTACTGCGGTACGCCCAAATTCTTCAGCCGGTTGAGCTATGGTGGTTAACGGCGGATCAGTAAACGCAGAAAATGCGATATCGTCAAAGCCAGCAATTGATATATCGCTCGGAATGCACATTCCTGCTTGCTTGAGAGCCTGCATTGCACCTATGGCTGTTTCGTCACTCTCACAAAACACGGCTGTGGGTTTGAGAGGGCACGCCGCAATTGCTTCTCCAGCGCGATAACCTGATTGCAGAGTAAAGTCACCGGGAAACATGAGGTTTTCTTCAAATGGTATATTTGCATCAGCTAATGCATCTTTATATCCATTCATGCGCTCTTGAGTTAATGGACTAGATTGAGGCCCTTTAATCATAGCGATACGTTTGTGACCTAGTGATATTAAGTGCTCTGTCATCGCTTTTGCCGCAGCTCGGTTATCAAGCGACACTACAGGGTATTGGCTATCTTCAATAACCTCACACACATTAACCATGGGCAATAGGCCATTGTCGTTAATCATGCTTCGGTCAAAGGGGTTGGCTGCGCGAAGCTGAATTAAGCCATCGGCTTGTGATGTACTTACCATCTTTGCGTATTGTGCCTCTACATCGGCATTGCCCATGGTGTTGGCCAATAAAATTGAATACCCCAAGTCTGCGGCCGCTTCTTGCATACCACTGATAACCCTTGCGAAAAATACGTTGGCTACGGTGGGAACAAGCACCACTAAGTTGTTGGTTTTTCCTGAACGAAATTTAACCGCCATTAAATTGGGTTTGTAACCTACGGACTCAACCGCGGCCATTACTTTTTCACGTGTTTTTGGAGAGACCCGCTCTGGTTGCTGTAACGCTCTCGACACAGTTGCCACAGACACTCCCGCACTGTCAGCCACATCTCTTATGTTAGCCATTTCTTATTATTTCCTGCGTCATCAAGTCACGGTTCCAGACTAACGAATGGTTACTCAGTAGAAAACATTAATCGTGAATTTAAAAGAATGTAACCGATATCATTTATTCTAAAGAATACGAGAAGTTTTACTAAATTCCAACGTTTCATGTTGTTTTTATGTAAATTTCAAGATTATTTTGGTGTCTTTCAGTGGATTTTTACTTCTGAATACGATTTC
>JALUXV010000319.1 GCA_027013165.1 Alteromonadaceae bacterium
TTCACTAAGGTTAAATCTCATCTGGTAACCAAAGATGGAACGAGTACCTGTTCCAGTACGGTCAGATTTACCGACACCGTGGTGGTCTACATATTCTAATAATTCTAAATATTGTTTCATAATATTCTCCTCGGGTATATTCAAACATCTCAGTAGTTGTAAATTAAATAATGGTTATCAGTAGGATACGGTACCATATACTTAATATGCACGCCATATCAAAATAGGAGAGATATCATGGGATTCAACAACCTTGCGGATGCACGCAGTCGAGGCATGGCCATCAAGGCCGATTTAGAGCAAGAACTTAAGCGACTAGAGCAACAGGTGCCAGCGGTGGTCGCGTGGTCAGAATACACAAAGGAGTGTTATGCGGGAAAGATCAAATCAGCTATAGCTAAGGTAGACGCTGAGTTAACAGCTATTAATAATCTTTTATATGGGCATCGACATGAGTGTGTTAGCGATCGTGATAAGCAAGTAGCCGGTGCGGGTGATAACGGCACCACTAGCCAGTCTCCGCTAATTGAACTAGTAGTACTTTTGAAAGCAACCCCAACACAGCTACTGGACGAGTGTGCTGGGATTGTTAGTGACCTGGTAAATACCGCAGATTGGGCCGATTCTAATACCCAAGTAATCGTCCCGCTCAATGTTGTTATCAAGCTAGAGCTTCTAGGACATGATGTGTATAAACTGTGGTATTCTGCGAAGTTAGACGGCGGCATAACCTACACCAAACGTGCACGTCAGTATGCTAAAACTAGACGCTGTAACCACGAGGAGTAAAGTATGCCAGAATCTACCACACAGCCCCAACCGAAGGTCAGCTATGTGTGCGACCGAGACTTACATTGTATGTATCTGCCATATGGGAAACCAATGACACACGTCGCTAATAATGGACACCCAAAGGAGATTGAAATGAATAAAGACTACCAATTTACAAAATATTCCGCGGATTATCTTAAGGAGCACCTAGGTATCGACGATGATACCTTGGCTAACTTTACAGATACTGATTACCCAATGTCAGTAGAGTCGCTATTAGCAGGTACTGAGGGACTACAACGCGCTTGTGTCACGGTACAGGTCGCTAGCGGGATGCTTGATGGTCAGCCAGAAACCCTCAAAAGGGACTGTGCTATGATGGTTCTCATAACATTACCTGTACCGTCCGCAGCGGCGGCGATGTGCATAGCCATTAACCTGAGTCGTGACTCGTGCCAAGAATTAGCTCCGTATCTTAAGGCATACATCACAGCGGAATCTGTAGAGTGGTGCAACCTATCAGCGCCAGCAAAGATAACCCGTCGGGTTGTCAAGAATCTCCACGCGCTAGGCCTTGACGTATATCACACACTTCTGGAGACTATAAACATCCACGGAATCAAGTATACTGACAAGGCGCTAGCTTGGATCGCAACTACACCCGAAGCCGTGGCTGATGCGAACGCAGCTATGTCGCTATTCACTAGAGACTGTACGAAGGTGTTGTGTGTGAAAGGGGAGTTAGACCACACTATGCACGACCTAGGGATAGCACTCATGCGTTTAGTCCCGCTAAGGTATGTTCCTGTACCCGCGTATTGGGCGGCTAATAAAGAGGATACTCGCGTGTTCGTTTATGACACATTAGCCGATACGTTATCGGTATACCAAGGCAGTGTTCAAGAGTTCATACACTGGGTATTGCCGTCCGGAGTAATTCCGCAGCCGGAAAGCACAATAACTATAGATGGTCCGGGTATGTTGGCGGACGGACTAGTGGCGCTGTCTGGCGTTGAATAGTTAGTGTTGTTAGTTTAAATAGGTCAGTGCTTAGCAATACGTTGAGCACTGATCTACACTGACGATAGTCACGGTACATAATTTAGCTAGTAGTGTACATTAATTTATTACAGACATATATTATTAATATGAGCATAGTATATGTTCATCCCTCTAGACCGGGGCTATCACACCGATGGGGGTAGTGTTAT
>JALUXV010000320.1 GCA_027013165.1 Alteromonadaceae bacterium
CGGTTATCTAGCTCGCCAGAGGTCAGCAACGCACCAATAGCCATTACGTCTTGGTAGTTGATGTGCCAAACCGTTTTGTTCATGCCAGCAGAATCAAGGAAGTGGATGTGAGTACCCGGTAGGCCCGCAGGGTGAGGACCGCCAAATTCTTCAACATCAACTGCCGCATCGCCAGTAGCAACAGAAGCACCTGCCGCTTTACAAACGTAAGTCTTGCCACCGCTCAATTGCGTTATTGCTTTAAGACCATTTACGAAATCGTCTTGGCGCTCAGCAATAATCACTGCAGGATCTGCTGCTAGTGGATTAGTATCCATTGCTGTAACAAAAATTGAACTTGGAACAGAGTCTAGCTTAGGAGATTTGCTAAATGGACGTGTACGGAACGCTGTCCACATGCCTGACTCTACAAGGATTGACTGAAGTTGCTCGCGTGTTGCGCTCGCGATCTGGTCAGCTGCAATTTTATCAAATGTCACAGCATCGCTGCCGTTCACTTTGATAACTACAGACTGAAGAACACGTTTTGCACCACGGTTAACCTCTACCACTTCACCCGCTGCTGGGGCAGTGAATTTAACGCCAGGATTCTTTTTATCTTCAAAAAGAACCTGACCTTTCTTCACTACATCGCCAACTTGGACGTGCATGGTAGGGCGCATACCCACATATTCTTCTCCCAGAATGGCAACGCGCGTTGCAGCAGATGCATCAGCAATCTCCTGCTTTGGCGCTCCCTCAATTGGGAGGTCGAGACCTTTCTTGATTTTTATCATATGTAATCGCACTACTCTAATAGAAATACCCTTTTGCATGACCGCAGAAAACCTGCCTGTCAGCATGCAAAAGCGCACTATTAACAGGTGTAGAACACCTTTTCGTTGTTGATTGATGGAACTTGCTGCAATTGCTACGGTCAGCCTGTTATGAAGCCGTAACGCATAATTCCTTTTGCGGACGCTTAATTCGCCCTTTCTTTATAGACCACCAGCAGAAATTCACACTTATTATTATTGTTGTGTTGCTGCAATCGCCACTGCCGTTTTGGTAGAGGCAGAAAAGACCCCTACTTAATTTCGGGATTTTAGCATTAACCCATACGTTTGTGCCACGCTATTTCAAGATAAAGGCAAATTTTTCTACAATTTAATGTAAACCTTTGGTCTTATTCATTTACATTTTGCGAATCCATACGCCGTATCAACTTGTAATCAGGTACAAAAAAGCCGTCAAATCAGACGGCTTTTGCGCATATAAGCATTAGGTTAATTAATGGTAAGTTTAGGTTTCACCAATTAACCATTGGGTCAACTTCACTGTCGTAATCAACGCTTGAAATGTCGAAACCGAACAGTTTTAAGAACTCATGGTTGTAACCTTTGTAGTCACTTAAGTCATGAAAGTTCTCTTGTGTCACTTGATCCCAAAGCGCCTTAATTTTTGCCTGTGTTGCATCGTTAGTCTCTTTTCCATCCATGCGATAGCGATTTGCTTCATCTAACGTTGGTGTATTGCCGAACAGGCACTGTGTGAACAAGCCGTGAATCTGCTCAATGCACCCTTCGTGGGTGCCTTCCTCTTTCATCACTTTGTAAATAAGTGAAATATACAGAGGCATTACAGGAATGGCTGAGCTTGCCTGCGTTACTAGTGCTTTCAACGAGCTCACATTGGCTTGCACAAGCAAATCACTGTTTTTACCAATAATGGCTGCGGCAGCGCGATCTAGGTCTTCTTTCGCTTTACCAATCGTCGCCTGACCATAAATAGGCCATGTTAGTTCTTTACCGATATAGGTATATGCGGTGGTTTTACAGCCTTCAGCAAGCACATCGGCTTCACGTAAAAAGTCCATCCAACGTTCCCAATCTTCACCGCCCATCACTTTGATGGTGTTAAGGATTTCTTCGTCGTTGGCTGGCTCTAGCGATACTTCATGCACTTTGTCTTTATCAGTATCGTAGGTTTTCGTAGTGTAT
>JALUXV010000321.1 GCA_027013165.1 Alteromonadaceae bacterium
AAAAATCATCGTTATTGGTGGGGGGGCAGGTGGTCTAGAGTTGGTGACGAGACTTTCTCGTACCTTAGGAAAGCGCGGCAAAGCGCATATTACTTTAGTGGACAGAAGCCGAACGCATGTTTGGAAGCCTTTATTGCATGAAGTTGCAGCGGGGGTGATCGACAAGCAATCAGATGGTGTGGAATATGGTATCCACGCCAGTCGTTATGGCTATGAATTTCAATTGGGTAATGTGAGCAAGGTAGCCCCCGAATTAAATTGTTTGTACTTAGATCCTATGTTGGATGACGACGGGAGTGAAATTCTGCCTGCTAGATCATTAAGTTATGACACACTTGTCATTGCGGCAGGTAGTGTAAGTAATGACTTTGGTACACCAGGGGTTGCGGAACACGCATTTTTTCTAGATTCGTTGAAACAGGCTGAGCGTTTTCACACAGCGTTACTTAACCAATTACTAAAAAAGGATTATCAAAAAGACTTTGATAAAAAGCTTTCTATTGGCATTGTTGGTGGCGGTGCAACAGGCACAGAACTCGCGGCGCAACTTCACTACATAGGTGATTTGGCGAAGTCTTATGGCATGCCAAATATGTCTGCTGACAGGTTGAGTATTACGATTATTGAGGCTGGGCCGAGAATTCTTCCCGCGTTACCAGAGCGGATTTCAAATGCGGCAAGAGCAGCCCTTTATAAGATTAATGTCAATGTGAAAGAAGATACCCGTGTCGCCGAAGCAAATGATCGGGGCTTTGTTACTGCCGAAGGTAATTTAATTGAGGCAGATCTTATGGTCTGGGCTGCGGGTGTTAAAGCACCGGAGTTTGTTCAAGCCATTCCTGGAGTAGAGCACAATCGTATTGGTCAGATAGTCGTCAATGGATTTTTACAAACGCCTCAACATGATAATATCTATGTGATTGGTGATAGCTGCGGTGTTATGCAAGAAAATGGCAAATGGGTACCTCCACGGGCTCAATCGGCTCATCAAATGGCCGAACGCGTGGCCAAGAATATAGTAAACAGGCATAAAGAAATTGGTCCTCAGCCCTTTTCTTACACTGACTATGGTTCGTTAGTACACTTCAGTAAGTACAGTACAGTAGGGAGTTTGATGGGGAAACTGTCAAACAACAATATGTTTATTGAGGGGCGATTAGCAAAGCTGGTTTATGTTTCCTTGTATTCTTTTCATTTGCTTGCTGTACATGGGCGTTTAAAAGGGGCACTCACCTTATTGAGTCGTAAGGTGGGAAGCTTACTTGGGCCTAAATTTAAGCTTCATTAAGATAGGTGGCATTGATGTTGCGATTGTTGTTGCGACAGTTTCGCAACATCAATGCGCTAATGATTTACTAAGTCTTAGGCTAGCTGTAAATGAAGAGGTGCTCGTTATTCTTCGATATTTCCAACGCAAATGTATTTGAGCTCTGTGTAGTCGTCTAGCCCGTACTTCGAGCCCTCTCTTCCTAACCCAGATGCTTTCACTCCGCCGAAGGGAGCCACTTCTGAAGAGATTACCCCTTCGTTCACGCCAACTATTCCATTTTCAAGCTTTTCACTGACTTGCCAAATTCTTCGGTGGCTTTGGGTGAAAATATAGGATGCCAGTCCTGCTTCGGTCGCATTCGCAAGTTCAATGGCTTGTTCATCTGTATCAAACGTTAAGATGGGGGCAATTGGGCCAAAAATCTCTTCTTTAAACACTCGCATTTCGGGTGAAACGTTACTGAGTACGGTCGGTGAAAAGTAGTTGCCCTTGAGATCAACCGTCGAGCCGCCAGTTTCCAATGTAGCGTTCAAGGCTAGTGCATCGTTAACCAAGCCCTGCATATTTTCAACGGCTTTTTCATTAATTAAAGGGCCAATACTTACGTTTTCGTCTAGGCCGTTGCCGATAGTTAACCCTTTAACTTTTGTTACAAGACGTTGAGTAAACTCTTGCGCTATAGCAGAGTGAATAATTAAGCGATTAGCACACACACAGGTTTGGCCAGCGTTGCGGAATTTAGACGCCATTGCCCCTTCCACGGCAAGCTCGATATCGGCATCTTCAAAAACGATAAAAGGTGCATTGCCCCCAAGCTCCATCGATACTTTTTTTACCGTATCTGCAGTTGATTTGAGCAATAATTTACCCACGGGAGTAGATCCAGTGAATGAGAGCTTTTTCACTATTTTATTGGTACTGAGCTCATGACCAATCTGGGCGACGTCTGTCCCAACCACTACCGAAAATAGTCCTTTGGGTAAGCCAGCTCGGCGAGCGAGTTCTGCCAGAGCAAATGCACTTAATGGCGTAGCTTCGGCTGGTTTTACTACAACCGCACAACCCGCCGCTAATGCAGGGGCAACCTTTCGCGTTATCATTGCAATAGGAAAGTTCCACGGTGTAATGGCTGCAACCACACCTACTGGTTGCTTAAGAGTAAGAATACGTTGACTAGGGTTGTTGCTTGGAATGATATCGCCGTACAAGCGTTTTGCTTCTTCTGCAAACCACTCTATGTAATCGGCACCATAAGTTACCTCAGCGCTAGCTTCATGTAGGGGTTTCCCTTGCTCTACTGTAAGAATACGAGCTAAATCTTGGGTATTTTCGACAATAAGCCGATACCAGTGCTTAAGTATGTTGGCACGTTGCTTTGCGGTTGCTTGTTGCCATAATGGCATGGCACTGTGAGCACAGTTTATAGCATATTCTGTCTCGCTTTTACCGCCATTCGCTACGTTGACAAAGCATTCGTTGGTTGCTGGACAATACACAGGGAAGGTATCACCTGAGTTACTGTTTACCCACTCGCCATTTATGAAAAGTTGTGTCTTTAGTAGTGACGGATCATTTAATTCGATCATAGATGTTCTCTGTTTCAGATAGCTAATAGGCCTGTTGATAAACGGTTAGAATATCTTGTTCAGTCATTTCACGAGGATTGTTTATCAATAGCCGTTGTTGCTTCATACCATCTGCTGCAAGCATCTCTAAATCAGATTCTGGGACATTAACCTCGCGAAGTTTGTTGGGGAGCCCCAATTTAGGTAGTAAGTTCTCAAAGTAGGTAATAAATGCTTCAGATTTTTGTTCGGCGCTAAGAGATGTTGGCATTGCAATGGTATCGTAAAGTTCGGCATAGCGTTCAAATGCTGCGATGTGGTTAAACCGCAAAACGTGAGGCAATACAAGTGCATTACTTAGGCCATGGGGAATATGGTAATGACCACCTAACGGATACGCTAGGGCGTGCACCGCTGCAACAGGGGCGTTGGCAAATGCTTGGCCAGCGAGTGTAGCGCCAAGCATCATGTCACTTCGCGCCTTAATATTACTGCCATCAAATACGGCGTCAGTTATCGCACTGGTCATTAAAGACAGCGCTTGTTTGGCGAGCATATCAGAATACGGGTTTTTCTTATGCACACTGGTATAAGCTTCGATGGCGTGGACCATAGCGTCAACCCCTGTCGCAGCAGTGATATGCGGTGGTAGCCCCAAGGTTAGCACTGGGTCAAGTAGGGCAATATCAGGTAGTAACACGCTAGATACAATACCCAACTTTTGCGAATCTTCAGTGGTAACAATTGAAATGGGAGTAACTTCCGAGCCAGTTCCTGCGGTAGTGGGTATTTGAATCAATGGAAGTCTGTTTGATGTAATTTTATCGATACCGTATATGTCGTCGAGTGTTTGTGACGAACCTACCAGAACCGCAATTAACTTTGCCGTGTCGAGGGAACTTCCACCTCCTAGACCAATGACGCCGTCGATGTCTTGCGACTTAGCGAAATCTACCGCTTGATTAATGGTAGATGAAGGAGGATCCATCTGAACTTTATTGAATAAGACCGCTGGTATTTGGGTATTTTCAAGAGCACTGATAATGCCACTGTGCAAACCGATGTCTGTTAAGCCTGGATCGGTAACGATAAGCACTTTGTTGATTCCAAGAGCGCGGCAATGCAGCCCAATGTCTTTTGATGCATCTGGTGCGCACACTAAAGACTTTGTTGTACTAAATGTAAATGACATAATTGTTCTCTACAGGTCAAGTTTAGGCTTGCCCCGTATAGTGATTCAAATTAATAAACTGTGCTTTTCCAAACTTATTGAGCTTGTAGCGCGACGAGAGAAATACTAATAGAAATCAAAATTAAACATGTCATTTACATTTTGTCAACGTCTGTTCTCTATTGTGTGACTTGCTCCTTGACTGCTTTCGAAAACAGATACATGACTCCCGAAGACATTAGAATACCGAGTAGATTAGCTGTGAGGTCATAGCCGTCGAATTTTCGCGAGCTTAATAATAGTTGTGTGCATTCTTCAGCAATGGCAAAAATCGCAATGATTAAGGCTCCAAGATAACACTTTGCTCGCCATATCTTCACCACTCGAAAGCGAAGTGCGTTGATAAATAGCGCACTTAAAACACCATAAAGTATGACATGACCGAGTTTATCGCCAAAGGGAATACTATGTAGCCATTTCAATTGAGCTTTTAGGAGGCCTAGGTCGGCGAGTACTATGATTGTTGCTATGAATAATGCGTAAGAAAGCGCCAACGTCCATCGATTCATGACTATCCCTTCACTTTATTTAGATGGTTTCAAATCTACTGTATCAGACACTTTCTCTACAGAAAATAAGGGAGCGACGCTTATTTTTTTTTCTTTGATTGTTGTTTTAAAACTTCATTAATGAAGCTCTTTCTGCCGTACTCTCTCGTGATTATGCAGTTATCAAGAGAGAAACCTCTCGCCGGGCAATATTCTCTGCCGTAAAAAATGATTTGAAGGTGCAAGTCATTCCACTTGTCTTTGGGAAATAGCCTTTTGGCATCTTTTTCGGTTTGTTCAACACTTTTGCCGTTAGAGAGTCCCCAGCGGTACATTAAACGATGAATATGTGTGTCGACGGGAAAGGCCGGTACCCCAAAGGCCTGCGCCATCACTACAGAAGCAGTTTTGTGGCCCACGCCGGGCATGGCTTCTAGCGCTGCAAAATCTTGAGGAACTTCGCCACCATGTTGTTTGATAATCATATCTGATAGGTGCCAAATACCTTTAGATTTCATAGGTGATAACCCACAAGGCTTGATAATTTCCTTAATTTCTTCAATGGTCATTTGCACCATATCAAACGGATTGTCTGCTTTGGCAAAAAGTTTTGGAGTAATTTGGTTCACCCGTTCATCAGTACACTGTGCTGACAATAATACTGCCACCAATAAGGTATATGGATCTTTGTGATCTAACGGAATTGGTACTTCGGGATAAAGCGACTCCAATATATTGATTATCGCTTCGACCTTTTCTTTTTTTGAGATGGGCTTACTGTCAGTATTCATTGTTTCGCTTTATTGTTCTTATTCCGCTGTAATTCGTATGCGTGTAGCTTTTTCAACCGGTTGAATGTGCTTCGCAGCCTGTTTTGCGTCGATGGCATTTTTCAACGCAATTAATAATCCCATTCCGAGAAATGCACCGGGTGGTAATATTGCCAGTAAGAAGGGTTGAGAGGTTTCGAAAAAGGTAATAGTCCAATTTTCTGCAATGGTGCCAAATAAGCGGTTGGCGCCAGAAAATAATGTTCCCGCACCCAGTATTTCTCGCATGCCACCGAGTAAAACCAATACAAGACTGAAACCTAACCCCATCATTAATCCGTCAAAGGCGGCGTCTTTTGGAGTGTTCTTAGATGCATAGGCTTCTGCTCGCCCAATGATGGCACAATTGGTCACTATTAAAGGTATGAAAATCCCTAAAGTAAGATACAAATCAAAGGTATAGGCGTTCATTAATAATTGCACTATTGTCACAAACGCGGCAATGATCATCACAAAAATCGGAATGCGAATTTCACTTCTGACAATATTTCTAATTAGGCTGACGGTAACGTTACTGCCTATCAAAACCAATGTGGTAGCAAGACCTAAGCCTAAGCCATTGATGAATGTTGATGTCACCGCAAGTAATGGGCAGAGTCCAAGTAGTTGCACCAGTGCAGGGTTGTTTTTCCATAGCCCTTGAACTGATAAGTCTTTGTAATCAGTTGTCATTGGTTTCTCCTTGAGGCAAAGCGCATGCATTAGGAAGGCTGGCAATTGAACTTAGATTGTCTTGGGCATATTGTAATGTTCGTTTTACTGATGCTACCACTGCACGAGGGGTAATGGTTGCTCCGGTGAACTGGTCGAAGTCCCCTCCGTCTTTTTTTACATTCCAGCGCGCATCTTCATCTGGGTTGTATTGCTTGTTAGTAAAGCTTGTTATCCAATCGCTCACAGCAAGTTCAATCTTGTCACCCAATCCTGGGGTTTCTTTGTGAGCGAGCACACGTACACCCAGCACATTAAGATTGGTATCAATACCAACAACAATATTTATATTACCGCTATAGCCGTCGGGGGCCGTTGCCTCAATGGCAACTGCATTGAGTTCGCCATTGAGGCTTCCTCGATATATGACGGTTTCAGTTGTGGCTAATAGCGGATCATTTACGCTCACGCAGTCAAGATAGAGTTGGTTGTCGTAATAAGCCGTTGGCACTACTTCGGTTAAAATACTCAGTAATTTCTTTTGCTGTTGTTGCGCAATACGAGATTCGGTACCTAAAAAAGTGATGCTAATGAGTAACGTTGTAATTACTGCAAACCCAGCAAGCATACCGCCATTTTTTAATAGTGTTTGCTTCATGGGTTTGCCTTATTGTGCTTTGGTCTAGTACTTCGACCATAAGTTCTAGGCCGGGTGTAGTAATCAATAAGCGGAACGGCCATATTCATTACAATAACAGCGAAAGCAACGGCATCTGGATAGTTGCCAAAGTTGCGAATAATAACAATCCAAAAGCCTATAGCAGCACCAAATACAATTCTGCCTTTGGGGGTAGTCGACGCTGATACCGGATCGGTAGCGATAAAGAATGCACCAAAAATCAGTGCACCATTAAACAAGTGAAAGACTGGTGATGCAAAGTGATCGGCGTCACTCAAATGAAACACTAATGCAAATAAAGCTACCGATGCCATCATGCTGGCGGGTATATGCCATTGGATAACACGCGCTTTTATTAGGAGTAGGCCTCCAAATAAGTAGGCTAGGCTTATCCAACTCCAACCGGCACCAAGGGAGGTTGACAATCCACCATCGAATATTGGATACCCAAGGGTTTCAGTATAGGTGACACCTTGGGTTAAATTCGTTTTAAGGGTATCGAGTGGCGTTGCCATAGTAACACCGTCTGCAACTGTCTGAAGCTGAGTAACATCATAGCCACTCGTGGTGTAGCCAGTGAATATTATAGAAACAGCATCGAAAAATGACATGGGGAGCGTAGATATACCTGTGGGGGGTAACCAAGAGGTCATGGCAACCGGAAAGGATATAAGGAGCACCACGTATCCAATCATAGCGGGGTTAAATAGGTTAAAGCCCAGTCCGCCGTATAGTTGTTTAGCAACAACGACCGCAAAAAATATACCGATAACTGTCATCCACCAAGGCAATGTGGGTGGCAGGCTCACTGCCAGCAATAGGGCAGTTAATACAGCAGAATAGTCAGTCAGAGTGCGCTCAATTGGCTTTTTTCGTAACCATAGTACAGCGCCTTCAAAGATAAGGGCTGCAACAATGGTAATCAGAGCTTGGATAATCACGCCCCAACCAAAGAAATAGCATTGTGCTGCCAAGCCCGGCAACATGGCATAAATAACCAGTCTCATAACCTGAGGGGTGTCGCGCTGTACCCGCTGATGAGGCGAACTAGACAAAGTTAACTTCATTATTGACTCTCTTTATTTGCTGCGGCTTTTTTCGCTTTAGCTTTGGCTACAGCAGCGGCAATTCTGCGCTTTTTCTCTTCCGACGGGTCGATGTTATCGGATGCGGCGAAAGAGGCTTCCTCGGTTTCTTTAATCGGTTGTTCAACAACGGCATTTCGTCGTGCCTTTGCTTTGGCGACAGCGGCGGCAATACGTGCTTGCTTTTCATCTTTAGGGGCAGCGTTGACTATACTCGCATCTACTTCTTCTGTTTTCCCCTGAGCATTTTCGACGACGGTATTGGATTGCTGCTCAGCTCTTTTTGCCTTAGCTTTTGCGACAGCGGCGGCAATACGCGCTTGTTTGGTATCGTTGTCTTCCACAGATGTTTGTTCTTGTGTCGCTGCTTTTTTCGCTTTTGCTCTCGCAATTGCAGCCGCTATTTTCGCTTTTTTATCGTCTTCAGTGTTCATTGAGTTTTGCGGAGGGGGAACTTGTTCCTGATTGCTCTGAGCTTGTGCAACTGCTTTCTTTGCTTTAGCGCGAGCAATAGCGGCGGCAACCTTGGCCTTTTTATCATCTTCACTTGCCACAGGAGCGCTAGAACCGTCGCTTGAGTCTTCTTGTACCGCTGCTTTTTTCGCTTTTGCACGAGCTAACGCAGCTGCCACTTTGTCTTTCGCAGTGCTATTTCCCTGACCGGAGACGTTATCAGATTGGGACGATGGCGAAGGAGCCGCTTTTGCTGTCAAACGAGCCTCTTTGGCCTTGCGATGCTTTTCTTCTCGCTCTTCTTTTTCCCGCTGGAGTCGCTCTTTTCTTGCTTCAAAGCGTAGTTTTGCTTTTTCAGCTTTATCTTTCTCGTCTTTTTGTGAGCGAATTTCCGATTTAGCTTGACGGTAATAATGCACTAACGGTATTTCACTCGGGCAAACATAAGCACACGCGCCGCATTCAATACAATCAAACAAATCATATTCTTCGGTTTTGTCATACTCTTGTGCCTTGGCATGCCAGTAGAGTTGCTGGGGTAATAAATTTGCTGGGCATGCGTCAGAGCAAGCACTGCATCGAATACAGGCTCGCTCTGCACTGTCGTCTCTTAACTCATTATTACTGGGTACCAATAGACAATTGGTGGTTTTTACCACAGGGATGGCGGCATCGGCTAAGGTAAATCCCATCATGGGGCCGCCCATCACTATTTTGGGGGTAGTTTGCTTGTCAGCTAAATAGCCACCCGTAGCCAATAGGTGATTAACCGGTGTTCCTAGCAGTACTTGGTAATTTCCAGGATTATCAATAGCTTCCCCGGTTAACGTGACTACACGTTCAATTAAGGGCTTACCATGCAGTACGGCATCGGCAATAGCAAAACAAGTACCCACGTTGAACATAGTTACACCAATGTCTGACGGTAATCCCGAACGGGGTACTTCTCTTCCTGTGATCACTTGAATGAGCTGTTTTTCACCACCGGCGGGATATTTAGTTTCCACCGAAACCACGCGATACTCAGGTTTGTCTTGGCACGCAATTGTCAGTGCTTGTAAAGCTTCTGGTTTGTTGTCTTCTATTGCCACAACGATAGCTTTAGGCTCAATAATGTGACTCAGAATATCCAGCCCCTGACGAATCTGCCACGCGTGTTCACGCATTAAGCGATCATCCGAAGTAATGTAGGGCTCGCATTCAACTCCATTGATGATCAAAAACTCAATAGGTTTACTCGGTGCTGCTTTGATGTGAGAAGGAAATCCAGCACCTCCCATTCCGGATATACCAGATTTACAAAGCACTTCAAGCAGCTCAGATTTGTTGCGATGGGAATAATCCATCATAGGGGATAGATCACACCAAGTGTCTCGACCATCCGTATCAATGACGATACACATCTCTGTTAAACCGCTAGGGTGAGCCACTACATGAGGGACTATGGCAGAAACGTGTCCCGAAGAGGGGGCATGCACTGGCACGGAAAAAGCGGCATTTGAATGAGTTAATGCTTGCCCTTTTAAAACGTGATCGCCTACGGATACACAAATAGCGCCATCAATACCTACGTGTTGTTTTACTGGAACAATAAGCTGCTTGGGAAGGGGACACTTGGCAATGGCTGTAGTATTCGACAAGCTTTTCTTATCGTCAGGGTGAACGCCACCTGGAAAAGAGTGAAGCTTTCCCGCACTCAGGTTATTGATGATGTTGTCAAAGCTAGGGTACTTCACGACTAACTTACCATCTTAATGGGAATATCGCCCTTGGGAGACGATGTGAAATTCCACTTCCACGAAGATGTAGTTTCTTCGGTGGGAAGCATATCAATACAGTCGACAGGGCAGGGATCTACACACAGATCACAACCGGTGCACTCACTAGTAATAACAGTGTGCATGTGTTTTGCTGCCCCTAAAATCGCATCTACTGGGCAAGCTTGAATGCATTTAGTACAGCCAATGCACTCATCTTCTCGGATGTAGGCAACTTTTTTTACGTCTTCCTCGCCGTGTGCTGCGTCGAGGGGCTTGGCTTCAACTCCCATTAAATCAGCAAGCTTTTTAATGGTCGCTTCGCCACCGGGAGGGCATTTGTTGATTTCATCGCCATTGGCAATAGATTCAGCGTAGGGGCGACAGCCAGGAAATCCACATTGTCCGCACTGGGTCTGTGGAAGCACGTCGTCTATTTGATCGACAAGAGGATCTCCTTCCACTTTGAACCTGATACTTGCGTAACCCAGTACTAAACCAAAAACTAGTGCTAATATTCCAAGGGCAATGGCGGCTATACTTAACGTCATTAGAACTTCACCAATCCGCTGAATCCCATGAAAGCAAGAGACATAAGGCCTGCGGTAATCATTGCAATAGATGCGCCTTTAAATACATGTGGAACGTCTGCGGCTGCCAACCTTTCGCGCATAGCTGCGAACATAATTAACACAACGGAAAATCCCACTGCTGCACCAAAACCATAAATAAGGCTCTCGACAAAGTTGTGCTGCTCAGTGAGGTTTAATAGCGCAACCCCCAATACCGCACAATTGGTGGTAATAAGTGGCAGAAAGATGCCAAGTAAGCGGTACAGTGTTGGGCTAGTTTTGTGTACTACCATTTCGGTAAATTGCACCACAACCGCTATAACAAGAATAAAAGCCAGTGTACGTAAATAACCAATACCTAAAGGTTGTAGTAAATACGTGTCGACAAGGTAGCTGCTTGCCGAGGCGAGAGTTAACACAAACGTGGTTGCCATAGACATGCCCATGGCAGTTTCTAGTTTGCTGGAAACCCCCATAAAAGGGCACAAACCTAAAAATTTAACCAAGACAAAATTGTTGACTAATACGGTGCTGACAAGCAGCAATAAAAATTCAGTCATTGATGATAAATACGTCCAACCAGAATGAGTACATTGTTCATACGCAGCAGAGGCGAATAGAGCGCTCTATTATCACTGTTTCGGCAAAGATTAACAACTTGATTAAGTTAGCTTTATTTAACGTGAATTATGGGAAACTTAAGAGGGGTGGGTGCGTGTTTGTATAATGGGTAAAAAGTGGCTCCCCCTCCCCGACTCGAACGGGGGACCTGCGGATTAACAGTCCGTCGCTCTAACCAACTGAGCTAAGGGGGAATCGACACATTATTACGATTGAAAAGTTGGCTCCC
>JALUXV010000322.1 GCA_027013165.1 Alteromonadaceae bacterium
AATTCACTTTCTGTTACAAACGAAAACACATAAAACAAAACACATGTTCATTTTTGCATTTGTTTGGCATTTTTGTTTACACCTTTCCTCAAAATGGAGAACTTGCCATCTGATTTCAACATTCGTGTCGAGCTTGCAGCCGAAAGGTATCCAAAGTACACATGGCTCGTTCACGTCAAAGATGAAAACGTGTTTGACATGCTTCCATCCTCTGTGTGTGCGGAAGAAGGCACATTTACCATCCAGAAAGAGTATCCCAACAGAGTGACGGTGTACTTTGATCTGGAGGAAGGGTTGTTCAAGAAATCGCTCGTGACGACCATCATGATCAACATTTTTTGCAGATTGAACTATCACTACAGACTTTCAACTAAGGGAGATGTCGATATCATTCATTTCAAGAGAATCCGATCTCCCTGCAGACGCCCAGTTCCGCTTCTGTCTTCTGTGAAAGAGTACAACCAAAACGAGCAAAACGACATTGTCACGTTTACACTCAAGTCAGGGGAACAGATCGTCGTCTCTGTGGACTCGGACTCAAAACTCAAGATTGATTTTTTTGAATAACATCCATCCTGCTTTTTTTTGTAACACATATTTGAAATGCCTCTTTGCAGCGCATGTCACACCGAAACCACAAACAAATGCAGCAAGTGTAAGAAAGTGTACTTTTGCTCCCGAAAGTGTCAAGTCAAGCAATACAAGATGCACAAGAAGGTATGTGACCATCTTGAGTCTATGAAGAACCTGGTTGTTGGAGAGAGTAACGACATACTGGTTAAGTTTGAGGAAGACGAGGATGGTATGTTTGTTTTTGACGGTACTTTTTCGGATCTCATGTCGGAAGTGGGAGACGACGAAATCGAGGTCACAGAGTTATTCTTCTTGTACCTTCTTTCTTCTTTGCTTTACTCGCCAGATCTCTCCATCGCCTACCACCCATCACCCGAGCGTATGTGGCACTTTCACAAGAACACGCAGATGCAGTTCGCAATCATGCCATCAGACGACGTTTTTCAAGTTCTCAAAGAAAACACAAATTATCTATTCAGAATGGTGGTCATGAAGAAGGGTGTGTGTGTTGGATTCCATGATGGTAGTCTTGTGCATGGAACACTTTTGTACTGGTGGGACGCACTCGTATCTGGACTGGAGTCAGAGGGGAAATGGCAGGAACTGTTCAGACAGAAAAAGATTGCATTTAACGAGTACCGTCTTTGCTTGGGTGGTAGGGTAAACAAAGTATAGAACTTGTTTTTAATTATGCTTCAGATATTTTGGATTCTCCTTTGGGGTTTTTCGTGGCTTTGTGCAGCATGTCCAATGAAAGCGTTGCCGCTCCGATCTTTCCTTCATTCTTGATTCGTTCGATAAATGCATCCTTTCTCGAATCTTTTGTAATTTGCTCACTCGTTGTTGCAGCGTGTGGAAGAGGAACAAACTTGCACATTTGTTTCCAGCGCTTCTTGTCTTGTTCTGACATGCAGTCATCTTGAAAGTAATCAAACAAAGGTCTTGTTGTTTCAACAAAATCAATCTCTTGCCATAGAGCCTTTTCAAATCCTTCAATATGGTCCATACGACAAAAACAAGACGTGTGGTTAACATGAACATTTGTCTCCAACCATGCTTCAATTATTTTTGATCTTTCTATGGAAGGTTTCGTGGATTTGTGCAGCATATCTGATTTATGCAAAGAGTCGTTACCTTTTGATATCCAACTTTCACTTTGTACACGCAGTGTATAACATGGCATGTTTCCTTCTATATGTCATGGTCGCTATTGGAATGGTAGTGTCAATAGGGACATTTGTAGACATGAAAGAGCTCAGCAATGAATTGTTCATAATTTCAAATTTTGTCGAGTGTATTGTGGAAAGCTCGTCCCCTTTCACTTGTTTGTAAACATCCCATTCTTCATGGCAGTTGCCAAGAGAGCGGAGAACTCCTCAAATCTCATACAGCCGAGTCCCGT
>JALUXV010000323.1 GCA_027013165.1 Alteromonadaceae bacterium
CGGGAAATCATGAAACCATTTTGCACAACGCAAAGGGAGAAGTAACCGAAGCGAGTTCTTGCAATGTGTTTATGGTGAAAAATGGTGTGATTTATACGCCGCCGTTAAGCAATGAACTATTGCCGGGTATTACGCGGAGTATTGCTATAGCATCATTTGAAAAGGCTGGTTTGAGTTTTGAAGAGCGGGCCTTCACCGTCGAAGAAATGTTTGATGCAGATGAAGTTTGGCTTACATCATCGAGTAAAGAAATTGCACCTGTAATAGAAGTTGAAGGAAGAACTATTGGAGACGGGACCATTGGCCCTATGTGGGAATTGGCAATCGCTGCGTATCACGAACACAAATTTAACGCCTAGCAATCAAAAAACCGAGCATATGCTCGGTTTTTCTCATGGAGTTATGAGTTATTCGCTTTCGCAGTTACCTTCGGTACACTCACCGTACAGGTACAAACTGTGATGTGTCAGTTTGATATTGTGCTCTTTTGCGATAATTTCTTGACGTTCTTCAATAATGTCATCTTCAAACTCAATAACCTTTCCACACTTAAGACACACTAAGTGGTCATGGTGGTCCTTGTGGCTGATTTCAAAGACTGACTTTCCGCCTTCAAAATGATGACGAATTAATATGCCCGCATCATCAAACTGGTTAAGGACTCGATACACAGTCGCTAAACCAATTTCTTCGCCTTGGTCGATCAATATTTTGTATACGTCTTCAGCGCTGATATGTTGATTTTCAGGCAACTGCAAGATTTGCAATATTTTAAGACGAGGAAGGGTAACTTTAAGTCCTGCCTTTTTGAGTTCTTTATTTTGATCCATATGCACCAGAAGCGGCTGTTAGCTTATGGACGTTATTATAGGTAACTGAAACAGATTTGAAAGTAAAACTCGAAGAGATTATTCATAAATTATTGAGTTTGACTAAATTTTCCAATCAAACAACCGATATAATAACACTAGAATTTATAGGTGTATTGTACTAAATATGAACACATTGGCGATGATTTTTGGTTATTCGACAATAAAATAGATTAACCACTATTTTATTGAGGCCTTGCTATAACTGGCCAGATGAGTAGGTAGGTCAGGTATTGAAACTGTTTATTAAGAGTATATTTTTAAAGGGAATACACAATAATTTTACACGCTGTTAAACTATGTCTAGTACATGTTTTTCATCCAATGGTATTCAGTGGACATGATTATGCAGTTAACTGTAGTAAATAAGATTAAGTTTGGATTTGGTATTTTTGGGTGTTTGTTGTTGCTCACTAGTGCGCTTTCTTATTTTGGACTGCAAGACATTAGGACTTCCGCTGAAGATGTCGTGTCCAGACTTTTGCCAATTCAAACCAAGATGGTGGAAGTAAAAACGGAAGTCTTAACACTTGCTGTTATAACTGCGAATGCTTTTCATGAAGAGTCTCCCTCGTCACTCGAGCAAAACAAACAAGAGTTTACTAACATTTCGACGTCGTTTTTAAGTGATTTAGACAGCTTACTAGTATTGCTTTCAAATAACAATAAGGCCACGCTCGCTGCGGAGTCTAGCCGAAGTTACATTGCTAACAGCCAATTGATGTATGAGGCAATTCAACAGCGACTAGCTCTTGAATTAGAGATTTCCCAAAAGCTTGAAACACTATTAATGACGTCCGACGAAGCGAGTGCCCTAATGCTTGATTTGTCTTATCTCGATTCTGACAGCCCAGACCTAGATACTCTGATTGGCGCGGGAACTAACATTGACAACAAGCTTCTTACACTTAATACCTCTATATCTGAGTTAGCGGAGTCATCCGACCGGGAAACAACGCAAGGAATAATTGAAGACATCGAATATCAGATGAGCAATTTAACCGTCGACAAAGATTACGTTAATCGCCTGGCTGAGCGAGTGGACGATGGTGGAACAATCGAAGCGTTTAACGAACAATTCGATTTGCTTCAGTCACTTTTAATGGAAAGTTCAGGGCTCGTTTATTTACAAAATCAAAAACTAAATCAGATAGAACAGAGCATTAACGCAAGAAATGAAGGTAACAGTGCGCTTGCTACCTCACTCAAGTTGATTGGTGAGCTATCTGAAAATGTGCAAAGTGCTTCAGTAAATGGTCAAAACGCCATTGTAGATACAGTTCAAAGCAGTCTTCTAGAAAACTTATTGGTTGCAACAGTAGGCTTAATTGCGGCGGCAGGGTTGGCTATCGCAGTCACTAGAAGCATCGCTATACCTTTATTTAGAATAAACCGAGGCTTGTCTCAATTACGCGAAGGTGATTTGAGTAGAAAGTTGCCACAGCAGGGTAACGACGAGTTTTCTGCGTTGTCTGAAAAGGTAAATCATTTAACTGATGGTTTGCGTCAACTGGTGGGTAACATACTTGATCAAGAGTCTCGTTTGATAGACATAACCAAAGAAAGTTTGTCTTTGGGAGAGCAGAGCTTGCGTGATGTTGATCAGCAACGGGAGCAAGTAAAACAAACTTCATTAAACACACAAAATGTGCAAGCAACCAGTCAAAGTAATTTATCACAAATAGAAAGTGCAATGCAGGCGCTAAACGATGTTCGCCTACAAAGCTCTCATATCGGAAATTTGGTTGAAGAAAACCGGCAACAAGTTAACAATCAAGCTAAGCAAGCAGAGTTGTCTGCGGAGATCATTAATCGCCTTGACGACAACTCTAGAAGTATTGGTAGTATTTTGGATGTAATTAAAAATATTGCTGAGCAAACCAATTTGTTAGCACTTAATGCTGCCATCGAGGCTGCAAGGGCAGGGGAACAAGGACGTGGATTTGCGGTAGTTGCTGATGAAGTGCGAACGCTAGCCAACAGAACGCACAACTCTACCGAAGAGATAGAGTCAATGATTATCAACTTGCAAAAAGATGCTAGTGAGGCGGTTTCAGCGATTAAACACGGAGAAACCCAAGCTAAACAAAGCGTAGAAGTTACTCAAGAAGTCGCATCACAGATGGTACAAATTCAAGAGATCATCGACAATTTGAGTAGAATTAATGAAACCATTGTTACCGACACCCGTCAGCAAGATCTACTACTTGGGGACGTTGCTCAAAGCTTAAATACGATAGTAGAACTCGCCGATTCGAGTGCCGAGAGTACACGTCAAGCCAATGAATCTGCGGCAAAACTCGATGCGCAAACAGAAAGTTTACGCAAAGCCGTAGAGCGATTTAAGCTGTAATCATTCTCCGTCGTAACATACACATACTCGCAAGAATCATCAGACAAAGGATTGGAGGCGTGCTTACTGAATTAACTTCGCTCATATGAAAAGCGAAGGTGTTTAGTGCCAGTCTGCCTTTATCGTTGGTAGGAGAAAAGTCAGCTTCTCCGTAGAGGCCGCTGATTAGGTCTACATCCGCAAATATGGTTAATGAGCCTGCATTTGCAGCGTATTCACCGTCTTGCCAACAGGCAATGGTGGCGCGCCCTGCTGCGTCAGTACCACATACCGTACCATTTTTCGATGAGATTGCCGTAGAATCTAAATGGCCGATGGTTCCAATTTGATTGATTGGGGCGACTGTGCCGAAGGGACCATCACCAAGAAGGCTGGCACTACTTACTGTAGTGGGGTTGGTAGTCACAGCGTTTGTGGCAATACCTAGGGCTTCTCCTATGCCGTCATACGCAGAGGAATCTTGTAGAATGATTAAGTCTCCGCCTGCTAGGAAGTAGTCTACCAGAACAGAGCTGTAGATAGCGGCTTGACTGTCAAACCAATAACTTGCCACAAAAATGTCTACATCCTGTAGCGAGGAGGCGGTGATATTCGAACCTAGAGTCCTGAGTTCCACCTCGTGACCAACAATGCCACTGTTACCAAAGTTATCAGTATCTTCCAGTGCATCTCGAAGTTCTTGGTGTTGCGTTCCATCCCACGCCCATGTACTGGATGAGGAGGAAACAATACTGTCGTTTCCGGCAATAACAATAGTTGCGAAGGTTTTATTACAGGCAAATAAGGCTAATACGAAAAAAAATACTAGTTTCACTGAAGTTCCTTTTCTTAATCAACGTCCATTCGATTAACGAAAGCAAAATCAGTGCCTATAAAAAAATGTTAAGTGTTATAGCTATCTAGAGAATTTATTTGTGGCGGCACTCTAAAAGTGTATAAAATCTCGACAGTGGAGAGGAGGGTGTTTGAGACCAAACACCCGAAATAGTTAAGCAAGTTCAGATAAACAAAGTTCTTCGTTAATTTGCTTGCACCACGCTTTTACGCGCTCATCGGTAAGCTCTGGTTGACGATCTTCGTCAATGCCTAGGCCTACGAAGTGAGTGTCATCCGCCATTCCTTTCGATGCTTCGAAATCATATCCTTCGGTAGACCATTGACCTACCAAAATTGCACCTCGGGCTTCAACAATGTCACGTACCATACCCATAGCATCAAGGAAATATTCTGCGTAGTCTTCTTGGTCACCACAACCAAAAATCGCAACTAACTTATCGTTAAAATCGATTTCCTCTAATTCAGGGAAAAAGTCATCCCAGTCGCATTGCGCTTCGCCGTAGTACCACGTAGGAATGCCAAAAATAAGAAGATCGAAAGCAGCAATATCTTCCTTACTGCTTTTTGCGATGTCTTTAACATCAATAAGTTGCTTACCTAATTCTTTTTGAATCATTTTTGCAACATGTTCGGTATTACCCGTGTCGCTTCCGAAAAACAGGCCAACGCTCGCCATCTTTAACCTCTATTCAACGTATATTTTAAGTATCGTCATTAAAAGATACTTACACACCACTACTTAACCAAAACCATTCAATGATGCCTTTGGCCAAAAAGCCAAGAGCGCCTAGTCCTAAAACGCCGTAGGTGACCACACGTCCCAAAAGAGGTACGTTGTTTTTGGTCAACACGTCGTGTACCGCAAATGCCATAAGAGCAAAGAGGATAAACAAACCGCCGTAAAGCATTACCGATTCAATGAGTTCGAAGTTTTCTGCTAGCATGGTGTTAAGACTGATAAAAAACTGGCGGAACTATAACACAAGTTGGTGTACTACCTGAATGCCTAAAACTTCAAAATATTGTAATAATATTCATTTGCATTTAGATAAGTAGTTTTCAACGATGCGATTAAACGCTGCTGGCTTTTCTGCATGTAACCAATGACCCGCTCCTTCAATCACGTGCGCTTTTGCGTTCGGGAAATGTTTAGCAATCAGTGGCCTGTGCTCTGGCAATATATAGTCAGACTCATTACCCTTGATAAAAAGGGTGGGGCACTGTGACGTTTCATTAGTATCGGGCCAACTGATGATATTGGTATAGCTTGCGATAAGACCGTGCAAATTAAATCGCCAGCGCCAAGCTTTACTCTCGTCTTGAAATAAGCTCTTCAATAAAAACTGTCTTACGCCAGGTTCTTTAATGTGTTGTGACATGAGTTGGTCAGCTTTTTTTCTGCTTTCCAAGTTGTCGAGAGCTACGGCGGTTAAGCCATCGAATATCCCTTGATGCCTGTGGGTATAGTTGACAGGTGCTATATCTGCCACAATCAGTCTACTTACATATTCTTGATGCATCAGTGAAAAAAGCATGGCGACTTTGCCACCCAATGAGTGTCCCAATATTGCACAAGGGCCAATATTTAACGTATCTAACAACAATTTTAATTCTGTGACTGCGCCAGTCAGAGTAAATTCAGTTGTCCAATCCGATTGACCATGGTCAGGCAGATCTACACTCACAATGTTGAAATGCGGCGCAAAGTGCCTTTTCACTACAGCCAGATTGTCGGCATTACCAAATAAGCCATGAATCAATATTAACCAAGGAGCTTGGCCGCCATTTGTTGGCGTGGAAATAGAGTGGTGGAGCGACACGTGAAAACCCATTACAAGTTAAATGAAGATAAGTGCGCTGGCGTTGTTTCTAAACGCCAACGAATTTAACCACTATACAGTAAAATCCTCTAATGATTTACCTGCCTCAAGGGCCGCTTGATACACCCTAGGCATTCTGCCAATACCAGTCCATGGATGTTCTGTGCCATTCTCATCGGTAATTACATATTTTACCGGGCGTTTCTTGCCTGATTTTTTTGTGGGTGTAGAAGTTAATGCTTGTAGATCTTCCACATTTAAACCAGCTTCTTCCATCTGTTTTTGAATATCGGCTAGTTTTTCACGTTTTTCTTGCTCTGCTTTTTCCAATGCAAGTGCTTTTTCTTTTCGCTTCTCAATAATAGCAGTTAGTTTTTGTTGAACTGCTTCTAATTCGGCGATTGATAATTCCTTTACTGAACCTTGTAAACGTCTTCCATGGGTCAAAATATCTAAAAAATCGTTCATTTTATAACCTTGCGTTTATCGTTAATTCGATGGATTTGAATAATAGTGAATTAATCGATAAAAAAAAAGCGGAGAGACTCCGCTTTTTAAAATTTACATATTAGGGTAATTGGGACCACCAGCACCTTCCGGTACCATCCACCTGATATTTTGTGCCGGATCTTTTATGTCACAGGTTTTACAATGTACACAGTTTTGCGCGTTAATTTGAAAGCGCTTGTTTCCCTCTTCCTCAATAATTTCATAAACTCCAGCAGGGCAGTAGCGCTGAGCGGGTTCGCCATATTTAGGTAAATTAATTGAAATTGGGATAGAAGCATCTTTTAATTGTAAATGACATGGTTGGTCTTCTTCATGATTAGTATTGGATAAAAATACTGAAGAGAGCTTATCAAAGCTTAATACTCCGTCCGGTTTTGGGTAGCTAATTTCTACGGTACTTTGTGACGTTTTTAATTGTGCGTAATCTAAATGATCATCCTTCATTGTGAAAAACAAATTGCCCTTACAGAAATTCTGTTCGAAGGTATTAAATGCACCACCCCAGAAATTTCCAAATTTGTGAATTGCTGGGCCGAAGTTTCTAGACCGATATAATTCATCGTATAACCAAGAAGATTTAAACAAATCAGTGAATGAAACAAGCTCGGCGTTTGAATCTGGGTTTGTCGATAACGCGTCAAAAATTGACTCGGCGGCCAACATTCCTGACTTCATTGCGGTGTGATTACCTTTAATTTTTGCAAAGTTTAGTGTTCCAGCATCACAACCTACGAGTAATCCACCCGGAAACGTCATTTTAGGTACAGCGTTAAAGCCGCCTTTTGCAATGGCCCTCGCACCGTAAGTAACACGCTTACCCCCTTCTAAATATTGCTTAAACACAGGGTGATGCTTCATGCGTTGGAATTCGTCGAAGGGGCTCAACGAAGGGTTTTCATAGTTCAGGTCGACGATAAGGCCGACGAATACTTGGTTATCTTCTGCATGGTACAAGTAGCTTCCGCCAGTGGCGTCATTCAGAGGCCAGCCCGCAGTGTGTACAACCAAGCCTTCTTGATGCTTCGCTGGGTCTATGTCCCAAATTTCTTTGAATCCAATGGCATAGTGCTGAGGTGATACATCTTTGTCTAGTTCGAATTTGCTGATGAGTTCCTTACCCAAATGACCTCGACAGCCCTCTGCAAATACTGTGTACTTGGCTCGCAGTTCCATGCCAGGCATATAACCGTCTTTGGGTTGGCCGTCGGCTCCTACACCCATATCGCCAGTAATCACACCACCCACACTGCCATCGTCATTGTAAATCACTTCCGCTGCCGCAAACCCAGGGAATACTTCAACCCCTAATTGCTCAGCTTGCTCAGCGAGCCAACGACACACATTACCCATAGACACTATATAGTTTCCATGGTTTTGCATGGTTTTTGGTGTAATACCATTAGGAAGGCGTTTAGCTGATGCTTCATCCTTCAATAAATAAATATGGTCTTCGGTAACCTCAGTTTTTAAAGGTGCGCCTTTTTCTTTCCAATCAGGAAAAAGCTCGTTCATTGCACGAGGTTCAAAGACTGCACCAGACAGAATATGTGCACCGACTTCAGAGCCTTTTTCAACTACGCAAACCATTAGTTCCTGATCTTTTTCATTCGCTAATTGCATAAGTTTACAAGCGGTTGATAACCCAGCCGGGCCGGCACCGACGATGACTACATCAAACTCCATCGATTCTCGTTCCACGGGAAGCTCCTTATATTCGTTTTTTTATAGTGCACTATTGATGAAACAAATGATGCACAGTGTCAAAAAGATGTAAATTAATTGATGACCTGAAAGGTAATCTAGGTTGACGTTTACGTCAACAGTAAGTAAATTGCTCGCCAGTTTACGCTAACGTCAACCTTTACAGGCGATTAAGCCTAACTTAAGGCGGCGTAAAAGCCGAATCACTGAACCTTATTTTAGTTAATAAGAGGTTAAGCATAACGCTAATCTTCGTACTATTGTTTAAAGGCTCAGATGTAGCGGAGGCGATTGCTAGTGGACACAAGAGCAACGCATTATTCCCGTGGAACTCAACCATTGAGGTAACTATGAAAATACTCGTACCGGTCAAACGCGCGATCGATTACAACGTAAAGGTGAGAGTAAAAGCCGATAACTCTGGCGTTGACCTTACCAATGCCAAAATGGCAATTAACCCATTTTGTGAAATTGCAGTGGAAGAAGCTGTGCGCCTTAAAGAGAAAGGTGTTGCAAGCGAAATTGTTGTTGTATCTGTGGGCGACAAAAGCTGCCAAGAACAAATTCGTACCGCACTTGCCTTGGGTGCCGACCGTGGTATTCAAGTGGATACAGATGTCACTCTTGACTCATTGCAAATAGCTAAGCTGCTAACTAAGGTTGTTGAAGAAGAGCAACCTGAATTGGTTATCTTAGGTAAGCAGAGCATTGATTCTGACAATAACCAAACCGGGCAGATGTTAGCGGCGCTAACAGGTATGCCACAAGGAACCTTTGCTTCTGAAGTTTCTGTGGAAGGTCAAACGGTAAACGTTACTCGTGAAATTGATGGTGGTCTTCAAACCGTGGCACTCAACCTTCCTGCGGTTGTTACTACAGACCTACGCTTGAACGAACCTCGTTATGCGTCTTTACCAAACATTATGAAAGCTAAACGTAAACCGCTAGCGGTAAAACCGGCGGCAGACTATGGCGTTGAGTTGACCTCGAATGTTCAAGTGCTGAAAGTAACGCCTCCTGCTCAGCGTGAAGGCGGGGTGAAAGTGGCAGACGTTACAGAACTTGTAGAAAAACTTAGAAACGAAGCAAAGGTGATCTCATGACAGTACTCGTATATGCAGAACACGACAACGCTAGCTTAAAGCCAGAGACGTCGAAGCTTGTCAATGCCGCACAGCAAATGGGCGGTGATATTCATGTGCTTGTGGCTGGAGAAGGTTGTCAGGCGGTTGCAGAATCAGCAGCTCAGATCGACGGTGTAACGAAAGTGCTTGTTGCTGACAATGCAGCATATAAGTATCAACTTGCTGAAAATACGGCTGATTTGGTGTTATCTCTTGCAGATGATTACAGCCACCTATTGGCAGCAGCAACAACTACCGGCAAAAACTTCATGCCCCGCGTAGCTGCTTTACTCGATGTGGCTCAAATTTCAGACATTATTGGCGTAGAGAGCGAAGATACTTTTGTTCGCCCTATCTATGCGGGTAACGCTATTGCTACGGTTCAGTCTTCTGATAGCAAGAAGGTTATTACTGTTCGCGCTGCATCTTTTGACGCTGCTGCAAACGGTGGTTCTGCGGAACTTGTTGCGTTGTCTGACGTTAAAGAGAACACTAAATCGTCATTTGTATCAGAAGCGCTTACTGAGTCAGAGCGCCCAGAGTTAACGGCAGCAGATGTTGTAGTGTCTGGTGGTCGTGGTATGCAGAACGGTGAAAACTTCAAATTACTTGAAGGTATTGCAGACACGCTAGGCGCTGCTATTGGTGCTTCTCGTGCAGCGGTAGATGCTGGCTTTGTGCCAAACGACATGCAGGTAGGTCAAACGGGTAAAATTGTTGCTCCGCAACTCTATATAGCCGTAGGTATTTCTGGTGCCATCCAACACCTTGCGGGTATGAAAGACTCTAAAGTCATTGTGGCGATTAACAAAGACGAAGAGGCACCTATTTTCCAAGTAGCCGATTACGGTCTAGTAGGTGATTTATTCGAAGTTCTACCAGAGCTCGAAAAAGCACTTTAAAATAGGTGCTGACTCAATATTCTAAAGGGTAGCGTAATAACGTTGCCCTTTTTTATTGGCGGTTAAACACTCACTAGTGAGTTGTCGTCGAAGCTCACACTGCTTGGGATGTACCCATCAGCTTGCCAATCATTTTCCCACTTTTCGTCGTCTAGCAAGTAACGAAACTGGTAGTCGTGATCTTTCTCTAAATCCACGGTTAACGTGAAATCGCCATTCTTTAATTTCTTCATCGGAAGGGAGTTAGCTTCCCAATCGGTAAAATCGCCCACCAACGACGCTGTTCCAGCGTTCTGTGCTTCCTCTGCGTTTAGTCGAAACGTGACTTTACATACAGGCTTTGATTTGAGGTATTGCTTTTTCAAACTCATGATAAATATCCATCTAAACTTTAATGCTTCCGACAGTACTGCCTGCTACTCTGTCGTATCTGCCACCGAACAGATGAATAAATAATCGACGAAAATGCGTTATTTATCAATCTTACATTTTCTTTGAGAGCAATATTTTTTACTATTAGCACTTAGCAATAACAAGTAAACGTTGAAACACAAATTTTAACAAAGTTCAGAGCGAAAAATAAAAATGGAATTAGTAAACTAAAAAAGTACTAATCCAGTATTTTTATAACGAAAATAATAAATGTTAGCTGACGGGTGGTTAAAAGAACGTCAACCCATCGCCGTTTGTGCGGACTCAGCTTCAAAGGGACAGTGAATGAAAGACTCTATTTTGGTCAAAAGTGGTATTCCTCTAATTATCTTGATTGTGGCAATTGTTGCTGCTGCGATTATGATTTCGTCTCGGAAGCCTCCTGAATCGTTTCCGGTTGAAACTCAAGCGTTTTTGGTCGAGGCTAATGCAGTTAACTCCCAGTCGGTTAACTTTGTGGTGAACTCTCAAGGGAATGTGGTTCCAAAAAATAAGACGGCATTCAGCGCACAGGTGAGTGGTAGAGTAGTGTCTTTGGCCGACAACTTTGTGGTTGGTGGTATGTTTCAACAGGGTGATGTACTAGCTGTATTAGAGCAGGCTGATTACATCACCGAAGTGCAGTTGGCAGAGGCAGAACTAGCACAAGCAATAGCAGCGCTAGAAGAAGAGGTTGCCCGCGGTAAAGTTGCCGAGCAAGAGTGGCGTTCAGTTAATAGCATTGCACCACCTGAGCTTGGTTTGCGCAAGCCACAACTTGCAAAAGAACAAGCTAACGTTAAAGCGGCTGAAGCTAAGCTCGAGCGTGCGAAAAGAAACCTAGCTCGTACAGAAATTCGAGCGCCCTACAATGGTATTGTTGTTGA
>JALUXV010000324.1 GCA_027013165.1 Alteromonadaceae bacterium
TGAAAGGTCGCAAAGAACCGACAAAGAAGAGTTTTATTCAACAGTAAACTTGAATCTAGACGAACTAAAAAACGAAACATTGCCCGAATGGCAGCATTACTACAACTGGCAACGGGCACATGGTTAGTTAAAGGGAAAAACGCCAATGGATATTGTCTGTGAAAGACTTGAACAAGCCCCACTTTGAGAAGAGGTTCACGAGGATTATATAACTGAGGACGAGCGCATTCAGCTATCAAATTATCAACGCGACCTGCAATTGAGAAAAGTGAAATGATGTCTATGAATCACACAACTCATGCCATATAAATCGACTTTCTAACACTCCAAACAATGGATAGTAACTCGCGATCACAACAGTGAGCGTTGGATAAAAACTTCGGTCTTTATCGAATTTATTTAACTTCGCCAATCCTATTATTAAAACAGCTACCAAAGCCCCTATTGAAGTACTCACTAACACTTTATTTACCCATGTGCCGGTAATAGAAAAATTGCCCCTTCCAGCGGCTAAAACTTGCCACGCTTCTATTCGTCTTTGCTTGAAGAAAACGCTTTTAATGCTTTTTCCAGTGAATATTTTGCGTTAGGCATAACGGAACCTGTGAATTCTTGTACCGCTTGATGGATTTCATGCTCAGCTGGGTTTCTTTCAATTATTCCCAAGTTAAGTAACTTAATTCTGTCCGCTTCGTTTTTACTATGTACCACTGTGTTGTCCTGTTTTTGTTTGTTATGGCTGTACGATCAGGCGTAACGTAAGTCTGATCGTTGCTATTGAACCAATTACTTTTTATGGGTTTGCCCAGGAGGAACACGGTGGCAACTCCAGGGTTTGTGTTTTGCATTTTCACGAATGTTTTCGTCAACGAATTGGTAATAGCCTTCTTTCATTTTTGTCCAAAAGTCGTCCGAAATGTCTGCCCCGTTGTCACGAATGATTGTCTCAATGCCATCTAAATTGCAGTGGGTTGCATCGTAGCCTATATGCAGGGTACTTTTGGCGTCCTCAAATGAAACTGCATCGATTCCAAAGGTCCCATCAATGCCAGCAATAATTGCTTCTATGTTATCTTCGGTAATACCAACCAACTTTAAATGCCGTACGACTAAATTCGCCTCTGATACACCGACTCTGTGATCTAGATCGCTCATCTTTTCCTCCTATAAATCGATTGTTAACTTGTTTATGTTCGTCATTTCTTTAATTATTTAAAACACTATTGGCACCGAGCTGCTGCTTCATTAACGATTGTAAAATTGACATTCTTTGTTCAAGATAAAACAAAAGTTCGTCTACCGAATTTCCCATGACTACAAAGTCGCCCCCTGCTAAACCGCTGTCGATAAGAACGAGACTTCGTTGAAGGCCATTTGTGTACGTTTCTTCCAGATGTGCTTTGTGTTGCAGGTCTGTTTCACTTTGGAGTCTCTTCTCAATATTCGTTAAATAAATTTCCATCATTTTCATATGCTCAACGATGAGAGTTTGCCTATCAGAGACGTCGTTGATCCGTTGTATGCGTTGCATTAGTGCATCCATGACAAGCTCATTACTTCGAAGCATATCATCCGCACTCATCGACGTTTGAGCAGCAGCAAATGTCGCGGGTAACACCCCTCCAACAAACAGTAATGACAGTAGTACTTTGTTCATTTTGTAATCCTTAATTAGTGCTTGAAACGTTTGAAATACCCATACGGGGAAACCAACCTGGCGTCGTTTGTTTATAGTGTCTGTAGCTATCACCAAACTCGGATTCAGCTTGCTGCTCTTCTCGCGTGGCGAGTCGAGCATAAACGACAATAAGAATTGGAAACATAAGTAAGGTTGGCAGTGTTGGCCATTGCAACAAAAAGCCAAACATGATCAGTATAAATGCAACATATTGAGGATGCCGGCAGCGAGCGTACCATCCAGTAGTGGCTAAACTATGCGATTTTTGCGCGTGGTGTAGGACACTCCAAGAAGCGGATAGTAAAAAGAAACCTAAAATGATGATGACATTACTTAAGATGTGTAAAATATCCCAGTGAGCATCGCCGGATAGCCCTAGCAAAGTATGCCACAAGTGACCATTTTCATGCGCTAAAAAGTCTACCCCTGGATAACTTTCCGCTAACCACCCTGACAAAAAATATATTGTCAGGGGGAAACCATACATTTCGGTAAATAAGGCCACGATAAAAGCGGAAAATACACCTAGGCTTCGCCAATCTGTTTTCGACTTCGGCTTGATAAAACTAAACGCAAAAAAGATAAAAATGGCTGAGTTTATAATGACTAGTGCCCAGAGCCCATAATCAGAATCACCGTGCATTATTATTCTCCGTTTTATGTTTTCCTTTACGGGCCTGCTCTAACCCTTCGATATAGCCTTTTCGATATTGCTCATTGTCCTCGGTTTGTTCTTTAAATGTTTTTTCGGTGTGCTCATGTGTTTCATGTCCTTTGCCATGACTGCCGTGCATAAAAATGTGCATGACAAGGCACAACAACAAGATCAAGTAAGGTAAATACGGAAACACATGCTCACCATGCTCAACCAGCAAGAAGTAGCTCGCGGCGGTAATAAGGCCTATGGCAGACCAACCACTGGGGGTGCGCCAAAAGGGGACTTTTTGTTTACTCATAATACACCTCGCTTTGGTATCTTTTACGTTAATAAAAAGCGTTTAATCACTTGATCACCAACGTGCCACGATACATTTGCATCTGACAATGAAATGGGTAAACGCCGGCACTGGAAGCAGGAATAGTGACCGTCACTCGCTTGTTAAGCGCTAATGTTTCATTGATATCCAACTCCGGGATCAATAACGTTTCTGCACAGGGCGTTGCATCTTCTCTGACGAACATAAGCTGAACGGACTGATGCGCCGGCACCGTGATATTGGCAGGCTGATACACGCCGTCTTTTACAAGGACTTTGATACTGCCGTCTTTTATCTGGGTTGATTGTGCTTTGTAAAGCCAAAACCACCAAACAATAAGCCCAATCAGGATAAGCCCTGCTAAATTAATCCATATCATCATTGTGTACTCCTAGTGCTCTTTCGCTTTAAATAGACGTAATCGGTTAGCATTGGTCACCACCGTTAGTGATGAGAATGCCATCGCTGCACCAGCAATGACTGGGTTAAGCAGTATCCCTAAGAATGGATAAAAGACGCCTGCCGCAAATGGTATTCCGGCGACATTATAAATAAATGCGCCAAAGAGGTTTTGCTTGATGTTACGCAGTGTTGCTTTGCTCACGGCAATTGCATCCGCTAACCCATGTAGGGAGCCGCGCATCAACGTTATATCCGCACTTTCGATCGCTACATCAGTCCCAGTCCCAATCGCAAAGCCGACGTTGGCATGAGCAAGGGCCGGTGCGTCATTTATGCCATCACCGGTCATACCCACAATTTCGCCTTCACGTTGAAGCTCAAGTATTTTGTTTGCCTTATCTTCCGGCATCACTTCGGCAACGTAATCTGCAATCCCCGCTTTTCGGGCGACGGCTTTTGCGGTCAGTCGATTATCCCCGGTTAACATCACAACTCGTATCCCGTTATGCTGTAGCCGCTTTATCGCATCTATTGAGTCAGATTTTATTGGGTCAGCGACGGCAATTACGGCAACTAATGTAGAATCAATAGCAAAATACATAGGGGTCTTTGCATCCGCTGCTAACCTCTGCGCTTTGTCGATGTAATGATGAAGCTCGATCCCTTGGTCTATCATCAATTTTTCATTTCCAAATAGCAGGCGTTGAGAATTTAGCATGGCTTCAACCCCCTTCCCCGCAATGGACTGAAAATCAGTAACGGAATGGATCGGCACACCTTGCTCCTTTGCAGATTCAACGATCGCCATGGCAAGTGGATGCTCAGAACCAGACTCAAGGCTAGCCGCCAAAGAAAGCACATCGTTGTGACTATGATCTGAAACTATAACGACATCTGTTACTTTAGGGGCCCCCTCAGTAATAGTGCCTGTTTTATCTAGAACCATAGTGGTTATTTTTGATGCAGATTGCAGCGCTTCGCCGTTTCGGATAAGAACCCCCGCTTCAGCCGCCTTTCCCACACCGACCATCACCGACATCGGTGTGGCCAAACCCAAGGCGCAAGGGCAGGCAATAATCAGTACTGTGGTCGCAGAAACGATTGCAAAAGCTACTTCAGGAGATGGGCCATAATTCAGCCAGGCCAGCGCACTGATCACGGCAATGATCATGACGACCGGCACAAAATAGGCGGAAATCATATCAGCTAATCGACCAATAGGCGGTTTAGAATTTTGTGCGCGTTTTACCATGTTAATAATTTGAGCAAGCGCGGTATCTTTTCCCACGCGCTCTGCTCGAAAGACGATAGAGCCTGATTTGTTTATCGTGCCGGCAACGACCTCATCGTCTTTTCGTTTTTCTATGGGCATGGGTTCACCCGTTAGCATTGATTCATCAATACTTGTCTGGCCCTCGACAACTAAGCCATCAACAGAGATGCGCTCCCCAGGGCGAACCCGGATAAGATCATTTAGCAGAACATCTTCAATCGGAATATCTATATCATGCCCATCACGAATGACGCGAGCTGTTTTGGCTTGTAAACCAATCAGTCGTTTAATTGCCTCGGACGTTTTACCGCGTGCTTTTATCTCAAGCGCTAAGCCTAAATTAATGAGACCAATTATCATGGCTGTTGCTTCAAAATAGACATGCCGCGCCATTTCAGGCACATATCCGGGGAAAAACACAACGACCATAGAGTACAACCAGGCTGTTCCTGTCCCCAATGCAATCAAAGTATCCATGTTCGCGGCGTGATTTTTAAAGGAGTTCCAAGCACCTACATAAAAATGCCGACCAGAAAACACCATAACACCCAATGTCATGATCCCTACAATCAACCACACGATCCGCTCAGTGGTCGTGTTGACGCTCATTTCCCCCGTCACCAAGCCATAAAGCATCAGTGGCACACCCAGAGATAATGCAATGACCATGTCTCGCATTAGTTTTTTATAATATGCCCAGTCCGCCTGTTCCTTTTCTTCAATGGCAGCCTCATCTGAATCCGTATTCGCTAATGTTGCGTTATACCCAGCTTGCTCTACCGCCTTAATCAATGCGTGGGAGGATGAACTGCCCATCACCAACACCGAGCGTTCAGCAAAATTCATCTCAGCATTGGTGACACCCGAGACCTGTTTTAAGGCCGCTTCAATTTTAGTCACACAACTGGCGCAACTTGCACCTTGGATATTGAGTTGTAGCTCACCCGAAGACGCAGAGACTTGCTCAGTATGTGTTTCACTCTCGACCGCCTTACTAGCGGTTGATACTTTTTTGTCACCGCCACAACACGAATGAATTTTCGCATCGTCCGTTTTTGAATTCATGAGCCACTCCCTCTCTAAATAATGTTATGATTTAAGTGATGTGAAACCTTCAATCAAATGGCAAATCGTATCGGCCGTTGGATGCTGATCCGGTGTATTTTCCCATTCTGAGATTGCTTTTCGCATGCGCAGTCTTAGCTCATGCATGTCCTGATACCGCTGTTCAGTTTCTTTCAACCTTTGTTCAATAAGGCGCCGAACCGTCGGGCATGGCGCGTTGGTTTGTGATGACGTGAACAGAATTTCCTTAATATCATTGATAGAGAAACCTAATGAACGCGCGCTTAAAATAAACCGTAGTCGTGTCACATCAGCGGGCCTGTAATACTTGTAACCATTGTGCGATTTACTTGGCACCAAAAAACCAATGCGCGTGTAATACCGTACGCTGTCCGCGCTAATCTCTAGTGCATCTGCAATTTGTTTAACGCGCATTTTAACGCTCCTCTTTTATCAACATAGATATGCGGTTAAGCACGCCTTTAATCCTATGTTCTACTCTCACGTTACTAGGGTAAACCTATGTGTTGCTCACAGGTCAACACCTATTCTTTCAGCAGATCCTTGGAAGCGGCTCATCTTCGAGTTCATTCATGAAACGTCTTCCTCCCATTGGCGTAACAATGGTCACGCGCCCTTTTGATTCGGTGTTTTTTACTATTACACCAATGTGTTCGGCCTGCTCCCCGTTTCGAATGCTCCGCCAGTGTTCTAGCACCTTACCGCTTATGTCAGGGGCAACAACAGCAACAATGCGTCCCTCACACGCTAAAACAAACGGATCAAAGCCTAATATTTCACACACGCTTGCCACTTCAGGTCGCACCGGAATATTATTTTCAATTAACTCGATATCGAAGCCTGTTTCATTAGCAACGTCATGGAGTAATACTGACAACCCTCCACGAGTTGGGTCACGCACAAAACGAACACCTTCCAAATGCTTGATTGGATCAATAAGAGGAACAACGCTTCCACAATCAGACTTTAGCTGACCTTGCAAACCATAGTCCTCGCGAGCAAGCAGGACACACGCACCGTGATCACCTACAGAACCACTAACCAGTACATGATCGCCTGCCTTTATAAGACTGGTATCCCAAATCGGCGCATCTCGGCTGTCTCCAACACCCGTTGTATTGATAAAAACGCCGCCACCACTGCCTTTCGGGACAACTTTCGTATCACCTGTTACAATGGCGACCTTCGTTTCTTCGGCAGCTTGATGCATTCCATTAACGATTTGTTTCAATGTTGAAAGGGAAAAGCCTTCTTCAATAATAAATGCAGTACTGATGTACCGTGGTGTTGCCCCAACGACTGCTAAATCATTGACGGTACCGTAAACACTCAACGCGCCTACATTGCCGCCTGGAAATGTTGGGGGGGATACAACGAAGCTATCCGTTGTTATACTCAGATAAGGACCATCAAAAGTTACTGTGGCGGCATCATGAAGCAGATCTAGATCTTTGTTCGCTTTATTTTTAAAAACATGATCAATGAGTCTTTTTGTCAGTGTTCCGCCGTTCCCCTGAGCTAATTGAATAGATTCCGTGCCCAACGGCTCTGATGATGAATGATTATTGCCCTCTGCGCTTTTCATTATGACCTCCGTGAACAGTATTCGTGGATTTGCCCAACACTTATTGCGGCATCGTTTAATGGCAAACTACTTGGAATAACCACAGGAATGTCTGATTGTAAAAACCGTTGTGATATACCGTCACACAAAATGCGATTTTGGAAGACGCCTCCTGCCAATCCAATGTGGTCAAAATTAAACTTTTTACGGCAATGTAGGGTTACCTCCCATACCGTTTCAATTAACGAAGCGTGGAAATTTGCAGCACGAGTTTGAGGAGACACTTTGAAATCAAATAGTTCCGGTACCAGTGTTCGCCAATCCATTTGAATAAATTCGTCGTTTTTCTGGACCAACGTTAACGGCATAACCTTAGAGGGCGTCGACGCAACGCTTTCCAACATCATCGGCGCCTGCCCTTCATAAGAGACTTCGCTCTGTTCACAGCAGGCAAATGCCGCCGCGTCGAACAGTCTTCCCATTGAACTACTAACATGACAATTGAGTTCGTTTTGCCATGCGTTGTAGCTTAATTGTTGTGGATCAAATGGTTTAAAATCAATGCCGGTGAAATTAGTACCCCACACTAGTGATGCTGCACTTCGCCATGGTTGATTTGGAACCTTGTTGCCGCCTTGCAACTTCATAGGCGCTAATGAGGCAACACGTTTCCAATTGCCCGGCGTCCCACAAAAAACTTCCCCTCCCCACATCTCGCCATTCTCGCCTAATCCCGTTCCATCCCACACGAAAACCAAGCTTGGTGTCGATATTTCAGCAGCTAATGCCCACGCTGATGCATGAGCGTGGTGATGTAAAACTTTAGTAGTCGGTAGTTCACTGCCTTTGGCCCAACGGGAACTGATATAGCTAGGATGGCTATCGCAAAGAATACGCTGTGGATGAACATGATAGAGAGCTTGAAAGTCACTGATACATTTTTCAAAGTGCGCTTGCATTATCGGAGAATCGAGGTCGCCAATATGCGGTGTTACGATAAGTCGATTGTTCAAAGCTATTGCGACTGTATTTTTCTGATTCGCGCCAACAGCAAGCATTGGTTCCTGCACAGTATATGGCAATGATAATTCTATCGGACTTATACCCCGCCCCAGGCGAATTGGAATGGTGCCTGACTTAAGCGTTCGCAGCACAGAATCATCCAGTTTGTGAAAAATGTCTCGATTATGGTGCACGAAGATGTCTGCCAACATCGTAAGGTGTTGCTGTGCCGATGACGTCGATGTGACCATCGGTTCACCGTAAATATTTCCTGACGTAGCCACCATGGGGCGATTGAATTGCTGCATAATGAGTAAATGCAGTCCGCTGCACGGCAACATCACCCCCAAATCACGAAGCATGGGCGCTACGTTATCTGCAATGGGTACATTCGATTGCTTTTTTGCAAGTAAAATGGGTCGCACGGGGCTTAGTAAGAGCGCTCTTTGATGACTGTCTACAGCAACGCATTTATCTAACCAATCCTCACTTGTTTCGTCTGCACGAGGCTCTGGGAGCATGACCGCGAAAGGTTTATCTGGTCTATTTTTACGCTGGCGTAAAAGGTCTACCGCTTCAGTGCTTTGTGCGTCACAGAGCAAGTGATAACCGCCTATACTTTTTAACGCGACAATTTTGCCTTGATTCAAATATGCGACAACCGTTGCTACAACATCAACATCGCCTTGCGAGACCACGCGCCCGCCGACAGTTGAACAAAATACTTCAGGCCCGCATACGCGACAGCTTATTGGTTGAGCATGAAAGCGCCTATCAGTTGGCGATTGATATTCTTTACGACATAACTCACACATTGGAAATGCTGACATACTCATGTTCTTTCTGTCGTATGGCATTGCTCGCAGCACAGAAAATCGTGGACCACATTTACTGCAAGCGATAAAGCTATAGGTGCCACGTCGGTTAGTATTTGACAGTAACTCAGCTTTACACGCTCCACACAAATAGACATCTTTGGGGATTGATATCGCCCCGCACGCTATATCATGACCGCTTTCTTTTATCGTGAACGAGTCTACATTACTCAGTTTAACCTGCTTCTTTTCCAGCAAGGATATGGAAACTAGCGACCCATTGTTCAGTAAGTCGAATACAAATTGTTCAACGTCTAGCTCAGTGCCTTCAGCGTGTATTCGCACACATCCACAGTCGTTTTGTACCCAACCAACAATACTTTTTTCATACGCTAAGCAGTAAACTAACGGTCTGAACCCAACCCCCTGGATGACTCCAGTAATGTTCAACTCATAGGCGATAGTTTTACTCTTATTCGTATTGGCAACATATGTGCGGGCAGTTGTCATCACTTCATCTCCACCTTTAGCGTATTCCCCTTTTTGATAACATTTGTTATCGAGCGCTCACCAGAGCTATACCAAATTCGGCAAGCCCCCTCATCAGACACCATACATGCGCCTTTAGGGGATGCTGGTTTGCATTCCTGACCAAAAAACGGGCACGCATCAGGTGCCATTTTTCCGAGGATCACTTTTTCACAGGGCGATGTGGTTTCAGGAACGTTTTGCGCACATTGCGAAGGGAAATCGACTGGCGCATAATCGTTTGTGGCGTCTAGGTGCGATAGTCTCGAAGCAAAGGAAAATCCAGAACCAGGAATAACACCAATTCCTCGCCAATGTGCGTCAACGATAGTGAACGCTTTATTGATTATTGCTTTAGCTGCTGCATTGCCGTTTTGCTTTACCACTTCGGGATAGCGGTTACTCAGTGTGACGACTTTATTTGAACAATTACCGAGCAGCGTTTGGAGCGACAACAGCAAACTTTCTGGATGAAAACCAGCAATACTGACAGGCAAATTATGATGGTCGATTGCAAACTGCCATTCTTCACTACCCATAATTGTCGCAACGTGGCCTGGCGCAATCAGTGCATCAAAAGTATTCGGTTGACTCTCAAGCACATGGGCAACTGCTGGCCAAGTAAGTCGTCCAGACAATAATACTTTAAAGTTATTGGGTAAATCATTAAGCAGTGTTGCTGCAATCGGTGCCATAGTCGTTTCAAAACCAACAGCAAAAAACACAATAACCTTACGAGGTTCTTCCAATGCTATAGATACCGCTTCTTGAGGAGAAGATATCGGACGGATATCGGCCCCTTGATTTTTTGCGTCTATCAATGAGCTACAGCCACCCATTTCGTGTTCGACTGGGACGCGGAGCATGTCACCAAAACTAACGATAACGACATTTTCGTTAATGGCTAAGTGTATCGCGTATGCAATATCCTCTTCGGGGCAAATACAAACGGGGCACCCTGGCCCAGGTATCAGATGAATATTGTGCTGAAACAACGTTCTAAATCCAGCGCGCGTAATCGCACGCTCATGGCCACCGCAAACATTAAGAATACGAAACGGTTTTGAAAGCGAGGTATTCTTAATGTCTCTTAGCAACGATTCAACACTGTACATAAGACTTTAGACTCCGCTATTTTGTAACGACTGAGACTGATGAGCTGTAATGGCGTGCGTAAAATAAGAAAACCAACGCTCTAGATGTTGACTTTTCAATGAAGACACTTCGAGAACGGGCGCATCGTTGCCCACTTTACGAAATGATTCAATCGCGCGAGGTACATTGAATTCATCGTGAAATTGCAAGTAATCGGTCTTAGAAATAAGCATGACGTCCGCGGCACGAAACATCACTGGGTACTTTTCAGGCTTATCATCACCCTCTGGCACGGACAGCAAAATAATGTTTAAGTGCTGTCCTAAATCAAAACACGCTGGACAAATCAAATTGCCAACATTCTCTATAAACAAAACGTCTAGTTTTTGTAAGCTAAATCTTCCAAGTACCTTTTGCACCATACTGGCGTCCAAGTGACACCCTTGGCCCGTGGCGATTTGCTCCGCCTGCACACCATGACGTCTAATTCTATTTGCGTCATTTTCAGTTTCGAGGTCGCCTTCAATCACCGCCATCGCGTATTGCGACTTAAGCGCACGTATCGTTTCTTCGAGTAGCCGGGTTTTTCCACTGCCTGGGGATGACATCAAATTAATCACTAGTACATTATGTGCGTCAAATAAAGCACGGTTTGCTATCGCTTGGTTGTCATTGTTGCTTTTTAAATTTGCGTGAACCTCAACGATATTTGCTGATGGCTTGTCAGTTTTCTCTGATTTTACTTGCGTTTCGCAACCACAGTTACCGCACATGTTTTCTCTCCTTTGATTCTGTAAAATTGTCAGGTGCGATAAACTCTATTCGTTGCAATATAAATTCATCGCCCTCAATGAGGTCGGTTTGCCAAGCACCGCAACTTGCACATAGGATGCTATTCACCGAAACTCGGCTGAATTCGCCACACAATTTACAGCGTATCTTGATAGCGCTTGTGTCAATTCTAAGCGTTGCCTGAT
>JALUXV010000325.1 GCA_027013165.1 Alteromonadaceae bacterium
TTCAAGCATAATATCAAGAGCGCTTACAATACGCTGTGGCTTGCCGTATTCAAATTCCCAAGGCTGTTCAGCACCAGGAATACGCAAGTTAGATACGGTAAAACCAACCAAACCCGCTTTAGGTTTTGAACCACGACCAGTAGCACCTTCATCACGGATTTCACCACCAGAGCCTGTTGCCGCACCTGGGAAAGGTGAAATTGCCGTTGGGTGGTTATGGGTTTCTACCTTCATCAAAATATCAATATTTTCATGATGGTATTCGTATTGGTGTGACTGCGGGTTCGGGAAGAAGCGACCTGCTTGCCATCCTTCCATTACCGCTGCGTTATCTTTGTAAGCTGAATACACGTGATCAGGTAACAACTCGTAGGTGTTTTTGATCATTTTAAACAGCGACTTCTCTTGGTCCTCGCCATCAATGGTCCAGCTAGCGTTAAAAATTTTGTGACGACAGTGTTCAGAGTTTGCTTGCGCAAACATGTAAAGTTCAACGTCAGTCGGGTTTCTGCCTAGCTTCGTAAAGCTATCAAACAGATAGTCAATCTCATCATCAGCTAAAGCAAGGCCTAACGACACATTTGCATTAACTAGCGCGTTTTTGCCTTCGCCTAATACATCTACACTGTTAAAAGTATTAGCTTCGGTGTGAGCAAATAAAACCGCCGCATCTTCAGTATTCGTAAACACTGACTCTGTCATTCTGTCGTGTAAGAAGCTGGCAACAAGCGCAAAGTCATCTTCGCTCAGAGCGTTGTCTGTTTCGATATAAAACGCGCATCCACGCTCTATGCGATTAATACTTTTTAAACTACAGTTGTGAGCGATGTCGGTGGCTTTAGAAGACCAGGGAGAGATAGTGCCGGGGCGAGGAGTAATAAGGAAGAAGGTTCCAGAAGGGGTTTGTGCTTGCCTCGCGGGGCCGTAAGTGAGCAGCTTCTCGAGTATCTCTATTTGCTGCTTAGACAAGTCACCTTGGGAATCGACTAGGTGAACATATTCGCTATATAGGTTTTTAACCCTAACGCCGGATTGACCCAGCTTTGCAATCAGTTTAGTTTGGTTAAACTCTGATAGTGCAGGAGCGCCTCGAAGGACCAACATATTGATTTACCTGGTTTGTTAGAAACAACGACCACCAATGCGACGCGTTGCCTCTTGGATTGATGAGTATTTCGGCGCGGATTATAGAGTAATTATGCGCAGTAAGTAACCTCATAACGCGCTTACATGAACTTTTTTTTAAACTTAGATAGTTTAATGACAACAAGTAAAGGTCTATGCAGTCACAAGACTATAAAAAACGATTAAAACTACAATTAATAATCATATTATCTATTGCTGTTATGAGCTGTGGCGTTCCTTCCGTTCCCACTGCATTGTCTTCATTACTGGAACGAGAATCTATTCGGGTGGGAACGGTTTATGGTGCAGGAACATTTTATAACGGCGCGGAAGGCCCACAAGGTTTTGAATATGAATTACTGGCGGGTTTTGCCGATTACCTTGGCGTAACGCTCGACCTGTATCCGTTCTACAGCTACGAAGTCATGCTGGAACAATTAGAAGAAGGTAACCTAGACATTGTCGCAACTGGCGATGCAGTGACGCCATCGCTTAAAAGCCGCTTCGCTTACGGGCCGGCCTATCAACACGTGAAACAAGAGCTGGTTTTTCAGGCAGGCACATCAAAACCAAGAGATCTGTTAGCACTCGACTCCCCTATTATTGCAGTTGCAGGAAGCAGCCAAGCACACCTACTTTCAGATTTACTTAACGGTTTTAGCGATAAAGAAACAGATAGCCAGAAAGTCTCATTAAGAACCGAAGTCGTCACTACTGAAGATTCTGACTCTGAAGAACTATTGCAGCAGGTTGCTAATGGCGACATCGCATACACAGTTGCCGATAGCAACCGCTTGGCCTTACAGCGCAGACGCTACCCTAACCTCGCCGTAGCCAAA
>JALUXV010000326.1 GCA_027013165.1 Alteromonadaceae bacterium
CTGGGCGCAATACAAGTCTGACGTTGCGTCAGCTCGCGGTATTGACGAGTCTAACTTCGATGAAACCTTGGAAGGTCTATTAGCTAAGTTTGAAGCTGCTGGTGGTGACTTTGCTCAGTATGCCCTTGAAAACAACTGGGTAGATGCTTTAAAAACTCGCGAGGAAGTGAGAGTTGAATTAACCGAATTAGTGGGTGAAGGTGATAACGAACACGGCGTAAACCTCACTACATTCAACACTTATCTCAAAGTAGTGAACCCACCCATGCCTGTTATCGAATCAGACATGGATAAGATAGCCATTGTTGTTGCAAAAGGGACTATTTTAAATGGCAATCAAAAAGCGGGCACCATTGGTGGAGATAGCACTGCACGCTTACTCAGAAAAGCACGCTTAGATGACAACGTAAAAGCTGTTGTTCTTCAAATTGATTCACCGGGAGGCAGTGCATTTGCTTCTGAAGTGATTCGTCAAGAAGTATTGCAGCTCCAACAAGCCGGCAAGCCGGTTATTGCCTCTATGAGTACTTACGCGGCGTCTGGTGGCTACTGGATTGCAGCAAGTACCGACAAAATTATTGCCAGCCCAAGCACTATTACAGGTTCTATTGGCGTGTTCGGCATGTTCATGACATACGAAAACTCACTCGACTACCTTGGTATCCATAGCGACGGGGTGGGTTCAACAGAGCTTGCCGGGTTCTCAGCTGTTCGCCCTCTTGCACCTGAATTTGGCCAAATTTTACAGCGCAATGTGGAAAACACTTACGGCAATTTCTTGTCGCTCGTATCTAGTGCACGTGACATGTCTGTTGAAGACGTTGATAGCGTTGCGCAAGGTCGCGTTTGGATAGGTGAAGACGCAATTGAATTGGGCCTTGTTGATCAATTGGGCACCCTCGAAGACGCTGTTACTGCCGCGGCAGAATTTGCAGAGCTTGAAAAATACGACACTTTCTATGTTCAACGTACCTTAAGTGCACAAGAAATTTTCTGGAAAGAGTTTTTCGGCCAGGCTATGACGTTTGTAGGAAAGTGGCAGTTTGCTAACGCCGACTCTGCATTAGTTAACGAATTCAAACGTGTGCTCCAAGAGTTTAGTCTGATCAATAAGCTTAACGACCCTAAAGGTACTTATGTTTTGTGTTTACCTTGTGATGTTGAGTAATATGCATTAAAAACAAGAAAGCATAATCATACGTATAGTGAGGCAGCAAGATCGCTTCAAATGACCTAACTAATGAACAGCGTCGCGTTATATCCGACGCTGTTTTTTGTTGCTATGAGCAGGCTGAGCAATATTTTAAACGTAGTTTTGACCGCCCAACCATCACTTTTAGACGCTCAGGTAAAAATGCAGGCACTGCATTTTTGCAACAAAACCGCGTTAACTTTCACCCTCTTCTTTTCAAAGATAATGTCGATGCGTTTCTTGAGGACGTGATCCCGCATGAGGTCAGTCATTTACTGGTATGGACTTTGTTTGGTAGGGTCCAACCCCACGGGAAGGAATGGCGATCGATTATGCTGGGTGTTTTTAAGCGCTCGCCATCAGCTACGCATCAATTCGATGTAAAGCAGGTAGCCAAAACCTTTCTATATGAATGTAATTGCGATACATATGCGTTGAGCACGCGAAGGCACAATAAAATTTTAAAAGGAGCTCAATACAGGTGCAGGAAGTGTCAAAGCCTACTTAAAGCATCGTAAGCGCTTTGCAGTTCACCAAATAACTCCTCATTTACCCTGTCTAACGCTCGACTTGGTGAAACTTGGCCTTTTGTTAGTTAAACCAATGCTTGGTAAAAGCATTGTCTAAGTCGTTAAACGCCGTTTTAAGAAGCTGCGCGAGTTCTTTGTACTTAGGTTTAGACTTTGCTTTACTCACACTAACGCCTTGCGTACGCATTTTTGAATGGATTTCTTGGTACCAGCTTTTAAGTTGTGGCGGAAGGT
>JALUXV010000327.1 GCA_027013165.1 Alteromonadaceae bacterium
AATAGGAGATTTCATAAAGAATACGTTGAATATCAGGAAATAATTGGAAAATAGAGAGCAGTGAGGAAGAAAGTGTAAATAGCGACAGAATTATCAAGAAGGGCAATAACGAGATAAACGCTTCACGAATAGAAATCATGAAGGTCGACCCTGCGGTTCTCTCGAAATGAAACTTCACCGTTTGTTCCTCTCTATTGGTACACGCACGCTGCTACCGGTAGGTTTGCGCTTCCAAAACCGCATGTACTGCGTTTAATACCGCAAAGATGCGTGTCTGTTGCCAGTGCGACAAGTTAAGGACGACAGATCCAATACAGGTTCATTTCACCAATGAGGAAAAACGTCAATCAACAACTGCCTCAGAACAACTCTACATCAAGATAATCGTTAACAGGAACTTCTTCTTTTGTTTGTGTGCTTTCTAAGCGTTCCGCCAATCTAGAAGACAAGGCTTTTAACAGAATATCGATATCTTCAATGCCATCACTTTCTGAATCCAGTGTCAGCTCTTGTTCAATGAGCTTTAAAAAAAATGCTTCTTGCTCCTCTGTCATGGCCAACTGATGAAAACTTTCTTCGATTTTTTTTGTTACCGCATCAACGATACGTTTTTTCTCCCCCGCCATACAGCGAATGGTGTCGGTCAATTTTTCTACTACATCGTCAATTTGTACATGGGTGTGCTCTAGCGCTTGTTGTTGCAATAATGCAATGTAACGTGCGTTCATGGCTGGAACTAGTTTGGCGCCCATGTCCAAGATAGCATCGTGAAGTACAGGATCATCGCCAGTCACATGCTTTACCAGCAAAGACACATGTTCGTCGTTAAGCATTAGCCTTCGTCCAAAACGATAGATACGACCTTGATCATGAAGCACATCAAACACTTTCTCGGTGGTAGGGTCACAAGGAGACAGGTCGGTATCGAAGCTCGTAGCAACATCATCTCTATATTGCACCGCGCATTGAATGCCGTTTGATTGTAATGTAGATAAGGTAACCCGTGCCATACTAGCCAAGTCGGTACAATTATTTAGCGCAGCTATGATTTCCATACCATTGCCATAAATTGCCGCCTGACTTAATGCCGTCTTCGCCACTTCCCGAGAGTCAGCAGTATCTTGCTCCATCTTAGAAACTCGTTCTAACTGGGCTTTAATACCAGTAATGGTCTCGGTAAAAGAGATAATGTTGTAAGGTTTTGTTATGTAATGAGAAACTCCAGCATTGAAGGCATCACGTATAGTTTCGTCGTCTTGATCATTAGACACGACTACAACGACAGGTGTGGCACTTGCGTTATTCACGTCCATTTGGTCACAAAAAATACTGGCTTTGTGATCACCAATTTGCCAGTCAGACACAACTATTTTAATTTGGTGATGTTCAAGCACTTCCAATGCGCTGCGCATATTATCCACTACGAAAATAGTAAAATCATCGCCAAAGGCCAGGTCATATATTTCAGCCTGTGTGGCATCCTGTTCGATAATTAGCAATTCCACAGTCAGTTCCTTTTATTGCTGAATCTTTACGGAAGATAACCGCACATTCGGCGGTGATTCAGTCGACGTTGTTACACAAGTAAGCATAACTGGCAGTGATAAATTTGCCACTTTACAACCAATTATTTTGAAATTACTACGATTTATAGATCCAATCATCTGTGTATACTTGTATTCTCAACTAGGGTCCAAATTTGCATTATCCTGACAAAATGACCAGATAGACCGTTAGGATGTGTTCTACTCATATAATAACGACAGTGAAACCAACAATGATAAAGACAACAAAATCGCTTTTAGCCCTTGCGCTTGTCACAGCGTTTAGCGTAGCTCATGCTGACAATCAAACTTCTTCCGACGTGGCCGACGACTATGACGTTGAAAACTGGGATGTACTTAACCCTCCCTTTGAACTCAATTCTATTACTATCAACACGAATGAGACGACATGGTCTAGCCTAGATATTGCTAGCAACGGAAAGCACATGGTGTTTGATATGCTGGGTGATATATACCTTGTAAGTACCGATGGTGGGAAGGCAAAACCACTGACCCAAGACTTTGCTTGGAATATTCATCCCACTTTCTCACCTGACGGGTCTCAGATAGCCTTTATTTCCGACCGTGACGGAATCAGCAACGTTTGGGTAATGGACACTAATGGCGAGAATCTTCGTCAAATTACTTCCGAAAATAAAAACCTTATCCACTCTCCCAAATGGAGCCCAGATGGCGAATATTTAGTGGTAACCAAAGGGATAATGTCTAGCCGAAGCATTCCAGCAGGTGAGATCTGGATGTATCACGAATCCGGTGGCGCTGGGTTACAAATCAAAGCGCGTAATCATGGCCCTAGCGACCAACAAAATATTGCAGACCCAGTATTCTCTCACGATGGAAAGTATATTTATTTTACCGAGAATACGGTGCCCGGCAGTGGCTTCTCGTACAATCGCGACCCACTGGAAGGTATTTTCGCCATTACCCGCTATGACAGAGAAACAGGCGAAGAATCTAGTTACATTAGCGGTACTGGCGGCGCAGTCGTTCCAACTCCCTCACCAGATGGTAAGTACGTTGCATTTATACGTCGGGTAAAAGACAGAACTGCACTTTTCTTGAAAGATACGCAAACAGGGGTTGAAACACCACTCACACTAGCGCTTGAAAGAGACATGCAAGAAGGCTTTGGTTCAGAGGGGTATTTCGCCTATTTTGACTGGACGCCAGACGCCTCCGCCATTGTATATTGGACAGGCGGTAAGTTTCATTCAATCGATATTAGTACCAAAGAAGTTAGTACTATTGATGTAAATATCGAAGCTAAAATTCACTATGCTGATGCTTTGCGCTTCAATGTTGACGTGGCACCAGACGAGTTTGATGTAAAAATGATTCGCTGGTCGCAAGTATCTCCCAATGGCAAATCCGTGCTTTTTCAAGCATTGGGCAAACTTTACATCAGAGATATGAAATCAGGCACTGTAAAACGCTTAACCACTCAAAACGATCATGATGAATACTACCCTCGTTATTCAAACGACGGTAAGTCTATTGTTTACACTTCTTGGAATGACCAAACTCTCGGAGCGGTAAGAGTGATTTCAGCTAATGGTGGTGAAAGTGAAGTCATTACGTCTGCACCAGGTCATTACATTGAGCCAGCTTTCTCTCCCGATGGCAGCAAAGTGGTTTATCGCAAATTTACAGGTGGCTACTTACTTGATCCTAAATATTCTGTTGACCCCGGTTTATATATTGCTGATTTAGCAACTAATACCCAAACCCGTGTATCTCGTCGTGGTTACAACGCTCATTTTGCGGGAGACAGTAATCGCATTTATTTCACTGAATCGGTGGGCGGTACACCATATCCAGAGACTCAACTATCAAGCGTTGATCTATCAGGTAACGACAAACGCACACACCTTTACGGTGCCGACCAGGTGAGCGAGTACCGTTTGTCACATGACAAAAAATGGGTAGCGTTTGTTTATCAATTTAAAACTTACGTAGCACCTTATGTAGAGAACGGCCAAAAAGTGACCATTGGCCCGAACATGACGTCTTTACCAGTCACCCAACTGTCTGCACGTGCCGGTGAATATCTAAATTGGTCGGCAGATAACAGTGCGGTGAGCTGGTTCCACGGTCCAGTGGTGTACCAGCGCTCGCTAAACGAAGCATTTGCATTTGTTGAAGGCGCTCCCGAGACGCTACCAGAACCACTAGCCCAGGGGATTAATCTCTCTTTTTCCGTAGACGCTGACAAACCCTCGGGCTACAAGGCTCTTGTTGGTGGCACGGTAGTTACAATGCGCGATGCTGACAACACGCAAGAAATTATAGAAGACGGTGTGGTGCTGATTAAAGACAATCGTATCGAAGCTGTGGGAAAACGGGGTGATATTGTTATTCCAGACAACACTCTGCAAATTGACACCAGTGGTAAAACCATTATTCCGGGATTAATAGACACCCATGCACATGGTTCTCAAGGCCGCTACGAGATAATTCCTCAGCAAAACTGGAGCCAATACTCTAACGTTGCATTCGGTGTTACCACAATTCATGACCCATCTAACGATACTTCAGAGATATTCTCTGCTGCTGAATTGCAACGAACTGGCGATATTGTTGCGCCTCGTATTTATTCTACAGGCAAGATCTTATACGGCGCTGAAGCATTGGGATACAAAGCTATCATTGATAGCTACGATGACGCTTATTTTCACGTAGAACGCTTGAAAGAAAGCGGTGCCATTTCGGTAAAAAGCTATAACCAGCCACGACGAGACCAACGTCAACAAGTGCTTTGGGCGGCTGAAAATCAGCAAATGATGGTTGTGCCAGAGGGTGGCGGTAAGTTCCAGCAAAACCTGTCTATGTTAGTCGATGGCCACACAGGGTTAGAACACAGTATTCCCATAGAGCGTGGATACGACGATTTAACCCAGCTTTGGGCAGCGACTGACTTTGGTTACACCCCAACCTTTGTTGTTTCTTACGGTGGCATGATGGGCGAGGAATACTGGTACGATCGTACAGAGGTTTGGAAAAACCCACGCCTATTGCGTTATACGCCGTCGACTATTCTAGATGCTCGCGCAATACGTCGCCCAACGGCGCCAGATAATCAATACAACCACCAAGATGTGGCCAGCTATGCGAAGATCCTTCGCGACAATGGTGTGGGCGTTCACATTGGTGCCCACGGACAACGTGAAGGGTTAGCGGCACATTGGGAATTGTGGATCATGGAGCAAGGGGGCTTTACACCATGGGAAGCACTTCGCGGTGGAACCATAGACGGTGCTGAGCATTTAGGTATGGATAATGATATTGGTAGTATCGAAAAAGGCAAGCTTGCTGATCTCGTGGTCATTGATGGCGATGTACTCAATGATTTAAGTCGCAGTGAGTACGTTGAATACACCGTGTTGAACGGTCGTATTTACGAAGCCGCCACCATGAACGAAGTTGGCAGCAGAGAGCAGCGGGCACCTTTCTTCTTCGAGGGAGACAACGCGACCTTTATGCCAAGACAAACCGCGCTAGAGATCCACGCCAAAGCGCATAAATATCATTGGAAACACTAGTGTTTCATTAAATATTTAAAGGCTGGCCTAGCTTTCAATGGAACGCAGTTAACTTTTTACTGCGTTCCATCATACTCGTCTAATCATTCTGCGGCTCGACAAGTATAAAATTGCAAGGTCAATAACAGCCCCTTATCGGTTTCTGCCATATTGCTCGTGAGAAGACACCCAATCTGACGAGCTAATTGCAGAGGCTAAGGAAATTTCACCGGCCAATACCACCGCAGCGACAATTTCAGCAAATTTATGTACCTTTCCTCGGCCGTAGCAGTCAATTAACTCCAAACATTCTTTTTGTGTGCCTATGCCAGTTCCACCACCATATGTCGCTACTATCAATGACGGAATGGTAATAGATACATATAGGTCGCCTTCTTCGGTAAGCTCTGAATACATCATTGCAGCCGAAGACTCAGAAACGTTCGCTACGTCTTGCCCAGTAGCGATAAACATAGCAGTAATACCGTTAGGCGAATGTAACCCAGTGTTGTTTACGCCTGATAGAAATGAACCCACTCCTGCAACACGGCCGTGGTAGTCTATTTGCTTAGGATCAACGCGCATGACTTGCAATAAGTGCTCACGCTTAATAGTTGCTTCTGCGGTCACTCGTTTCCCACGGGTTCGCATAATATTAATTTGCGAAGCTTTTTTGTCGGTAGCAAAATTCGATTCAAGGTAGAAATCCTTAATACCTTGATAGTGGTCGAGTATCCACCCGCACGCCGCGAAGGTAGCGCGGCCCACCATATTTTGCCCGGCGGCGTCACCGGTTTTGAAATTAAAACGCAAGAATGCAAACTTGTTCGATAAAAAGTGGTCGATATAAGTAAGCTCCGCCACACTTGATGTTGCTTCGGCCTCTTCTTTAATTTTCTCAAAATTTTGTTTTACCCAAGCAACGAAATCTCTTGCCCCTCGCGCATCCTCAAAAATAAATACCGGTGCGCGCTGCATTGCATCATCAACCACCGTCGCTTTAACACCACCACTCATGTTGAGTAGTTTCATTCCTCGGTTGTAAGAGGCTACTAATGTACCTTCGGTGGTTGCCAAAGGAACCACAAATTCACCATTAGCGTGTTCACCATCAATTTTGATGGGCCCAGCAATACCAATTGGCACCTGAGCAACACCAATAAAGTGCTCTATGTTCCCCTGTAATGAGTGTGGGTCTATTGAGTAGTGATTAACGTGATTTACCTTTCCATCCGCTTGAGTTTCAAAAAACCTTTGCCGCTCAGAGATAATATCCTTTCCGTAATCGTCCATATCTGAACGAGGAATACTTCCACCTCGTTGGCAAGGTGAAGTAATGTTATCTTCCACCTCAAACTTTAGTTTGCCGAATGGAGATGCCGAAAAACAAACGCCAATTCTGCGTTTTTCAGGGCTGACAGAATCCTGCATGTCTAGATGCACAGTGATAGTTTGTCGCAAGCGAAAGTCCATCCCGCCTTTTTCATTGATCTCGTCAACCGTCCAATATTCATCGACTCCGGTTTGTACCCTTATTTTATCTGAGGGCACATTATCACCATCAATGGAAATCCATTTCAGTTCTTTCAATGTGGCGTCTTTCAAACGGTTTTTTAACGCGAATGAAAGGCCATGTGGCGTTTTGGTTAAGCTTCCGTGAGTGTATAGCTGCTTCAATAAAATACTGGGTACAAACATGTGACATCCTATCTGCAATTTATGACATGGGAACTATGCAAGTGTTGCACATTATTTTTATAGCACATTATTTACCCAACTGGCCCGACCTTTCACAATCAGTTTGAGTTATATCAAGTATTACTAAAGAGACAATTTCTTTAAAAGTAGGGCCACTCACCTCCTAAACCCTTTATTCATAAGCCTTGGCACGTGTATTCAGGCTCCTCGAACCATTGTTCACTAGTATCAAAATCGTCAACGCACAAGCTTTGACACAGCAAGGTGTTCGGCGAATAACCAATGGATGCATCAAGGACCGACGCGACGGATGGTTGAGTTCGCATGGAAGGAACAACCGAACACTGCATTTGAATATCACGGAGCTATCAGCAATGCGAAAAGGATTGTTCAGAAAACAAGTCGCACAACATCAGCGCCCTAAGCTGCATGGTGAAATACTTATGGCGCCACAGCCTGTGTTTACGCTGATTACTTGTTTGTTAGTTGCCTGGGTCACTTCCGTTGTGGCCTATCTAGCAACCTCTAGTTATGCAAGGAAGGCTACGGTTACGGGCTGGTTGGAACCTGATCTAGGAGTGATACGTTTATATAGCCCCCTACCACATGGAAAAATAAGTCAATTATTCGTCTCCGAAGGTGACAGCGTAGAAAAGGGCGATCCCCTAGTAGAGCTAGACTTTACAACACCATCGAATAGTCATAGCAGTGTTGAATCTGAGTTGCGTAATGAACTAATCAAAACCAAACAACGGCTAACGCAAACCCTTGAGAGAACAAGGCTTATTCAGCAAACTGAACAAGCCCAGTATTTACATGAACAACAAGCCGCTCAAAAAGATCTCACATCTCTTGTTGAAATTGAACATCTCGCACAACAACAGTGGGTGCTCGCTTCAGACGCTCACTTGGCCCAACGACGCCTTCATGTAGAGGGAAATATCAGCAAGCTTGAACTTGACGCCGCAGCCCTGCAAGACCTATCAGCAAAACAACGTTTTCGAGAAGCAAAGCGCAATGCAGAGTTAAAACGAGCCCTTATTCAAGAGATCAATCAAACATTGCTAACACTACCAGAGACTCATGCCAATCAACGGGTACAGCTAGAGAATCAACTTAGTGAGATTGATAAACAGTTGCTTCACTTGGATAAATCTGGCACCCGCATTATTTACGCAACTTCATCTTCAGTGGTGTCGACCATTCAAGCGAATGAAGGACACACGGTAGACGTTACAAAACCTCTGATGAACTTGTTACCCCAAAACGCCAACCTAGAAGCCCGCCTTTTAGTCCCAGTGAGTGCAGCAGGTTTCCTTAACAAAGGGCAACAAATCTCTATTCGCTACGATGCGTTTCCCTATCAAAAGTTTGGTCTCCATCAAGGTCGTATCGAGAGCGTATCTCAGTCTCTAATACTTCCCGGAGACTGGGTTGCTGCGCCAATTCACGTCAACGAGCCAACATATCTGGTTAAAGCCAACTTAGATGAAAAAGTTATCTATGCCTACGGAAACAATGTGGCGTTAAAAACAGGAATGACTTTTAGTGCAGATATTGTGCTTGGTGAAAGAACAATCTTTGAATGGCTGCTAGAGCCCATCCTCAGTACAACGGGGAGGCTCTAATATGGACCTTCGAACCTTCATTACACCAAGTTTTAGTTCACTGAATATAACCAGTCGCGTTCCCGTTGTGCTGCAAACAGAAGTTGCAGAGTGTGGTATTGCATGCCTGAACATGATAGCTCGCTATTATGGCGACGCAAGAGACATGGTTCAAATACGACGGCAATACGGTGTGTCATTACGAGGGGCAACCCTCAAAGACATTATGTCAGTTTGCAACCATATGAAATTTCAGTGCAGAGCGCTTAAATTAGGAATGAAAGAACTTATTGCACTTCAAACACCTGCGATTCTGCATTGGGATATGAAGCACTTTGTTGTGTTAGTAAAAGTAACACATAAATGGATTACCATTCACGACCCAGCTATAGGTAAGCGAACACTTACTATCGAAGAAGCATCAAACCATTTCACGGGTATAGCCCTTGAGGTAACGCCCTCTAGTGACTTTTCTCCAGCGAAAAGCGCTCCTGTTTTACGACTTAACAACTTTTTCAGTCAGACCAAAGGGTTCGCAAAAAGTATCGCCGTGTTGTTTTGTCTATCGGCACTTCTTCAACTGTTTGTGCTTTCAAGCCCCTACTATATGCAAACTGTGGTAGATGAAGTACTGGTACAAAACAATGATGCATTGCTGTGTGCTCTAGCAGTAGGTTTTGGTTTACTGTTACTCATAGAAACGTTCACCTCGTGTATACGACAGTTATTGATTCTGTCTTTGTCGTCTAAGTTGCAGTTGCACATGTCGTCGTCGGTATTCCAGCATTTGCTTTCATTACCCGTCGATTACTTCGAAAAGCGCCATATTGGCGACGTGGTGTCGCGCTTTGGTTCGTTAACACATATCCGAGATTTTTTAACCACTGGGCTGGTTACCGCTATTCTCGATGGAATCATGGCTGCACTAACGCTCACTGTGATGTTCATTTACTCCCCAACGCTATCGCTAGTAGTGCTAGCAATCATGGTGTTCTACATGATAATTCGACTGTCTTTATTACCCATGATGAAAAGATTAACCACTGAGAGAATCAATTTAGCAGCCAATGAACAAAGTCACTTTATGGAAACCGTGCGGGCTATTGTGCCGGTGCGAGTTTACCACCAAGAAGTGAACCGCTTTAACGAATGGCAGAACAAGCTCGTTGCTACAATTAACAAAAATATTTCACTGGGGAAGTTAGAAATCAGCAGTCAGACCATTAATCACCTGCTGTTCGGACTAGAGAACATTATAGTTGTCTACATAGCTGCAAACTTGGTCCTAGACACTGAATTCAGTGTCGGCATGTTATTCGCGTTTATTGCTTATAAAACCCGCTTTTCATCAGCATTTGACAGTGTAGTCAATAAGGTAATTTCACTGCGCATGCTTAGTCTGCATTTTGATCGCTTAAGCGATATTGTGTTTACGAAGCCACAAGTAAATCGCCTCAGCAATACTCACCAAGCGCCTATTGGACATTCACATCAAACTTTCAATACAAAACCGCCCCAATCGGAAGTTAGATGCCATCTGAATGCACAGAAGTTGTCTTATCAATACAGTCCTTCAGAGCCATATATTTTTAAACACCTTTGTCTCAATGTTGTGCCTGGTGAATGTGTTGCCATTGTCGGACCAAGTGGCTCGGGTAAATCTACACTACTAAAGTGTTTAATGGGGTTGTTGAGCCCCACTGAGGGGAAACTCACCACCTTATCGCTTAGTAACACCCCAGATCTAAAAATTGCCGCAGTGTTGCAAGACGATATGTGCTTGAGTGGAACTATAGCCGATAACATTGCTTGTTTTGATGAAGCTCCCGACATGAATCGTATTGCCCATGCGGCGGCAATAGCATGTTTACATCATGAAATTATCAACATGCCAATGCAATACAATACGCTAGTAGGTGACATGGGAACTAGTTTAAGTGGTGGCCAGCGCCAACGCTTATTCTTGGCCAGAGCACTTTACAGCAATCCAGAAATTCTGTTTTTAGATGAAGCCAGTAGTCATTTAGACATCAATAACGAAGCTCAAATTAACCATCACCTTAAGCAACTAAAGATAACTCGTATCATAGTAGCCCATCGGCCTCAGACGATAGCCATGGCAGATACGGTTTATCAATTATCTGAAGGTCAACTGCACAGGCTACCCGCACAAGGTACAGGTGACATTTCATTACCACCCCATGAAGGAGAAAACTCATGTCAAACGGAGAAGTAAGAGAAGCAGGAACACAGCTCACCGGAACAGAACGGTCGCTAATCCACAACGCGTTGGCAACAACCTTGCCCATGGACGCACTGTCGAAGCGAGAGCTTCAAGTAGCAGGAAAGATCATGGAAGGCCTTTCAAATAAGGCTATTGCCAACAAGCTTTTTATTAGTGAACGAACGGTGAAATTTCACTGCGCGAATATCTATAAAAAGCTGAACATTAGAAGTCGCTCTGCACTTATTGCCAGTTGCTTTCGTTCAATTTACCAACCTGCTCAATAACCTGATGGATAAGAGCATTTTTACACAACACTACAAGGAGTGTCTTATGTCTGATGTAACACCAATGCAACCTGAAAAACTCAACGATGATGATGTCAACAACATCGATGGCGGTATAGCACCTACACCGACCTACCAAGATCCAATAGAACCCGTGAACCCGCCAGTTTACATTACCTTGGCTATTGGTGAAGGTGGCGGTGACTTGCCTAATTTAATGTAGTCACAACACAAAAAGGAGGTTAAGTAGTCCTCCTCATATTTCAATGTATACTGCGAGAAGGATGCTGTATGCACATTGTATTATTGGGCAACGAATCTGATCCCCAAATCGCCCACATTGCTGCTGCCATAAAATCGGCTGGCCATACCCCTTATATTACAAACACTCAATACTTTGGGATAC
>JALUXV010000328.1 GCA_027013165.1 Alteromonadaceae bacterium
GCCCATCCACAGAAGCTTTAGCCGCTTCCACATTGGCCTGAGCTGCGGCTAGATTCGCTTTAGACTGAAAACCTTTTTGATCCAGAGATTTGGCCGCATCTAGCTCTATTTCTCGCTGAGCCAACACGGCTTTGGCTGATCGCAATCTTTGCGCAAGGTCATTTTCGTCCAGTCTAACTAATGGTTGACCCGCTTTGACCTGTTGCCCTTCTTGTACGAAAACGTCTTGTACAACACCCTTCACTTCTGCGCGTAGTGTAGTCATACGATCAGGTTCAGTACGCCCGTAAAGAGAGATATCGCGATTAACTGACTGTGCCTGCATAGATTGAATACGCACTTTTGCAATTGGTGCTTCATTAGCGGTTGTCGTCCTAGGCTCGTCATTAGCTTGAGTTGCCCCAGTACCCGAAGCTACCCAAGCGATAATCGCCACAAGGATAACAATGGCAATCCAAAATGGTTGTTTGTGAAGTCGGTGTCTAAAAGACTGCATCATTGCGAACATAACAGCTCCAAAATATCAATTGTCGATATTCTACTCTAATTCGCTTACAAGGTTAGACTTTAGTTCAACTCAATTGAAAGTAATTGTTTCGTTGCGTGAATGTGTGAATACAAACAAGATGTTATCTATCGACTAGTAAGCTTGCTCTCAGTCACATAAGCCACACAGATTCAGCAATCTATATTATTTTTAAGTAGCTGTAATAGACTCCGATACTGGGCGAATCGGCTATTTTCAATTCAATCGTTTCATTCGCACTGCTCAAGCAGAGCTTATTGACGCGTTTAATTTATTTGTCGATGAAAGCGTTTCTGAGTTAGTGATTGATTTACGATATAACGGTGGTGGCCTTCTTGCCCTTGTATCGCAAGTTTCCTATATGGTGGCCGGTTCCAATCAGACTAACGGCATGATTTTCGAAACGCTCCAGTTTAACGACAAGCACCCAACTACAAATCCGGTAACGGGCGACCCAATCAACCCTACACCATTTTACGATTTAGAAATTGATTACGATGCTGGGGTGTTTTTAAATTCGCTATTACCTAGCCCTGAATTAACACGCGTGTACGTGATAACCTCTGGCAGTACGTGTTCTGCCAGTGAATCTGTAATGAATGCACTACGAGGCATTGACGTAGAAGTGGTACAAATTGGGACAACCACCTGCGGAAAGCCCTATGGCTTCTATCCAACAGATAACTGTGGCGAAACCTACTTCTCAATTCAATTTCAAGGTATTAACGAGAAAGGCTTTGGTGACTATGCCGACGGATTCACCCCCACTGCATCACCAGTATTTGATTACGAGCTTCCTGGCTGTGTTGTAGCCGATGATTTTACTGCTCCCCTTGGAGACCCTAATGAAGGAATGCTAGCGGCGGCTCTCGAGCATATTAATTCTGGAACATGCCCAGTAACAGTGAATGTCACTCCAGCCCAACCCCTTGCTTCTGCCAGTTCCGATGAACTTTTGAGCATTTCTCAGCCAACAGAACTCAGCCAAAATATTTTTCTACATAACAAGATACTTCAGCCAAGTATAAAACAGCCTGACTAAAACCACCTTTTTTACCCCTTAGCGCTAGCTCAAGAAATTTCTTTGGCTCGCTAAGGGGTATGATTTTTCCTTTCTACAGATGGTACAAATTCGGCGATTTTTTGGTTTTTTTAGCAGGAATTCGGCGACATCTTCAACGCGCATTTACACAAATTTAACATAGTGCTACAAGTTAGCCATTGCTTCCCCAACAATCAAAATAATGATACGCATGAAAAAGTTAATAACTCTTTTACTTCTTATTGGGTTGAATGTAAGTGCTTTAGCGCAACAAACACCTAACAAACCAAAAGAAATAGACGTGGTATATTCACGATTGTCTAATATGCTTCCTGTCGAAGGGCAGCTCATGGCAATGCCATATGCAGAATCCATAGGGC
>JALUXV010000329.1 GCA_027013165.1 Alteromonadaceae bacterium
GAGTTATCAATCACTTACGGTTCACTGTGCTTTCAAGTTAGCACAAATCCGGCACAGTCCTGATTTCACCGTTTGAGCTTATATTTTAGCTATAATGACCATTAAGTGTATTATAGCCACTTTTAAGGTGAGGTTTGTCTATGAAGGCAGTGTCAGCAAAAGACGCTAAAAACCGGTTCGGTGAATTGATGGATACGGTACAGCGGGAACCCGTCAGTATTGAAAAACATGGCAGGCCTGTCGCTGTGGTTCTTTCTGAAGTGGCGTACGAAAAAATGAAACGGGAGCACCTTCAGGCCATGCTTGCGGTCGGAGAAGCCCAACTTGACCGTGGCGAAGGTATAGACGGGAAAGAATTTTTCGAGGAATTACGACAGGGAAAATATGATTAATGTCGTCTTATCGCCTTTCACCTGAGGCCAAAAAAGATCTCCTTGTTATCCGAGCCTATACCCGAGATAAATGGGGTAACCAACAGGCACAGAAATACATCGATGCGCTGGAGAAAAAGTGCGAAGAATTAGCCCAGAGTCCGAACATGGGCCGGGAACGACCAGAGATCAAATCCGGATACAGAAGCCTGCCGGAAGGAAAGCACGTTATTTTCTACCGTGTGGGTAATAGCGGTATCGATATCCTGAGAATACTGCACGGACGCATGGATATCGAACATCGCATGGGGTAACCAAAGGCATTGACCCGATGGACTTGGCGATTGCATCGCAAGATGCCGCACATTCATGCGGCGATTTTCAAGTTGGCCAGTGGGCGAATAATATCGGCGCTCCAGGCAGAGGCATAACTAATATCCTTGAGTAGCGTTAATCGCGTTCATCAGCCTCTCGCTTTGCTGCAAGCTTGTAGGCATCACACAAGGTTCTTGCCATTTCTCGCGCCAGATTCATCATCAATATCCCAAAATCAGAGGGATGACTCTCGTGTAGTTTCTGGAAGACTTCCGAACTTATTTCGAGAGCCCAGGTAGTTTGATCAGCCACTGCCTTTCCGACCCTCGAGTGCAAAGCCACCATACTCATAAATCCAATCTGTTGCCCCGAGTAATAGTGCCGGATAAAGATATACCTGGTATCAAGCCACTTATAATATGACACTTGACCATCGATGATGACAAAAAAGGAATCCCCCCGCCCGGATTGTGTAAACAGTGCTTCATCGGGTGCAAACTCGATTAGTTTACCGCTAGCCAGCAACCAATGTATCGCTTCGTCTGTTAAAGCACCAAACGTTGAAACATCATTCAAATAACGCATATTGAACTGGTCAATAATAGTTTTTGGCGAGAGCTCTTTCATCTGTACTTCACGCTCGACACGTCATCAATATCACGGTGATCTCGAGTAAAACAATAACTGTGCATACTTAAACTACCGTGGCGCCAGGTCTGGCAGATGCCATATGCGGTATTGTCCCGAGAGGCACCATAGGCTACAAGAAAAGGCAGATAATGCTCAGGTGAAGGAATCGCCAGCTGGCCTGAATGCAGTTGATGAGGAGCACATAAAGTACGTTCATCACGGGCAACGAGTGCTGTATGAAACTCATCAATGAATTCCTTTGCCCACTCATCTGCCTTGCCTTGCCGAACCGACCAATCCAGGCGTGAAAGATTATGCACAAGTACGCCACTAGCCAGAATCAGAACCCCCTGCTCCCTGAGAAAGGACAATCGTCTGCCTAATTCCATATGTGCAACATAACCGGATTGTGGTGAAACAGAGATTTGCATCACAGGCACATCGGCCTGCGGATACATTGTCAGCATAGGGACCCATGCTGCATGATCCAGTCCCCTGGCATGATCAGTCGTAATACCTAACCTGTTCGCTAATTCATTGGCATAATCTGTAGCAGGTAGTGCCGGATAGCGATATTCGTACAGTTTGGCAGGAAATCCATGGAAATCATGCAATGTGTGTTGTCGATGAT
>JALUXV010000330.1 GCA_027013165.1 Alteromonadaceae bacterium
TATGCATATTCGAAAAATAGCTACGGCGAATGACGTTCCACTCATACCATCCCCCATGCTGGCCCGTGCGATTTACTACTCAACTGAAGTTGATGACGAAGTACCCAATGGCCTATTTATGGCCGTTGCACAGGTCTTGGCTCATGTTTATCAATTAAAAGCGTATCGCGCTGGTAAAGGTCAGCGTCCTAAACCGCTTGAAAGAAACTTACCCATTCCAGAAGAATTACGCCGTTAATCAAGGTCTCAGGAAAGCCTTTTAGTCAATAATTTAAAGCTGGCACATTAGTTGATACGTATCGGAGGTAGCGCTGTAAAAGCGTCAATTTTTCGATAGAGAGACACACTTACGATGCAGTTAGCCGGTTATCTTCAACGCTTCGATAAGAACCAGATCCAACAGTTTACCAATGGCTTGGGCGCTCCTGTTGTTCTGCTAGCAATTATGGGCATGGTGATACTTCCCATGCCTCCGTTTTTGTTAGACGTGCTCTTCAGCTTTAATATTGCCTTGTCTCTTGTCATTATTTTGGTCGCTGTCTTTACTCAAAAACCCGTAGATTTTGGTATTTTCCCGCTGGTGTTGTTAATAGCGACGGTTTTACGACTCGCGTTAAATGTAGCCTCAACTCGTGTGGTTTTACTTTATGGTCACGAGGGTGGTGACGCCGCTGGTAAAGTTATTGAAGCTTTTGGTGAAGTGGTTATTGGTGGTAACTATGCGGTGGGTGTTGTTGTGTTTGCCATCTTACTTATCATTAACTTTAAAGTGGTAACCGCCGGTGCAGGCAGAATTTCAGAGGTAAGTGCTCGCTTTACATTGGATGCCATGCCAGGTAAGCAAATGGCTATAGATGCCGACCTTAATGCTGGTTATATCGATCAAGACGAAGCCCGTAAACGCAGGGAAGAAATTACCGCAGAAGCTGACTTTTATGGCTCGATGGACGGTGCGTCAAAATTCGTGAAAGGCGATGCGGTGGCAGGTTTATTTATCATGCTGATAAATATCGTCGGTGGCTTGTTTATAGGTATGATTCAGCACGGATTGACGTTTGGCAACGCTATTGAGGTATACACCATACTGACTATTGGTGATGGCTTGGTGGCTCAAATTCCATCACTGTTACTTTCCGTGGCAACTGCAATTATTGTTACCCGTGAAAACGAAACCCAAGAAATGGGTAGGGAAATCCAAACACAGTTGGGCAATAGCCAAGCACTATACATTGCGGCTGGTGTATTGTTTGTCATGGGTATTATTCCCGGAATGCCCCACGTGGCCTTCCTTGGTTTTTCAGCCCTAATCGCAGGGTATGCGTATTGGCAAGGTTACAAGGCTAAAAAGCTCGCTGAGCAACCTCAGGTTCCTGCCAATGTTGAAACCCAAGAAACCACGCCTCCAGAAGCCAAAGAGTTAGGGTGGGATGACGTTCAGCAAGTCGATACTATTGGTTTGGAAGTGGGCTACCGGCTTATTCCTTTGGTTGATAAATCGCAAGGGGGAGAGCTTCTAACTCGAATCAAGGGCGTGCGTAAAAAACTGTCGCAAGAGCTTGGTTTCCTTATTCCGCCGGTACACATCAGAGATAACTTAGATTTAGAACCCAACACCTACACAATTGCCATGCTCGGCGTCAATATTGGCGATGCTCAAATTAGTCATGATGAAGAGTTGGCAATTAATCCAGGGCAAGTGTTTGGTAAGTTAGAGGGGCGAGCAACTAAAGATCCCGCATTTGGCTTAGACGCCATTTGGATAAAGCCTACCAAGCGCGAGCATGCACAGACCTTGGGGTATACCGTTGTTGACGCTGCCACAGTGGTAGCAACCCATCTGAGTCAATTACTGACCAACAATGCCTATCAATTACTTGGGCACGAAGAAACTCAACAATTGCTCGACATGTTGGCGAAACACAGTCCTAAGCTCGTTGAAGGCTTGGTTCCTGACATACTGCAACTCAGTACCGTAGTAAAAGTGCTACAAACCTTGTTATTTGAGGGCGTGCCTATCCGAGATATGCGCACCATAGTTCAAACACTGAGTGAATATGGGCCTCGCTCTAAAGACCCTGACGTACTAGTGTCTGCTGTTCGAATTGCACTTAAACGTTTGATTGTTCAAGAAATAACCGCTGGAGCAAAAGAAATCCCCGTCATAACCTTGGCGCCAGAGTTGGAACAGATGTTGCACCAGTCACTTCAAGCAGGTGGAGAAGATGGCGCAGGTATAGAACCTGGTTTGGCAGATAAACTTCAACAGTCTTTGCAGCAAGCGAGTCAGCAGCAAGAGTTAGAAGGTGAGCCAGCAGTGTTACTTACCTCAGGTATGTTACGTCCAGTGTTGTCACGCTTCTTGAAATATTCTGTCGCAGGGTTACACGTTTTGTCTTACCAAGAAGTACCTGACGATAAACAGATTAAAATTGTGAGCTCAGTGGGTCAATAAACTGACACTGAAGTTACTTAGGGGGTTACTATGAAAATCAGACGATTCTTCGGCAAAGACATGCGAGAAGCACTAAGTCAGGTAAAAGCTGAGTTAGGTAGCGATGCAGTAATTATGTCTAATCGCAAAGTTGCCGACGGTATCGAATTAGTCGCCGCCTACGATAAAGAGCCTGAAGCAAAGTTGTCGGTTAAGAAACCAGCGGCAACAAAAAGAGAAACTGCGGTACCGTCACTTAGTGAAATTATTGGTGATGACGGCCCTGACAGCCTGAAAGCGCTGCTAGAGAAGCAGCACGGTGAGCAATCTCGTCAAGCGTCAGATACTAGCGCGCAAAGCAAAAATGCAAAGCATGCTAATGACATTGCCCAGCACCTTGATTTCTCCAATGCCTTTGTCGAGGAATCTAATACAGAAAGTAAAGGTGGTTTTGAGACAAAAGAACAGCATCAAGCTGCAAGTCTAACCTCTGGCGAACACTCCAGCAGCGATGAATTAACCAATATTAAAGAAGAGCTAGCGTCGTTGCGTAGTGTACTTCAGCATCAAGTGGCTGATTTAATGGAGGCCAAACAGCGCCGCAAGCAACCAGTGCATCATTATTTGACTAAACGCTTGGTTGCCATGGGGCTATCAGAAAATTTAGCATCTCAGCTTATTAATTATACGCCCTCGCACTATAACGAGCGCGAAGCGTGGATCTATCTTTTAAACCTATTGGCTAATCGCATTAATGTGACGGGTAACGATATACTTACGCAAAAAGGTGCAGTTGCCTTGGTTGGTCCTACAGGTACGGGAAAAACCACAACAGTGGCCAAGCTTGCTGCGCGATATGCGCAAAAGTACGGTGCTGAATCGGTAGCAATGATAACAATCGATACTTACCGTATTGCCGCCTTCGAACAGTTAGCAACCTATGGAAAAATCATTGGTTGTACCGTTCGAAAAGCGCAAAGTAGTGAAGAATTAGCAGATTTATTGTTCCAGCTCAGGCATAAGCGTCTAATATTAATAGATACTGCGGGTTTTAGTCAGCGAGATAGCCGATTAATTAAACAAATCAAGCAGTTTGATAATGGTCAAATGCAGCCAGTGAAAAAATATCTTGTCGCACAGGCGAACACGCAATACGCTACGTTAGAGCGAATTATTGCCGCTTACGAAGAGACAAATTTAGACGGCTGTATTTTTACGAAGCTAGATGAATGCTACTCTCTGGGGGAGATCATTAGCGCAGCAATCACGCATCAGTTACCGGTAAGTTATGTGACTGATGGACAAAAAGTTCCAGAGGACATAAAGGTAGCTGAAGCAAAATCTATAGTATCTGCAGCAGCAAAGCTTTATAAAAAGTATGGATTGAATCATACTAGTAGTAATGATGTGGTAAATTCAGCACGAGCAGTATGATTGACGACCAAGCGAGTAGCTTACGAAAAATGAAGCAATCACGGTTAATCAAAGTTATCGCCGTCACCGGAGGAAAGGGTGGCGTTGGTAAGACCAACATTACGTTGAACACAGCTATTGCTATGGCAAAGCGTGGTAAACGCGTAATGGTATTAGACGCAGACTTAGGGCTAGCTAACGTAGATGTTATGTTAGGGCTTAGGGTTGAGCGCAATCTTTCTCACGTATTGTCTGGTGAATGTACACTGGATGAAATTCTTGTCACAGGTCCCCACGGCATCAAAATCGCGCCTGCAACGTCGGGCACGCAATCGATGGCAGAGCTTACGCCAACTGAACACGCTGGTTTAATCCGCGCCTTCAGCGAGTTGCGATCGGAAATTGACGTGCTTATCGTTGATACGGCGGCAGGTATATCCGACATGGTGTTGAGCTTCTCTAGGGCAGCGCAAGACATCATGGTGGTGGTGTGTGACGAACCTACGTCACTTACCGATGCTTATGCGCTTATCAAATTGCTGAATCGCGAACACGGCGTGTTCAGGTTCAAAGTCGTTGCCAATATGGTTCGAGACGTACGAGAAGGGCAGGAACTATTCAATAAATTGTCTAAAGTTACTGGTAGATTCCTTGACGTGGCGCTGGAACTTGTTGCAACCATACCTTTCGACGAAAATATTCGCCGAGCGGTACGTAAGCAAACGTCAATTGTTGATGCTTTTCCTGGTTCTCCAGCTGCATTGGCAATTACTCAGCTAGCGAATAAGGCGTTAACATGGCCCATCCCTGCGCAACCGGGCGGTCATTTGGAATTTTTCCTAGAACAACTTGTGTCAGAAAAAGCAGTAGGTAATTAACGTTGAATAGCAAGGCAGCCGCTTATCAACAACAAACTGATAAAGCACAACTGGTTGAGCGTCATGCGTCACTAGTAAAGCGCATTGCTCACCACTTAATGGCTAGGCTCCCTGCGAGTGTAATCGTTGATGACTTAATCCAATCAGGCATGATTGGGCTGTTAGAAGCGGCAAGAAATTTTGACGGTTCTAAAGGTGCTAGCTTCGAAACCTTTGCTGGTATCCGTATTCGCGGCGCAATGTTAGATGAAATCCGCAAAGGTGATTGGACGCCTCGCTCTGTTCACAAGAATGGCCGAGCGATTACCGAGGCCATATCATTGGTTGAAAGTGAAACCGGCAGAGATGCTCGTGACGCCGACATAGCGGAAAAACTCAATGTGAGTTTACCAGAGTACCACCAAATGCTTAATGAAGTTAATGCGGGCAAATTGGTGGGAATCGAAGATTTAGGTGTATCGGAAGACGTTATTTCAACCGAAAAGAATCGGGGTAGCGATGCACCTTTGGAAGATTTGATGCAGGGCGCGTTTCAAAAAGCGTTAGCCCATGCTATTACTACGTTGCCCGAGCGGGAAGCGATAGTGCTGTCTTTATACTATGATGAAGAACTGAACCTACGAGAAATAGGCGAGGTGCTTGATGTAAGTGAGTCTAGAGTCAGCCAAATTCACAGTCAGGCCATGCTAAAACTCAAATCACGAATGAAGTCTTGGCAGACAGATGAAGAATAGAAACTTAGAACGATTAACCCTCACTGGAGGCTATTTTGGATAAAAGCATGAAGATTCTTGTGGTTGACGATTTTTCTACCATGAGACGTATCATCAAAAACCTGCTCAAAGATTTGGGTTTCTCCAATATCCAGGAAGCGGACGACGGCAACACGGCATTACCTATGCTTCAGCAAGGTGATTTCGATTTTGTTGTTACCGACTGGAACATGCCAGGCATGCAAGGTATTGATTTGCTTCGTCACATTCGCGCAGACGACAAATTGAAACACCTTCCAGTACTTATGGTTACGGCAGAAGCTAAGAAAGAACAAATCGTTGCAGCAGCGCAAGCGGGTGTTAACGGATATGTTGTTAAACCATTCACGGCAGCTACGCTTAAAGAAAAACTAGATAAGATCTTTGAACGTTTAGGTTGATCCAGGCGCTCCCTAGAAATAAGAGGTTTACTGGATGACAACAAATGTGAATGTCCCGATTTCGCTTGAAGAAGCAAAGCAACTCGTTGCCTATCTCGAAGCTGGCGATAAAGCATCTGCTAACGCTATCCTTGAGGCGGCATCAATGAAGGAATCTGTCGAGTTATTTGCGGAGGTTGGAAAACTAACCCGTCAATTACACGACGCCCTAAATAATTTTCAGTTAGATGAACGCATTGTAAATCTGGCTAACGACGATATTCCAGACGCTCAGTCTCGATTGATGTACGTGATCGAAGAGACTGAGAAAGCAGCGAATACCACGATGGACGCTGTAGAGGCAAGTATGCCTATCTCTGAGAATTTAAACTCAAGCATTGGTAAAATTATGCCTGAGTGGAAAAAGCTAATGAGTAGGCAAATTGAGTTGGGTGAGTTCAAGGCCTTATGCCAAGACTTAGACAAGCTGCTCGAAGATGGCGTTGAACAATCCTCTAAGCTAACTTCATTACTTACTGAAGTATTGATGGCTCAAGGTTATCAAGACTTAACAGGTCAGGTAATACGTAAGGTTATCGACTTGGTGAAAGAAGTTGAGGACAGCTTGGTTAATATGCTGACGGTGTTTGGTGAGCAAGAGTTGATTGGGCAAACTAAACCCACCGCAAAATCTGTCGATAACAAAGCGGTAGAAGCGGAAGGCCCTATTATCGATGCGGAAAGTCGCGATGATGTGGTATCGGGGCAAGATGATGTTGACGACCTTTTGTCCAGCTTAGGTTTTTAGGGGAGCAGGCGCATGTCTTTTGATGTTGACGAGGATATTTTACAGGACTTCTTGGTTGAAGCCGGTGAGATTCTAGAGCAATTGCAAGAACAACTCGTTGATCTTGAGAATAACCCTGAAGATGCAGATTTGTTAAATGCTATCTTCCGCGGTTATCACACGGTTAAAGGGGGAGCTGGATTTCTTTCGCTAACGGAGTTAGTCGAGATATGTCACGGCGCAGAGAACGTTTTTGACGTAATGCGAAATGGACAGCGCACCTTAACCCCAGAGCTTATGGACACCATTTTACAGGCTACAGACGTAGTCGTTGAAATGTTTGAAAATGTCAAAGCTAGAGAACCATTAGAGCCTGCGGACGCTCACCTTGTCGATATACTACACAAATTAAGTCATCCAGAAACGCCCGACGAAAACATTTTTGGTGATGCTGAACCTGCACCTGCCGCTGCGGAAGCTCCCGTAGTTGAAGCCCCAGTTGAAGAAGAGTTTGCGTTGGAAGACACTGCTGATGCGCCTTCAGATAATGGTGGTATTGATGAGATCACCGAGGACGAATTCGAAGCGTTACTTGACGAACTTCATGGTTCTGGTGCACCTGGCGCTTCTGCTCCTGCGTCAACGCCAGCTCCAGCTGCGCCCTCGCCAGCAGCAGATACGGGTTCAGATGATATTACTGATGAAGAGTTCGAAGCCTTATTGGACGATCTTCACGGTAAAGGCAAGTTCGGTGAAGGTGAGGATAAATCTGGGCCAACAGTTGTGGCAGATCCTGCTCCTGTGGCAAGCAGTGACGATGAGATCACTGACGATGAATTTGAAGCACTATTAGATCAACTTCACGGGTCTGGGCAAGGTCCATCAAAAGCTGCTGAAATTGCACCACAAACACCTGCAAAAGCGGTGAGTGTCGATACTGAGGCCACTGCTGCGGTAAATAAAGCCAAACAAGCGCAAACGCCTGCTAAGCCAGCTGCCGCTGCAACAAAAACGCCCGCTGCACCGGCAAAGAAAGAGTCGCCAGCAGCTAAGAAGGACGATAAAAAACCTGCACCTGCTGCTCCTCAGGCGGAAACTACCGTACGTGTAGATACTAAACGACTCGACCAAATCATGAATATGGTTGGTGAGCTTGTATTAGTGAGAAACCGCTTGTTGAGCCTTGGCATAAATAGCAATGACGAAAGCATGTCAAAAGCCATTGCTAACTTAGACGTGGTTACCGGTGACTTACAGGGTGCGGTAATGAAAACCCGCATGCAGCCAATTAAGAAAGTTTTTGGCCGCTTCCCACGTGTTGTTAGAGACTTGGCAAGAAGCCTCAAGAAAGAAATCACCCTTGAGCTTGAAGGTGAAGAAACCGATTTAGATAAAAATTTGGTTGAAGCATTGGCCGATCCTTTGGTGCACTTGGTTAGAAACTCAGTGGACCACGGCGTTGAAATGCCAGATGACCGAGCCGCAGCGGGTAAGCCTCGTATGGGTACGGTTAAGCTGTCAGCCTCACAGGAAGGTGATCACATTCTACTTACCATCGAAGATGATGGTAAAGGTATGGACCCTGAAAAACTAAAAGACATAGCCATTAACCGAGGGGTTCTAGACGCAGATGCCGCGGCTAGAATGTCAGACGTTGAAGCGTTTAACCTTATATTTGCACCGGGTTTCTCTACCAAGACCGAAATCAGTGATATTTCTGGTCGCGGTGTGGGTATGGACGTTGTAAAAACTAAGATTAACCAACTCAACGGTTCAGTGAGCATTGACTCAAAGCTAGGCAAAGGCACTCGCTTAGATATCAAAGTCCCTCTTACGTTGGCCATTTTACCCACCCTAATGATTGTGGTAGGCAAACAGACCTTTGCATTACCTCTGGGGGCCGTGAACGAAATTATTAACATGGACATTAAGAAAACCAATACGGTTGATGGCCAGTTAACTATGATCGTTCGCCAAAAAGCGATTCCATTGTTCTTCTTGGGCGAATGGTTGATTCGTGGCGAGAAAAACATTGATCGAGAGAAAGGGCACGTGGTGGTTGTACAAATAGGTACGCAACAAGTGGGCTTTGTGGTCGACGCACTTATCGGTCAGGAAGAGGTAGTGATTAAACCTCTCGATGCGCTTCTTCAAGGTACGCCTGGTATGGCCGGAGCAACTATTACCTCTGATGGTGGTATTGCACTGATTCTTGATATCCCCAGTTTATTAAAAAGGTATGCTAGAAAATCGCTTAAGTAAGTGATGCATCAATAAAGGAACAATACATCCATGGTCTATAAAGTCCTGGTCGTGGACGATTCAACATTCTATCGTCGTAGAGTAACGGAAATAATCAACGAAGATAGAGAACTTGAGGTTATTGGTGAAGCGAGAAACGGCCGCGATGCAATTGAGAAAATAGCATCGCTAAAGCCAGATGTGGTTACCATGGATGTTGAGATGCCAATTATGGATGGTATCTCAGCGGTTCGTGAAATAATGGCACAATCTCCGTTGCCCATTGTTATGTTTTCCTCCCTGACACACCATGGAGCGCAAGCTACTTTGGACGCGTTAGAAGCAGGGGCGCTAGACTTTTTACCTAAAAAGTTTGAGGACATCGCGGAAAATAGAAAAGACGCGGCAAGGCTCTTATGCACAAAAGTGAGATTGATCGCTCGACGCGGAATTTCGATGAGAAGGGTTGCGCCCCGACCAACGCTTTCTGCCGCAGCACGACGTATACCTAGTAGCTTTTCAGAGCCATTGTCCAATGCGAATCTTTCTAGCAGCAAAACTACTAGGCCAATACCTGCGAAACCAGTTTCAGCGTCTGTCGCAAGCAGCAATAAGCGCTATAAATGTTTAGCTATTGGGGCATCTACAGGAGGGCCTGTAGCGTTGCAAAAAGTACTCATGGCTTTGCCGTCGAGTTTCCCTTACCCGATTGTACTTGTGCAGCACATGCCTGGCACCTTTACTCATGCATTTGCCCAGCGGCTTGATAACAACTGTGATATATCAGTTAAAGAAGCTGAACAAGGTGACATACTCAAGCCTGGTTGTGCTTATCTGGCTCCTGGTGGTAAACAGATGTTAGTGGAAGCTTCCGGCGCACAAAAGAAAGTCAAAATTTTAGACACCAGCCCGTCTGATAAAATTAATTATAAACCTAGTGTGGATTTAACATTTGGAAGCCTTGCTAAAGTATTCAGTGGGGACGTACTAGGCATAATTTTAACAGGCATGGGGGCTGATGGCAGAGAAGGGAGTCGCGTTTTGAAAGGCTTGGGAGCAACAATATGGGCGCAAGATCAAGCGTCGTGTGTTGTTTATGGCATGCCTCAGGCGGTAGCTGCGGCAAACATTTCCACCCGTAGTATTTCATTGGACGAGATAAGCGGCGCTATACTAGCGGAAATGTGAGTCATCACAAGCGTTGGCAAATGACCAAAATAAACGAGAGACGTCAATGAAAGTCTGGACAGTAGCAAACCAAAAAGGTGGCGTGGGTAAAACCACAACAACCGTTAGCTTAGGCGGATTGCTGGCGCAGCGAGGTAAGCGTGTGCTAATGGTTGATACAGACCCTCATGCGTCTCTGAGTTACTATTTTGGTATTGATGCCGAAGCATTAAGTCATTCTGTTTACGACATTTTTGTTCATTCATCTGAAATGTCTGCCGATACAGTGATGGACTGCTTGTGTCCAACTAAGCTCGACAACTTATACGTACTACCTGCCACTATGGCGCTAGCAACGCTCGACCGTACTATGGGGAGCGAACAAGGTATGGGGCTGGTGTTGAAAAAAGCGCTAGCCAAGGTAGAGCGAGAGTTTGATGTGGTGATTATTGATTGCCCACCTGTGCTTGGCGTGCTTATGGTGAATGCACTTGCGGCATGTAACAAAGTCATTGTTCCTACGCAAACAGAATATTTGGCTCTGAAGGGCTTAGACAGAATGATTAGAACGATGGAAATCATGGGGCGCTCACTAAAAAAAGCTTTCGATACCGTGATTATTCCTACCATGTTTGACAAGCGAACAAACGCCGCTTTGGAATCGCGAAAACGATTAATGTCTGATTACGGTGAGCGTGTTTGGCATGGTGTTATTCCTGTTGATACTCATTTTAGAGACGCGAGTCAGGTCCAGTTACCGATTTCCGCCGCGTATCCAAGAACCCGTGGTGTAACAGCGTATGCTAAATTACTTCAGGAGCTAGAGAAGTAATGAATAAACAGGCGCCTTTTGCTCGCGAGGATGTGGTAGAAGCTTATTTAGATAGCTTGCTCACCGATCCTGACGAAGTAAAGAAACAAGCTCCGTCGGCGCCGGTTCGGTCTTCTACAGTAGACGACCCCGCCGCGCGTACAGCAAAGTTACTCGAACAAGCTGCAAATCAGATTGCGCAAGAGGCAATGGCATCGCCTGTACCTGAAGGTTTTTCGCCTAAAGCGCTTTCAGTTAAGCCCGAATCTCCAGAGCCAGCGCCGCCAGTACTTGAAACAAAATCAAAACCGAAAAATATTCCAACAGTGCCCACAGCACTTGCTGATGCTCCTCCTGTTAAACGTCAAGTAAATCTAGATACATTGACAGTTGCG